>JANMAP010000351.1:0-19274 GCA_031359905.1 Burkholderiales bacterium | reverse complement strand
CTTTGCAGGCGGCGTTTGCGCAGGTCTGCAACGCGCTGGCACCCACGGTGCAGCAAACCCGCGTCTGGAACCGGGTGGCACTGCACCATTTGATGTACCGTCGCTTGCGTGACCGTTTTCCCGAAATGGGCTCGCAAATGGTGTGCAACGCAATTTACGCGGTGTCCCGCACCAGCCGATTGCTGTTTCAGCACCCGGACAGTCCGCTGAATTTGACGCGTCTGGCGGGCAAGCCGCTGCCGCTGGTGCGTTTTGGCGACAGCAACCCGGTTTACTTTGACCGGCACACTTTGAGCGTCAAAGACGGGCAACTGTCGATGTACACGCTGGACGGGCGCATGCGTTTCAACCTGCCGCTCAGCCCGACCGACCAGACGCGGTTCAGGGAAAGCAAGCTGCGCGAGATCGCTCTCTTCAAGCGTGATGGGAACTACATGTTGAGTTTCCGCTTCGGTGATGACGCCGAGACCGCCGTGGCCGTTCGACCGAGCAAGCTGTCCAAGCTCGGCGTCGATCTGCCGGAGTACTTGCTGGTGCTCGATGTCACAGCCGCTGCCGCTGGCGCTGACACGGACATCACCCCCATCCCGGCCGCCAACCGACCCGCAGCACGACCCTTGGCCAGCCGTCGCATGCGCATCAACCCCGAAAGTCAGACATGAGTGCTTTGCCACGACCGCCGACCGCTCCCGAACAGCCGCCCCGCAACCCGGAACTGCGCGCGGCATTTGCCAGCCCTCGGGGCTTGTATCTGCAGGCGGCCCGGCAGAGCCTGGTCATCGGGGGGCTGATGCTGGTGCCATCGTGGTTCATGTTCGAGGTCTACGGCCGCGTTCTCAACAGCCGCAACGACGCCACCTTGCTCTGGCTTCTGCTGGCCGCCGTCGGCAGCTACGTGGCCCTGGAACTGATGGAGATTGTCCGCCTGCGGGTGCTGTATCGCGCAGCGCAGCAGGTGGAAGAGAGGCTGCGGACGCGGGTCTTCGACGCCACCTTCACGGCCATCCTGCGCAAGTTGCCGGGCGGCAGCCCTCAAGCGATGAACGACCTGCGCGGAGCCACCGACTTCATCCACTCGCCGGCGGTGACCGCGCTGCTGGACATGCCCGCATCACTGCTGTGCCTGTTGCTGCTGTACGTCATGAGCCCGTGGCTGGTGCTGCTGGCGATGGCGGCTGCTGCCTTGCAGGCAGCCATCGGCGCGTACCAAGAACGCAACTCGGCACGCCCCTACGGCGAGGCCAACCGGGCCGCGGTCGAGGCCCAGTTGCGCGCTGCAGGCAGCCTGCGCAATGCGCAGGTCATCCAGTCAATGGGCATGGAGACCGCCATGCACAAACGTTGGACCCACAGCCAACGTCGGTTCATGGTCGGCTTGGGCCAGGCGTCGGACAAGGCAGGTGCGGCTTCTGCCGCGTCGAAGATGGTGGTCGCGATGCAGGGGTCGCTGCTGCTGGGCTTGGCGGCCTGGCTGGGTGTCAACAACAACCTGGCCGGGGGTGCCGGCATGGCCATCGTGGCGTCGATCCTGGGTGGGCGAGTGCTCGCGCCGATGGCCCAACTGATGAGCCAATGGCGGGGCATCGGCAACGCGCGGGCTGCCTACAGCCGCGTCAGCGCCTTGCTCCACAACGTCCCCGAGGCAGAACCTGGCATGGAGCTGCCGCCGCCCAGGGGGGTCTTGATCGCCGAGAACATCACGGTCGTCCCGCCGGGGTCACAGGCACCAGTGCTCAAGAACGTCAGCTTCGGCGCCCTGCCGGGCGAACTGCTGACCATCATCGGCCCTTCTGCCGCAGGAAAGTCCACCCTGGCCCGGGCCTTGATCGGAGTCTGGCCCTCCCAAGGCGGCAAGGTGCGGTTGGACGGCGTCGACATGTTCACTTGGCACAAGACGCAACTCGGCCCGCATCTGGGATACCTGTCGCAGGGCGTCGAGCTGTTCGACGGCAGCCTGGCCGAAAACATCGCCCGCTTCGGAAAGGTTGACGACGCCCTGGTACGCCAGGCCGCCGACGAAGTGGGCATCACCGCGATGATCGAGGCGCTGCCAGAAGGCTTCGACACCCAGATCGGGGAAGAAGGGGCCGTGCTGTCGGGCGGGCAAAGGCAGCGCATCGGGCTGGCCCGCGCCATCTACGGCTCACCCCGCCTGATCGTATTGGACGAACCCAATTCCAGCCTCGACGAAGCCGGCGAGAAGGCCTTGATCGAGCTGATACGGCGGCTCAAGGACAAGGGCAGCACGGTGATCGCCATCACCCACCGCAGCACCCTGCTGGCGGCCGCAGACAAGCTGCTGCTGATCGTGGAAGGCGCCGTGGCTGCCTTCGGACCGCGCGAAGACGTCTTGGCAGCGCTGAAGAAGGCCAACGAGCAGGCTGCCGCCAAAGCCCAAGGCCAGGCCCAAGGCCTGGCTCAACCGCGCGCCACCGCACCGCCTGCCGCCGCAGCCGCCACATGACCAGCCTATGACCGCGATCATCCAACCCCGCCCCCACGGCGCACCCGTGAGCCCGGTTCCACAGCCCGCCCTCGCGTCGCAGACGACAGCGGACGCTTCCAAACAGCCGCGCATGGTCGGTCAAGGCCCGCTGGCCGGCCTGCTCTGGACCTTCCGCCGCGAGTTCTTCTGGGTCTGCGTCTTCAGCATGTTCGTCAATTTGCTGATGCTGACCCCTACGCTCTACATGCTGCAGGTCTTCGACCGCGTCATGGCCAGTGGCAACGGGTTGACGCTGCTGGCGCTGACCGGCCTGATGCTGGTGCTGTCGGTGGTGATGGCCTTTGCCGAATGGGTTCGCTCGCGGCTGCTGGTCAGGGCCGGCGGCCGGTTTGACGACGCCTTGAACCGCCGCGTGTTTGCGGCCGCGTTCAGTGCCCAGTTGGCCAAGCCGCAACGCAGCCCGCAGCAGCCGCTGACGGACATGAACACCTTGCGGCAGTTCCTCACCGGCAACGGCATCTTTGCGATCGCTGACTCACCCTGGGCCGTGGTGTTCGTCATCACCTTGTTCCTGATGCACCCGTGGCTGGGTTGGATGTCCGTGGTCTTCTGCGCACTGCAACTGGCGCTGGGCTTCACGGTGCAGCGGCTGACGCGCAAGGGGCAGAAGCTGACGCAGGAACTGGCCCAAGACTCTGGTGAGTACCTGCAGGCCAAGCTGCGCAACGCCGAAACCGTGGAAAGCATGGGCATGCAGCCCAACCTGCGCCGGCAATGGATGGCTTTGCACGAACGGCAGCTGGCGCAGCAGGCCAAGGTGCAGGAAGCAGCGCGGCGCGTGCAGGCAGTGATGAAGTGGGTGCAATACACGCAGCAGGCGCTGATGTTGGCGCTGGGCGCGCTGCTGGCCATCGACGGCAAGATCACCCCGGGCGCCATGGTGGCGAGCAACGCGCTGATGGGCAATGCGCTGCGGCCGATTGGCGTGATCGTGCAGAGCTGGGGCCAGTCGGTCGAAGCCCGCGCCGCGTTCGCCAGGCTGAACGCCCTGCTGGCGGCGCAGCCCGAGCAACCGCTGGAAGCGCCTGCGTCCAGCGTCGCTGGCCAGATCACCCTGCGCAACCTGCAGGCCACAGCCGCCGGGCGGAAGACGCCCATCCTGCAAGGCCTGAATGCGGAGTTCAAGGCCGGCGAAGTGGTGGCCATCATCGGGCCTTCGGGCGCCGGCAAGTCGACCCTGGCGCGTTGCCTGCTGGGCATCTGGCCCGGCATGGATGGCGATGTGCTGCTCGACGGCCACGCCATCCAGGCCTGGCCGCGGCAGACACTCGGGCCCCACCTGGGCTATCTACCGCAAGACATCGAGCTGTTCGACGGCTCGATCGCCGAAAACATCTCGCGCTTCAGCGACGCGAGTGCCTCGGTGGTGATCGACGCGGCCACGCGGGCCGGCATCCACGACATGGTGCTGCGCCTTCCCAAGGGCTACGACACGCCCATCGGCGAGGCCGGCAGCATCTTGTCGGGCGGGCAGCGGCAGCGCCTGGGGCTGGCGCGTGCACTGCTGGGTCAACCCAAGGTGGTGGTGCTCGACGAGCCCAGCGCGAACCTCGACGATCTGGGTGAGGCCGCGCTGATCCGTGCGGTGCGCGACCTCAAGACCCGCGGCTCCACGGTTTTCATGATCGTCCACCAACCCCAACTCCTGAGCGTTGCAGACCGCGTGCTCGTGATCGAAGCCGGCCGCATCAGCAGGCTTGCTCCCATTGTTGCCCCGCCCGCCGTGGCTGCTCCAGCCGGAAACGCAATCGCATGAATACAGTCACTCCCCCCAGCAATCTTCTCGTGGCCATCGGCGCCCCTGGTCCTGGCCTTGCAGTCCCTGCCAGCGACGTCGCCGATGCCCGCGAAATTGCTCAACTGTCCGACACACGCGGCCCCATCCGCATGGGCTTTTGGGTGTTGGTAGTCGGCTTTGGCCTGTTCCTGGCCTGGGCCGCCTGGGCGCCGCTGGACGAAGGGGTGTCGGCCCCGGCGGTGGTGTCGGTGGAGAGCCGCCGCAAGACCATTCAACACATGCAGGGCGGTGTGGTGCGCAAGGTGCTGGTGAAAGAAGGAGCGCTTGTCAAACAAGGCGATGTGCTGATCGAGTTGGACGACGGCGCGGCCCGCGCCACCTACGCAGGCATTCAGCAGAACTACCTCGCCCAGCGCGCGCTGGAAGGGCGCCTGGTCGCTGAACTGGCGGGCGCCTCCAGCATCAGCTTCCACCCCGATCTGTCGAGCTCCACCGACCCGGTGGCAGCCCAGCACATGGCCGTGCAGACCCAGCTGTTCACGGCGCGGCGCGGGGCGCAGACGGCCGACATCGCCGCTTCCAACGAAGTCATTCGCGGGCTCGAGACGCAGGCCAACGGCCTGAGACAGATGGCGGCGAGCCGCCGCAACCAGCAGGCCCTCCAGACGCAGCAACTGGCTGGCGTGCGTGCGCTGGCAGACGAAGGATTTGCGCCGCGCAACCAGGCCCTGCAGCTCGAACAGGCGCAGGCCGAACTGCGCACGTCGCTGGCCGACCTGGAAACCACCATGAACAAGCTGGTCAGCAGCGCGGCCGAGCAACGCCTGCGCCTGGCCCAGCGCCGCCAGGAATACGCCAAGGAAGCCTCGGGCGAACTGGCCGGTGTGCGCCGCGAGGTCCAGGCCAACCAGGAAAAGCTGGCCGCCATGACCCAGGAACTTGGGCGCATGCAGATCACCGCACCGAGCGCCGGGCAGGTCATTGCGCTCGGCGTCACCGGCATCGGTGGCGTCGTGACGCCGGGCCAGCACTTGATGGACATCCTGCCCCTGGGAGAAATGACGCTGCTCGACTTGAAGGTGCCACCGCATGTGATCGACCGCATCAAGGTGGGCGATGAAGTCGAGGTGCGTTTTTCGGCTTTCGCCGGCTCGCCACACCTGGTGGTGATGGGCAAATTGTTGTCCTTGTCGGGCGATGCAATCAGCGAGCAGGTCGCGGGCGGCGTCAGCAGCTACTACCTCGGCCGCGTGGCCTTGACGCCTGAGGGCCTGAAGGCGCTGGGCGACCGCAAGGTGCAGCCCGGCATGACGGCCGAGGTGTTGATCCGCACCGGCGAGCGCTCCCTGCTGACCTACATGCTGCACCCGCTGATCAAGCGGGTGGCCGCGGCGATGACCGAGCAATGAGCATGTTTCCGCTGAGATCTTCCGTGCTGCGCCTGGCGGCCGTTGCCTCGCTGGCGGCCAGCCCGGCCGCGCAGGCGTTGACTTTCTCGCAGGCTTACGACGCGGCGCGCGCCTTCGACTCCAACTATCGCGCCGCCGGGCTCGAACGCGACGTTACCGGGTTCAACGTGCCCATCGCCCGCGCCGCGCTGCTGCCCTCGCTGACCTTCAGCGCCAGCGACTCGAAGGTGCAGGGCTCGCGCATCTTCCCGAATTCACAGAACCAGGAGGTTCGCACCCGGTTGGACTACACCACGCCGCAGAGCAGCCTGCAGATGCGCATGCCGATCTTCAACTACGAAGCCTACAGCGGCTACAAGCTGGCCCTGGCACAGACCGAAGTGGCCGACGAGATTCTGCGCAGCCAGACGATTGAGCTGATGGACCGGGTGGCCGGCGCCTACCTGCAGCTGCTGCTGTCCGACGAGGGCCGGCGCTTGGCTGAAGCGCAGGTGGTTAGCCTGCAAACCCAGGCCGCGCAGACCGCGCAACGGCAGCAGCGTGGCGAGGGGACAAGGGTGCAGGTGGTGCAGATCGAAGCCAACCTCGACGTGGCGCGGGCGCGCCTGGTCGAGGCCACCGACCAGCAGGACATTGCGCGCCGCCAGCTGGCGCGCCTGACCGGGATTCCAGACACCGTGCTGTCGCCCCTGCCGGCCGAGGTGAAGCCGATGGTGCTGTTTCCCGACCGTCTGGGCGACTGGCTCGAGATGGCGGTGCGTGAAAGCCCGCAGCTGCGGGCTCGTGAACGTGCCGCCGAGGTGGCGCGGCTGGTGGTAAAGCGGCAGGCTGCGGCGCACCTGCCGCGTCTGGACCTGACCGGCAGCGTGGCACGCAGCGAAAACGATTCCAGCAACACCGTCGGACAGCAATCGAACCTGCGCGCCGTGGGTGTGCAGTTGACCGTGCCGCTGTACAGCGGCGGCGGCATCGACGCCGCTGTGCAGCAGGCCCGGGCCCGCGAAGCGGTGGCGGCTGAAGACATCCGCACCGAGCGTGAGACGCTCGAGGTCGACGTGCAGCGCCACTTCCTGGCGATGACCAACGGCGCGCACAAGATCTCGGCCTACAGCCGGGCGGCAGACTCGACGGCCCTGGCCTGGCAGGCCGCGCGGCGCTCGCTGGAAATGGGCTTGGGCACGCTGAGCGATGTCGCCGATGCGCAGGCCGCTCACTTCCTGGCCCGCCGCGACCTGGCCCAGGCCCGGATCGACCAGATCCTGTCGCGTCTGCGCCTGAAGGTTCGCGCCGGCGTACCGCTGCCGGAGGTGGCGGCCGATCTTGATGCGCTGTTGCTGGCGAGCCCGGCCGCCAGCCCCACGCCGACCCAACCGTGAAGGCATCGACCTGTATGTGGATTCGACATGGTGCGTCCGTCCTGCTGACGGCCTCACTGGCAGCATGCGGCGGCGGGGGGGGCGTTGGCAACGGCCCGGCGGTGAGCAACTTGTCGGCCACCAGCGCGGCCTACAACCGCACGCTCACAGTGACCGTCTTTGGATCCAAGCTCGACGATCCCGGCCTGTTCATGACAGTGGACGGACCCTGCGGCGCCGTAACGCGCAGCGGTGCCGCCAGTGACTTCCAGGCGACGTTCACCTGTGTCGTCAACGGCCTGGGTCCGTTGAGCCCGCGTATCCGCAACGCCAGCGGCCTGGAACTCGCGCGTCTGCAACTCAACGTGCCCAAGCCACAGGTCCTGATGCTGGTCTCTCAGGGCTCGCGCACCGGCTCGATGACGATCGAGCTGGACCCTTCGGCAGCGCCGGTCACGGTCAAGAATTTCCTGGACTATGCGGGCGCCAACTTTTACGCCAACACCATCTTCCACCGCGTGCTGCAGAACTTCGTCGCCCAGGGCGGCGGCTACAGCGCCGGCCCCAAGGCCAAGCAGGCGACCGCAGCTGCCATCGTGCTGGAGTCGAACAACGGGCTGAAGAATCTGCGCGGCACCATCGCGATGGCGCAAGACCGTGGCCCCGACACCGCGACCACGCAGTTCTATTTCAACCTCGTGGACAACGCGTCGCTCGACTACGTCAGCGACGCTGTCCCGGGCTACGCCGTGTTCGGCCGCATCGTCACCGGCCTGGACGTGATGGACGAGATCGGCAAGGTGGCCGTGGCCGCCGTGAGCACCGAATTTCCTGCCTTGCCCACCGAGAACGTGGTTGTCACCTTCGTGACCCAGTCGCGCTGAGCTGGTGCCATGACGCCCTGGACCGATGGCCTGCAGCGGGCTTGGCCGCTCGCCAAACGAGACATCCTGGGGCGGTACCGTGGCAGCCTGGTCGGCGTGGCGTGGGCCGTGCTGGCGCCGCTGGCGATGCTGGCCGTGTACAGCCTGGTGTTTCGTGGCGTCTTCCAGGCCCGCTGGGGAGTGGGTGGCGCGGGTGACGACGGCTACGGTTACGTGCTGCGGTTGTTTGCCGGCCTGACGATCTTCACGTCGACCGCCGAGGTGGCCACGCGCGCCACGCGGCTGATCCAGGACAACGCCAACCTGGTCAAGCGGGTCGTCTTTCCGCTGGAACTGCTGTGCGTGGCGTTGCTGATGCAGGTGATGGTGCACACGCTCATGCAGATGGGCGTGCTGGCGCTGATGATCTTGGTGGTGGGCGACGGCGCGCGCCTGTCGTGGCTCTGGCTGCCGGCTGCCTTCGTGTGGCTGCTGGTGTTGCAGTGGATGCTGGCTCTCGTGCTGGCGGCCGTCGGCACGTACTTGCGCGACCTACAGCACCTGGTGCCCGTGGCGGTCTCGGGCCTGATGTTTCTGTCACCTGTCTTCTACCCCATCGATGCCGCGCCAGCGGTCTTGAGCGTCATCCTCACTTTGAATCCGCTGTCGGCGCCCATCGAGTTTTTCCGCATGGCCTGGTTCGGCGACCCGTTGGACGTGGGCGTCGCGTCGGTGCAGGCGGTGCTGTTGCTGGTGGCCCTGGTCGCCGCGCGCTGGTTGTTCAAGCGGCTGCGCCCTGGCTTTGCCGACTTGGTGTAGACCGACTATGAGCGACACCATCATCGAGCTGCGTGACGTGACCAAGAGCTATTCGCTCGCGTCGCGGCCCTGGCGCCGGCTGTGGGGCCAACTATCGGGCCGCGGTACGCCCGGCCAGCAGCATCATGCCTTGCGCGGCGTCAACCTTCAGGTCGGGCGCGGCGAAGTGGTGGGTCTGGTCGGTCGCAACGGCGCCGGCAAGTCGACCCTGCTGCAACTGGTGTGCGGCGTGCTCGACCCGAGCAGCGGGCAACGCACCGTCAACGGCCGCGTGGCCGCGCTGCTCGAACTGGGTGCCGGCTTCAACCCCGAACTGACCGGCCGCGAGAACGTGCGGCTGAACGGCCCGCTGCTCGGCCTGACGTCGAAACAGGTCGACAGCCGCATGGACGCCATCATCGACTTCGCGGGCATCGGCGAGTTCGTCGACCAGCCGGTGCGCAGCTACTCCAGCGGCATGTTCATGCGCCTGGCGTTCTCGATGGCCACCAGCATGGACCCTGACATCCTGGTCGTCGACGAGGCACTGTCCGTTGGTGACGGCGCCTTCGCGCGCAAATCCTTCGATCGCATCATGAGCCTGAAGGACCGCGGCGTGACGATCCTGTTCTGTTCGCACTCCACCTACCACGTCGAATCCATCTGTTCGCGCGCGATCTGGCTCGACCAGGGTGAGATCAGGATGGCTGACGAGGTCTCGCGCGTGGTCGCGGCGTACAACGACTTTATCGGCGCCGAGGCCCACGGCTTCGAGCCGCGCGCCGCAGCCGCGGAGTTGATGGAACCGGTGATGCGCCCGGTCGAGGTGGTCGAGGTGGTCGAGACCTCCGAGGCCCAGCGGCCGGCCGATGCCGCCGACCTGCCGGCCGAGCCCGTGGCCGTGCCGGTGCCCGTGCCGTTCCAACCCGGCCACGCGCGCATCAAGCGCCTAAATGCACGCACACCCAGCCAGTCAGGCCGCACCCTAAAACTTCACACCCTGCGCGACGACCTCACGATCGAGGTCGATTTCGCCATCGACCCGGAGTTGCCCGCGCCGACCCTCATCACGGCGCTGTTCACGCGGTCGGGCAACCTGGTGGCCAGCGCCGGGTCGCACAATGACGCCGTGCTGCTGAAGCCCGACGCGCGCGGCAACGGCAGCGTGACGTTGACCTTCAAGCGCCTGCCGCTGCTCAAGGGCGATTACTACATGAATGTGATCCTGGCTTGCGAGCGCGGGCTGCATTACTACGAGTCGGCGATGTACGTGATTCAGCTCGAGGTCACGCAGGACGGCCTGGAGCAGGGCGTCGTGACGCTGGAACACCATTGGAGTTGATGTGACGCCGACCCTCGAATCGACCGCATACGCGCCGCTGGACCTGACGGTCGCGTGGCGGCGCTGCCATGCCCATCTGGTGCCCGATGCCGCTCATGCTGCACTGCCGGCGGCGCAGTACGCCGACTGCAGTTTCTGCGGCGCCCCCGGCACGTTCGAGGTGGCGGCGCATGTGCGCTACGGCGCCGATCTGTGGGTGGGTGAAGCGCGGCTGCGCCATTGCCCGGAATGCCGCCGCTTCGCCCTGCCTGCCGCGCTGCGCGCGCAGCATGCCGACAGTCACCCGGCCAGCCAGGGGCTGGAGGTGACCGCGGTCGATGCGCGGCTCTGGTCGGCCACGCCCACCTTCCTCAACATCGAGCCGACGACCCGATGCAACTTCAACTGCTGGTACTGCGTCGGCCGCCAGATGGTGCAGGCCGACATCGAAGTCGACAACTTTGCCAAGGTGCTGGACAACTTTCCGGGCTTGAAGGCCATTGCGCTGGTGGGCGAAGGCGAACCGCTGTTGCACAAGGGCTTCTTCGAGATGGCGGCGATGGCGCGCGACCGCGGCATCCGCGTGCTGATGACGTCCAACGGCTCGGCCTTCAGCGAGAGCGTGGTGCGCAAGCTCTGCGAGACCGAGGTCTGCTATGTCTCGGTGTCGGTGGACTCGATCGACCCGGCCACCTTTGCCGAGTCGCGCGTCGACGGCGACCTGGCGCGGGTGTGGCAGGGCATCGAAAGGCTCAGACGCTACCGCGACGAGCACGGTCACCAGTACCCCAAGATCGGTATCAAGGGCACGCTCTTCACCCACACCGAAGACCAGATGCTGGCCATCGTGGAAGAGGCCAAACGCCGCGGCGTCGATCTCTACGAAAGTTTCCAGCCGCTGAACCCCAAGGCCTCGTATGTGCAGATCTACCCCAAGGGCACGCTGCCGCAGATGGCGCACATCGACGGCGTGACGCAGCGCATTGCCGTCAAGCGCCCGGTGGCCGAGCGCATCCTGCCGCAGGCCCTGGACTTCTGTGCCGCCGAAGGGGTGCCGGGTTCCAACAGCGGGCGCCAGAACGGCATGCGCCCGGGCTGCGATGAAGAGTGGCTGTACAGCCTGCTCAGCGGTCACGTCACCCCGTGTTGCCAGGTCAAGGACGTGCTCGATCCCGAGTGGAACCTGTTCGAGAAGTCGGTCGACGAGGTGTTGGGCAACCCGCACTACGAGCGGGTGAGATTCAACCTGTGGAATGGTTTGTTCCCCGACTATTGCGCGGGTTGCTGGAAGACCCAGGCTGCGGCGTAAACGCCCGCCAGACGCGTTACTCTGACATGGGGCGGTAGAAAGAGAAGGGCGCGGTGGATCTCAAGCAATTCAGTTTTCCCCTGAACGCCTACGCGGCAATGCTGCTGTGGGCTGAAGGGCGTGTCGACTATTTGCACTACGGGCTCTTCGAGTCGATCGACGAGCCCATCTGGCAGGCCCAGGAGCGCGCCAGCCGGAGGTTGTGGGCACAGATGCCGCCGCCTTGCCGGGTGCTCGAAGTCGGCGTCGGTCTGGGCGACACGTTGGCCCGTCTGCGCCAGCGGGGGTACGACGCGGTGGGTATCACGCCAGAGCCTGCCCAGGCGAACGCGGTGCACGAGCGGCACGGCGCTGAGTTGGCTGTGCACGTCGACCGGCTCGAAGACTTCGCCCCCGAAGGCGCGCCGTTCGACCTGATGGTGTTGCAGGAGAGCGCGCAGTACATCCAGCCGCTGGCGCTATTTGAAGCAGCCGACCGGCTGCTGTCGCGTGAGCGCGCGAGCATCGTGCTGATGGACGAGTTTGCGCTCGACCGCGAGTCAGACAACGACTTCGGCCTGCACTTGTGGCCGCACTTCGTCGACCTCGCTAAGCGATTCGGATGGCATGTCGTGCACGAAGAAGATGTCACCCATCTGGCGCTGCTGACAGTCGACGTGTTGCTGCGCCTGACTGGCATCCACGGCGGCCGGTTGCGATCGGAGCTGGGTGTGGGGGAAGCCGAGTTGCTCGGACTGGATCAGTCCAATCGGCGCTACGCCGGCTGTTACGGCCGCGGCATCTACGGCTACAAGGTGCTGCGCCTGGAGCGCTGCGGCATCAAGCCGTTGCGCCCCGTGTCGCTCGACGCGCAGCGGGCGCCGGCCATGCGTGCGTTGTTCCAGCAGGTGTTCGGTCGTCAGATGGGCCCGGCGGAGTGGGAGTGGAAATACGGTGGCGGCCGCGGCCGCGGCATTGGCCTGGCAAGTCGCGACGACCAGATGCTTGCGTTCTACGGCGGCCTGTCGCGGCCCTTGTGGTTGTTCGGCCGCCCAGCGCTTGGCTGTCAGGTCTGCGATGTGATGGTTGCCGACGACGCCCGCAGCAGCTTGACGCGGCGCGGCCCGATGCACGATGTCGCTGCCACGTTCCTGGAAGCAGAGATCGGGTGGGGCCGGCCGCATGCGGTCGGCTTCGGCTTTCCGACCGTGCGCGCGCTGGAAGTGGCTGAACGACTGGGTCTGTACCAGCGCGTGGACGAGATGGTGCAGCTGCGCTGGCTCGGCCACGCGCCCCAGAACCTGTCGGGCGGGAACTGGCGCGGCGAGTTGATGCCGGCTGCCGCGCTGCCCGCGTTGGCCAGCGACATCGACGCGGTCTGGTCGGCGATGGCTGTCGACCTGGGTTCTTCAGTGCTGGGCGTGCGGGATGCGGCCTGGTTGACGCAGCGCTACGCCACCAAGCCCGACTTTGCCTACGAGGCCTTGTTGCTGCGTTCCTGGCCGCGGGGCGAGCTGGCCGGTCTGTTGGTTTTTCGCCGCCAGGAGGATCATCTGGAGGTGCTGGACCTGTGCGGGCCGCCCACCATGTGGCCGCGGCTCATCGAGCTGGCGCGCAGCGAGGCCGCCCGATCTGCGGCGGCGCAAGGCATCAAGGCGTGGGTCACGCGTTCGCACGCGCACCTCATTGCGCAGGTTGGTGACGGCGTGCTGACCGACCCCCTGGACATGATCATCCCGGCCAACGCTTACACACCCGGGCTGGCCCCGTCGGCCCTGGCGGGGCATTGGTTCCTGATGGCCGGCGACACTGACTTCCGCTGATCGCGTGCGGGTTCTGCATGTCACGCGTGAGACCGCTGGCGACCGCCGCTTCGGCCTGGGCCGCAGCCTGTTGCCGGTGACCGCGGCCCTGCAGGCGCGGGGCCACGAGGTGCGCTACCTGACGCAGGAGGACCTGGGCCCCCGCGCGCGTGCCGCCTTGCCGAAGCTGGCCGCCGCCTTGCACGCCGCCGCCGGCCTGACCTTCGGCGAAGCCGGTCGCTTGATGGCCCTGGCCTGGGCCGAACGACTGAATGTCGGTCGGCTGGCTGCAAAAATGGCCAGCAGTCAGCCCTGGGACGTGGTCCACGTGCACGACCCCTGGATCGCCTGGGGCTACCGGCGCGCCGGCCTGCTGCACCGCGCCGTGCAGCCGGTACGCTGGGGACTGACCGAACATGGATTCGGCAGTTACGCTGACGCCACACACGAAGAGGGCCTGCCCTACACGCCCGCTTTGCTGCGCTGGTTGCGGCGGCTGGAGGCGGGCATCGTGCGTACTGCCCACTGGGTGATATGCCCCACCGACGCCGCGCGGCGGCAACTTGCCAGAGATCTGGCCTTGCCCGCGCCGCTGCCGACGTGGCACACCGTGCCGCACGCGCGGCCCGTGCTTACCTTGCCGACCCGCGCCGAGGCACGGCAGGCGCTGGGCCTGCCGGAAGGGCTGCTGCACGTCGTGGCCGTTGGACGCATCAACCCCGTCAAGCGGCTGGATGCGATCGTCAAGGCCTGTATCAGCCTCCAGCGTCCGTTGCGGCTGAGCCTGCTGGCCGCAGCCGGAGATGCGACGCCGCTGCACGCACTGGCTGGCGCCTCGCCGCACTTGATGCTGGACCTGCGCATGGTCGACGACGTCGGCCCGTACCTGGCCGCAGCCGACATCTACGTCAGCGCGGCGCGCAACGAGTCGTTCGGCATGGCCAATCTGGAGGCCCTGGTGGCCGGTCTGCCTTCGGTGTGCACCGCCGCGGGTGGCGTGCCCGAGGTCACTGGCGGCGCGGCCTGGCTGCTGCCTGCGGGCGACGAGGAGCTGGTGCAGCACCTGGCCGACGCAATCCAGGCACTGCTGGACGATGCGCCGCGGCGTCAATGGTGGGCCGCCGCTGCGCTGCGCCGCGCAGCCGATTGGCCGGGTGCCGATACAGTGGGAGCCCGTTATGAAGCGATCTATCGCGGCCTGGATTGAGCGGCGCATGAAGGCCCTCGATCCGCCGCCGCGGCCAGAGTTGCCCTTGTGCGTGCTGCCCGAGATGCTGGACTGGACGGCCGCGCGCCGTGTGCTTGCCTTCGCGCCGCACCCGGATGACGAGTGCATCGGCTGTGGCGGACTGTTGAACATGCTGGCGCTGGCCGGCGTGGCGCTGCGGGTGGTGCTTGTCACCGATGGCAGTGGCGCTGGCGGCCTTCCGGCAGGGGCTGGCGTGGTCCGCCAGCAGGAGTTTCTCGCGGCGCTGGAACTTCTGGGTGTGACCGACCACGGCATGCTTGACTTCCCCGACGGCGGCCTGTCGCCGTCGCAAGCGCTGCTGGCCGCGGTCGAGACAGAGGTGCGGGCCTTCAGGCCAGACTGGGTTGTTGGCCCGTCAGCGGCCGATGCCCACCGCGACCATCGTTGCGTGGCTCTGGCTGTCCAGACTGCCGCACAAGGATGCCCTGACGTGGACACCGTTCTCTCTTACGAAACATGGGGGCCACTGCCCGCCAGCCACGTCCTCGACATCACCGACACTCTCAGCACCAAGCTGGCGGCGTTGTCGCAACACAAGACAGCTCTGGAACAGATGGACTACCTGCAAGCCACCACCGGTCTGGCACGCTACCGGGGACTGCTGCTACGGCATCCCCGGCAGCCTGCAGCCGCCGAAGCGTACCTGTGCACACGTCGCGACACCGGCTTTGCCTGGCCGGCGGGTCTGGGCCGGCCCGAAGGTTGGCCGGAATTCGCGCCATGACGGCTGTTCAAGGCGCCGTCCCACCGCGCAATCGCTACGAGGCACTGGACGCATTGCGCGGCGTGGCCGTGCTGATGGTCGTTTACGACCACCTCTTCGCCGTGGCTGGCGAACGCATGGCGAGCGGGGCTTTTGCGCCAGTCCCTTCGGTGCGCCAGTGGGTGTCGGGCCCGCTGGGCATCATCCAAGACTTTGGCTGGCTCGGCGTGTGCCTGTTCTTTCTGATCAGCGGCTTCGTCATCACCCACGCTGCACAGCGCGAACCCGTGCATGTGTTTGCGCTGCGGCGACTTTTCCGCATCTTCCCGCCACTGGCCGCCGCGGTGCTGGTGGCGGCGCTGCTCGACCAGGTGTCGGGCACACCCAAGGGAGTGGCTGACTACCTCATCGGCATGACGCTCGCGGGCTACCTGACGGTGCCGCAGATCGTGGTGCTGGGCGTGGCGTGGACGCTGGTGATCGAGGTGATCTTCTACGTCCTGATAGGCTTTCTCTCGCCGTTGCTCAAGTCAAGCCACCCGTCGCTGGCGGTGGCTGCGGCGACGTTGTTTCCCTTGCTGTGCATCATCTTCGCGCGCAGCCTTGGTGATTCATTCTTCCTGTTCGCTGCATCCGCTGCCTATGTACCGCTGCTGCTGGTGGGCAGCGCGCTGTACCTGCAGCGAAGCGGTACTGCCGGCCCTTTGTGGACCGGCGGCTTGCTGGCGGCCAACTATGCGATCTTTGTGATGGGCCTAAATCGCATTCACACCGACTTTCTGCCGATCCAGAATTCGTATCTGATCTCGGCAGCCTATGCGCTGGGCATCTTCGTGCTGTGCTTGAACCGCGCGGCGCCACGCCCGTTGAAGTTCGTGGGCGACATCTCTTACTCGCTATACCTGTTGCATGGCACGCTGGGCTTCTATTTTGTCCAGTCGCTGTGGTCCGCGAGGGTTGGTGCACTGTCTCCATACCTGGCGGTGGCTGCCAGCATCGGTGCCTCTTACCTGTTCTACCGCGCGGTAGAGCGGCCGGCGATGGCGGCGGGAAAGCGGCTCACCTTTCGTTCGGCGGCCCGTCAAGCATCATCGCAGCGAAGCCCAGCCTGATCGCCTCACCGTCGTCAAGACGGGTTCACCGGACGCTCGCGTGCGGCTGGGTCCGGCGTCGGTCGATCGCGTTCGGCGCAAGAATCCCGCCGCGCCGACGCCGCGCCGGGTCGGGCAGGTTGCACCTCACCCAGCACCAACGCCCTTGGCCGCAAAGATGGCGCGCAGTCGTGCTTCCATCGCCGCGCCAACGACCGTCGGTGACAAGAGGCGCTGGCAGTCCAACCGGGCGCGCTGCCCCAGTCGCTGGCGCAGCGCGGCGTCGCCGGCCACCTGGCGAAGCTTCGCAGCGGCGTCTGCCAGCGAGGGGTGCGCCCAGCGCTCGCCGCGCCGATACGGGCCGACATCGGCCTCGATGGGGAGCAGATCGAAATCCACCGGCAGCGAGTTCTGCGTGGTCATGAAATCCATGTTGCCCGACCACCCGGTGGCGACCGCCACCTTGCCGCGCGCCATCGCTTCGGCGATGACCAAGCCGAAACCTTCCGAACGGTGCAGCGAGACGAAGCAGTCGACGCTGTCGATCAGGCTGTTCAACGCCGATCGGTCCAGGGATTCCGGCAACAAATTGATTCCCGGGCAAGTGGCCACCAGGCTGCGCAGGCGCTGCAGCGCCGCGGGGTCGCGTTCACCATTGCCGATCTTCACCACCAGCTCGACATCGTCGTTGCGGCCGCGGAACGCCAAAGCAAAGGCCTCGACCGCGGCAAACGGATTCTTGCGCTCGGCCACGCTCATCATGTCGGCCATCGCGAGGAACGCGACACTGTGTGGGCGCAGCCCGAAGCGCGCGCGGTCCGGCGCGCCGTATTGCGGAACGTCGATCGCGTGGGGCATCACGAGCACTGGAATGCTGGCCGCCGCAGCGATAGCGCGCTGGCAGAAGCTCGACGGCACCCAGACCTCGTCGACATGCGCGAACGAGCCTCGCCATTCGATCGGAAAGTTCTCCAGTTCCCAGGCCCAGAACCCGATACGGTGCGCGACATTGAACGGCTCGTCGCCGAGGAAGGTGCGCACTACCGGCATTTGGTCGGCGTTGACATGGAACAGGCTGACTGCGAAGCGCCTGCCGCTCGCCAGACGCTCGTCGACCGATTCGCCCATTCGGGATACGTTGCCGACGCGGTAGTCCTGCAGCGCGTGCGGCACGCCGGTGCAGGCCAGCGCGCGCAACGTCGCGCGGGCTGACTCGCCGACACCGCTTTCAGCCTTGACATAACCGATGACGGTGACGCCGGCTGCTGGCTGCTCGCTGGCCCGGGGGGCGAGCGATTGCGCGGGCGCTGATGCGGGGAAGGCGCGCTTGATCAGCGCGGCGCGGGCGCGCTGGCGGAATTCGAGCGAGGTCAGGGGCCGCAGCACATGGCGCGCCCGCCAGGCCATGCGGTACATGAGGCGGTAGGACCAAGCCGACCTGGCGGGCTCCGGCGGGGGTGCAGCCGGCGCGGTGTCCGCCGCCGGAGGCGGCGGTGTCACGGCATCGGCGATCCGCACCGCCGTTGTCGATGGCGACTCCGTCGTCTTCATACCGGTCGCCATGGCCAGCGGGCCGAGGATGCCGGCCTCAGGCCCCGCGCGCTCGGAGAACCAGTCGGCGAAGGCCTGGCGATGGCCACCGAGCACATCTGGAAATGCGCTGCAAAGATCCTCGCGTGATCGGTACAGATGCAACGCCAGCCGCGAGATCGGTGGTCGCAGTTCGTCCGTCGCTGCGGTCAAGAACTCGATCAGGTAACGGGCGCCGGCCCCGCTGCGCAGATCTGGCACCGGTGCGGACCAGTCTAGATACAGGCGAATCACTTGGCGTGCGCAGTCCGGCAGCGGTGTGCCGTCGGCGAGCTGGGCGAACGCGTAGGGCAGGGACGAGAAACGATCCCGCCCGGCAGCGTCCAGCCGGCGGGCATATTCGGCGAACAGGGACTGCGTTGCCGCCGAGCAATCGACGAGGCGGAACCGATCCTGGTGCTTGCTGATCGAGCCGCTGCGCGGGTCGTAGCCGGAGAAGTGGAAGAAGAAGAGGGGCCTGTCGTTGACGGTGTATCCGCCCGTGCCGTGCGCCACCGCTCGGTGCGCTAAGTTCCAGTAGGCCACGTTCCAGCCGACGTCGCGCTCTACGTGGACGTTCGCGCACAGCCCGGGCACCAGATCCATCCACTTCTGATCGGTGAACAGCCCGCGCGGAATGTCGACCACACAGTTGCTGACCAGCTTGCCTTGCCACCAACGCAGCAGCCGCCGGCTGTCGTCGCTGCGCCGCAGGGCCAGAAAGCCCAGGTTGTAGGTGCCGCTCTGCAGGATCGACAGATCCGAAGGATGGCGGTCGTCGTCGAGCGGCGCGGTGATGTGCGGGGTCAGCACAACGTCGGCTCGATCGAGCAGCGCCAGCAGCGGCGCGCCGCTGCTGAAGAGCTCGATGTCGGGATCGAAGTAGACCACCCGCCGGACACCATCGCGCCGCAACAACTGCTCGAAGGCGAATGGCTTGATGGCCGTGTTCAGCTCGAGGATGGTGTAGTGCACGACCATCCGGTCGAGCGCCTCGATCTGCAGCGCCTCGATGCCCAGCAGTTCGACCCCCGGTGTCGGGTCGAGCCCGTCGAGTTCGTCGCAGACGACGACGACCCGCCGGCACCCTGGCAGATGCACCGCCACGCTGGCCATCAGGTTGAGCGCGAAGTGGAAGTAGTTGCGCGAGACGATGGTGAAGACGCAGCTACCATCGCCCTGAGGCGTGTCATGGGGCTCAACGATGGGCATGGGACCGTTTCTTCAACGTGCGCGCCAATGCACGCAGCGGCCCTTCGGCCTGGAGTTCTGCCAGCGCGGCCATCGCGTCGGCAAGGCGGAGTTGGGCCCGCTCGCGCTCGGCCAGGCGGTCGTTCATCTGCACCTCAAGTTCGGCGTTGCGCTGTTCGCGCACGGTCAGTGCCTCGTGCAGTGCGGCGATCTCCTGGTCGCGTGCCGAGAGGATGCGTTCACGTGCACCGATCTCGGCCAGCGCATTGGCGATCTCTACTTCGCGAGCGGCCTTCACGCGCTGCAGTTCGGCGATCTCGCGATCCCGGCAGCCGATGATCGCCTGCAGGCTGCTGACGGTCGTCTGCAAGTCGCGGATCTCGTCGTCGCG
>JANMAP010000322.1:0-3696 GCA_031359905.1 Burkholderiales bacterium | reverse complement strand
GTGCGGCCGACGTAGACCACGCCCTTGGCATCGCTGACGAGGATGTTCTCGCGCTTCAGGCCCAGGCTGACCGCCAGGTCCAGGCAGGCCAGCGCGGCAGCACCGGCACCCGAGGCGACCAGCTTGACCTCGCCGATGTTCTTGCCGACATGTTGCAGCGCGTTCAGAAGCGCCGCTGCGGCGACGATCGCCGTGCCATGCTGGTCGTCGTGGAAGACCGGGATCTTCATCCGTTCGCGCAGCCGGGTCTCGATGTAGAAGCACTCCGGCGCCTTGATGTCCTCGAGGTTGATGCCGCCGAAGGTCGGCTCCATGCGGGCGATCGTCTCGATCAGCGCATCGGGGTCGTTCTCGGCGAGTTCGATGTCGAACACATCGATGCCGGCGAACTTCTTGAACAGGCAGCCCTTGCCTTCCATCACCGGCTTGCTGGCCAGCGGGCCGATGTCGCCCAGGCCGAGCACTGCCGTGCCGTTGGTGATGACGGCCACCAGGTTGCTGCGGGCGGTCAGGTTGCCGGCCTCCAGCGGGTCGGCATGGATCGCCATGCAGGCATCGGCGACACCCGGCGAGTAGGCCAGCGACAGGTCGCGCGCGGTGGCCATGGCCTTCGTCGGCGTGACCGAGATCTTGCCGGGCGTGGGGTAGCGGTGGTAGTCCAGCGCGGCTTCGCGCAACGTGTCGCTCATGGTGATCGTCTCCTGTGTTGTGGGTCAGTGTCGGCTGACGTTTCTTGCAGGCCGCGCGTCCTGATGCAGTGCCTGTTTGACGCAGGCCAGGAAGGCCGCAGGCTGGTCGGCATGCACCCAGTGCCCGGCGTCACGGATGATCTCGACATCGACCTGGGTGAACATGGGGTCGAACGCCGCGCCATCGCGCTGCGAAACGTATTCCGAGTTCTCGCCGGCAATCACTGTCAGCGGCCGGTCGAAGCGCGCGCCGAGCAGGTCGGTGGGGAATCCGCACAGCTGGGGCATCGCGGCACCGATACCGACCAGGTTGATGCGCCAGTCGAAGTGGTCGTTGCGCATGACCAGGTTTTGCATCAGGAAGGGCACCACGCCGGGGTCGGGCACCACCTGCTGCAGGCGGCCCTGCACCTCGGCGCGGCTGGCGGCTGCCATCACGTCGGCGCTGCGCATCGCCTCGGCGAAGGGTGTCAGGGTGTCCGCGTACGACACCGGCGCGATGTCGACGACGAGCAGCTGGGCCACTCGCTCGGGGTGGCGCAGCGCCAGCGCCATGGCCGTCTTGCCGCCCATGCTGTGGCCCAGCACCGCGGGCTGTTCCAGGGCCAGACGGTTCATCAGCTGCAGCACGTCGCCAGCCATCTCGCCGTAATCCATCGAATCAGCCCACGGCGAGGCGCCGTGGTTGCGCAGGTCAACGCTGTGCACGGTGTGGGTGGCCGCCAGATGGCGGGCCACGCCGCGCCAGTTGCTGCTGGATCCGAAAAGACCGTGCAGCACCAGCAGCGGCGCACCGCTGCCGACGGTCTCGAATGCCAGGTTCAGCGCCACGTTATCTTTTCTTCTGCGGCGGCAGGTCGGTGCAGTGGCCTTCGAAGACCTCGGCCGCCATGCCGATCGACTCGCCCAGCGTCGGGTGCGGGTGGATCGTCTTGCCGATGTCGGCCGGCACGCAGCCCATCTCGATGGCCAGGCAGACTTCGCTGATCAGGTCGCCGGCATGGGTGCCGACGATGCCGCCGCCGACGATCCGGTGCGTCGTCTCGTCGAACAGCAGCTTGGTGAAACCTTCGTCGCGGCCGTTGGCGATGGCCCGACCCGACGCCGCCCAAGGGAACACCGCCTTGCCGATCTTGATGCCTTCGGCCTTGCACTGTTCCTCGGTCTTGCCGGCCCACGCCACCTCGGGATCGGTGTAGGCCACCGAGGGGATCTGCCGCGCGTCGAAGAAGGCCGGCTCGCCGTGCGCGGCCTCGGCAGCGACGTGCGCCTCGTGCACCGCCTTGTGCGCCAGCATCGGCTGGCCGACGACGTCGCCGATGGCGAAGATGTGCGGCACGTTGGTCCGCATCTGCTTGTCGACCTCGATGAAGCCGCGTTCGGTGACGGCCACGCCGGCCTTGTCGGCGCCGATCTTCTTGCCGTTGGGCGTGCGGCCCACCGCCACCAGGACCAGGTCGTAGAGCTGCGCGCCGTCCTTCGGCGCCTTCTCGCCTTCGAAGCTGACCTCGATGCCCTGCTTCGTGGCCTTGGCGCCGACGGTCTTGGTCTTCAGCATCACGCTGCCGAAACGCGGCGCGTTGACCTTCTCCCAGACCTTGACGAGGTCGCGATCGGCACCCTGCATCAGGCCGTCGAGCATCTCGACGACGTCGATGCGTGTGCCCAGTGTCGAATAGACCGTGGCCATCTCCAGACCGATGATGCCGCCGCCGACAACGAGCATGCGCTTCGGAACGCTCTTCAGCAAGAGCGCACCGGTGCTGTCGACGATGCGATCGTCGTCGGGCATGAAGGGCAGCTTCACGGCCTGCGAGCCGACCGCGATGATCGCCTTGGCGAACTTGACGATCTTCTTGCCACCGCCCGCGAGCGCGACCTCGACATGGTGCGGGTCGAGGAAACTGCCGACGCCCGTCACGACCTCGACCTTGCGTGCCTTGGCCATCCCAGCCAAGCCGCCGGTGAGCTTCTTGACCACGCCGTCCTTGAATCCGCGCAAGGCGTCGATGTCAATCTCGGGCGCCGCGAACTTGATGCCGTGGTGGCCCAGCGACCGGGCCTCGTCGATCACGCTGGCGGTGTGCAGCAACGCCTTCGACGGGATGCAACCGACGTTCAGGCACACCCCGCCCAGCGTGGAGTAACGCTCGACCAGCACGGTCTTCATGCCGATGTCGGCGCTGCGAAAGGCGGCTGAATAACCGCCCGGGCCGGCGCCGAGCACCAGCATCTCACAGTCGATGTCGGCCTTGCCGGCGTCGCTGCCGGCAACCGGCGACGGGGCTGCGGCGACGGTGGGAGCAGCGGCCGGTGCTGTGGCGGACGAAGCGGTAGCGGCAGGTGCCGCTGCAGGCGCCGGTCCAGCGGACGTGGCCGCTGCCGCCTCGATCACCAGGATCACCGAACCCTCGCAGACCTTGTCGCCGAGCTGGACCTTCAGCTTCTTGACCGTTCCCGCATGCGTGGACGGAATCTCCATCGATGCCTTGTCGGACTCGACCATGATCAGCCCCGTCTCGACGGCGATCACTTCACCGGGCTTGACCATCAGCTCGATGATCGCCACGTCCTTGAAGTCGCCGATGTCCGGGACCTTGACTTCGATCAGTTGGGTCATGTCAGGCCTCCTGCCGGGCCGCTCCGAAGGAGGCCCGCGCCTCCTCGAGGGGCAGCGAACGAATGTGAGCGTGGGGGCGGTTCACTCGCCCCCATCAGAACAAAACACGCCGCAGGTCGGCGAGCACGGTGGCGAAGTGCACGTTGAAGCGCGCTGCGGCAGCACCGTCGATCACGCGGTGGTCCCACGACAGCGACAGCGGCAGGATCAACCGCGACTGGTACGACCTGCCGTCGGCCGAGATCTGCTTCCAGTAGCTCTTGCACACGCCCATGATCGCAACCTCAGGCGCGTTGATGATCGGCGTGAAGTAGATGCCGCCGATGCCGCCGAGCGAACTGATCGTGAAGGTGCCGCCGGACATCTGGTCGGGCTTGAGCTTGCCGT
>JANMAP010000312.1:0-6910 GCA_031359905.1 Burkholderiales bacterium | reverse complement strand
GACCGCGATGATCGCAGCCCCTTTCCAGACCCCGGGCGCCTGGCGCACGAGCAGGAAACTGGTCGATGCCATCAGCCCGAGTGCCACCGGCCCGAGGCCGCGCTGCAGCGACTGGATCAGCCGGTGGAAGTGCGGCAGCCGGCTGGCCCGCGAGACCAGCACCGGGAAGACGAGCGCCGGCATCGCCAGCCCGAGGGTCGTCGCCAGCGCCCCGGGCAGGCCGGCGATCATCCAGCCCATCACCGTGACGAAGAGGATGTTGGGCCCCGGCGCGGCCTGGGCCAGCGCAATGCTGTTCACGAACTGGGTGTGGCTGATGTAGTGGTGTTCGTCGACCACGTAGCGGTGCATGTCCGAGGCCAGCGCGATGGCCCCGCCGGTGGCGAACACCGACAGCGACAGGAAGTGCGCGAACAGCGCCAGCAGTTCGGCGCCCGTCATGGGCGCGTCGCGTCGGCGTCGGCGTCGGCATCCGCGGCCGCGCCCAGCACGCGCCAGGCCCAGGCCACCGACGCCACGCCGATGCTCGCCATCACCACGCTGACCGGCAGGCGCAGCAGCGCCACCGCGGCGAAGGTCAGCACCGCGACAGCGATGCCCACGCGCTGGCCGCGCAGGCTGCGCGCCATGCGCGCGGCGGTGTGGATGATCAGCGCCACCGCCGCGGCGCCCATGCCATGCAGCGCGCCCTGCGCCCAGGCCACCTGCTGGAACTGCTGGAACAGCGCGGCCAGCGACAGCACGATCAACGCCGGCAGCAGCAGGAAGCCGGCCAGCGCCGCGGCGGCGCCGCGCAGGCCGAAGAAGCGGTCGCCGAGCAGCACGCAAAACGAGATCCCGGTCGGCCCCGGCAGCACCTGGCCGATGGCGTACAGGCCGAGGAATTCCTGCGCCGTCAGCCAGCGCTTCTGGCGCACCACCGTGCGTTCGATGAAGGCCAGCGCGCCACCGAAGGCCTGCAGCGAGATCAGGCTGAAGGCGATGAAGAGCTCGCCCGCCGATTGCGGAGACTGGGTTGCGGCGCCTGCGTCGGCGCCGGGGTCAGGCTCGGCCATGCGCGGTCGTCACGGCCGCCGGTGTCAGCGTGCCGCGGCGGCGCCGCGCGACCGCTGCAGCACGATGCGCAGGGCATAGACCCCGCTGGTCAGCAGCAGCATGCCGACGCCGATCCACAGCCCGGCAATGTCCCAGTGACGGGCAAATCCGGTCTGCGTCTCGCGCAGCAGCGCCGCGCCCGCTGTGAGCAGCGCGATGACGGCGATGAACCCACTGGACCAGCGGCTGGCCCGGCGCGCCAGGCGGTCGCTGCGCTGCGCAAACCAGGCCAGCAGCGCGCCATTGCCGGCGTCGGCGGCCATCATGCCGACGCCGAACGCACACGCCATGCAGGCCACCGCACCGATGCCGCTGAGATCGACCCCCTGCGCGGCGAAGAACGCCGCCTGCGCCAGCGAATCCAGCGACAGCGCAAATGCCACGCCGACCAGCGCCGGATGCAGCTGCCGCCCGCTGACGCGGAACAGCAGCGCGGCCAACGGCCCGACGGGGCGCGTGCCGTCGGCAGCCGGGCTGAGCGCGTGCGCCAGATTGCTGCCGGCGATGACCAGCAGCAGACAGGTCGAGATGACCACGCCCATCCCGTCCAGCCACGCCGGCAACGCCGCGGCCTGGCCGAACAGCAGCAGCGCAGCGGCCAGGACGGCAGCGCTGTGACCGGCGGCGAACTGCAGGCCGACCAGCCGTGCGCTCCAGTACGAACGGTGCAGCTGGCGGGCGCGCGTCATGCCGTCGACGACTGCAATGTGGTCGGCGTCGAAACCATGGCGGAAGCCCAGCAGCGCGGCCAGCAACACCGCCGCGCTCAATCCCGGACCGAACAGCTCAGCGCGCATTCGCGGACCGCCCTGCTGCGCACTCCGGAATGAGCCCTTCGGGCGGCCGGGCGGGCTCATCCGCGGACCGTCCTGCTGCGCACTCCGGAATGATCCCTTCGGGCGGCCGGGCGGGCGGGCCGCTGTCCAGCGTCTTGCCGTGGGCCCGCGGGTCTTCGCTGAAGACCAGCGACTTGATCGTCACCGGCACGGTGTTCGACGGCAGGCGGATGCGCCCCAGGTCGATGAAGTCGAAGCCCCACAGCGTGATGCCGTCGATCACCAGCACGTCGTTGCGCGGCGCCCCGCCGGCCTGCGGCGCGGCGACGCGCGGGTCTTCCTGCAGCAGGTGGCCCAGCGTCAGCGCGATGTCGCCATCGGCGACCACGTACAGCGCGCGTTCGGCCTGCAGCGTGCGCGGCAGTGCGTCGAGCAGCCCGCCGGCCAGCGCCGACAGGCGGCGGTAGGTCGGCGCGCCGCTCCAGCGCAGCGAGACGGCCACGTCCTGTTCGCCTTCGACCAGGTCGTGGCGCGTGAAGGCCCGGCGCAGCGCTGCGGCGACGTCGGCAGCGGCGATGCGGTCGCCGAGTTCCAGCCCCAGCGGCACGACCTGCAGGTTCTTGCGCGGCAGCAGCCGCCCCGGCGCGCTGACGAAGGTGGTGTTGCCGCTCAACTGCACGCTGTACTCCGACGCCCCGAGCACCGTGGCACGGATGCATTCGCCGGCCGGCAGCAGCGGCCAGCGCAGCGCGCCGTCGTCGATGCGCTGGCGCACCGCCTCGCCGAACAGCCGGCCGAGGTCGCCGAAGTCGCGTGTCTCGCGGCGGTAGACGTATTCGCCGACGCCGCCGGAGAACATCACGCCGTCGATGGCGCCGAAGTCGGCGATCGGGTCGGTCAGCAGCAACTCGCGGCGGTCAGCGTCGGTGCTGGTCTGCGTCAGCACGCGCAGCAGGGCGTCGGCCATGGTGCTGGCCACCTGCGCCAGCTGCGCGCGCGTCACCAGGCTGCCGAGCTGCCAGTCGAAGCCGGCGCGCTGTGCGTGGCCGCGGCCCATCGGGTCCAGTCGCGTGATGCGGCCGTGCTCGTCGTCGACCGGCTCGACGACCAGCAGCCGCCCGCCGGTGTGCACCGCCGCGGTGGCACGCAGTTCGCCGCGCTCGACCAGGCCGAGCTTGGTGGTGCCGCCGCCGATGTCGATGTTCAGGATGCGCGAGCCGTCGTCGAACGAGCGCCGCGCCGCGCCGGAACCGAAGACCGCGAGCATCGATTCCATGTGGTGCCCGGCGGTGGCGCAGACGAACTCGCCACCCTGTTCGGCGAGCATCGCGGCGATCGCCTGGCCGTTCTCGCGGCGCAGTGCTTCGCCGGTCAGGATCACCGCACCGGCGTCGATCGTGTCCGGGTGCAGGCCGGCGGCGGCGTAGGCGGCCTCGATCATCTGGCCGAGCGCCGGGGCGTCGATCAGCGTCTCGCTCTGGTACGGCGTCAGCGTCAGCGGCGGCTGGGCCAGCGGTTCGCGCTGCACGACCACGTAGCGGGTGGACAGCTGGTCGGACACGCGCTGCAGATGCAGCCGGCTGAAGACCACCTGCGTGCTCGACGAACCGATGTCGATGCCCACGCTGTGCAGCACGACGTTGTCCTGCATCCACAGCGACTGGTCGATGCAGCCGGGGCCGGGATCGACGTCGTCGTGGTCGTGGTCGGCATCGTCGCCATGCGCGTGGTCGGCATCGTGCACGCCCCACCGGTGGTCCTGCAGGCTGTGGCCGGCGCCCATGATCAATAGAACTGGTCGAAGTGCTGCTGCTCGGGCGGGACACCGGCGTCCAGCAGCATGCGTTGCACGGCATTGGCCATCGCCGGCGGGCCGGCGAAGTAGATCTCGAACGACGGCAGCAGCGCGCCGAACAGGCGCTGCGCGGCTTCGTGAACGAAACCGCTGGCCCCGCTGTAGCCCGTCTCGGGCGGCGACGAAACGATGCCGTGGTACGCGCCGCGCTCGGCCCAACCGGGCAGTGCCTGCAGCAGGTCGTCGCCGCACAGGTCGGCCGGCGTGCGGCCGCCGTAGACGAAATGCAGGCGGCGCTCGGCCAGCGCCGGTTCGGCGAAGGCGCCGCGGGCAATCGAGATCATCGGCGCCAGCCCCGATCCGCCGGCCAGGCACAGGATGTCGCGCGGCGACGTGCGGCGCAGCCAGGCCATGCCGTACGGGCCGTCGACCTGCACGCGCTGGCCGGGCGCCAGGTCGAACAGCGCCTGGCTGCCCTGCCCGCCCGGCACCAGGCGGACCTGGAAATCCCAGGCGCCGCCATCGGCGGCGGTGTTGCTCATCGAATAGGCGCGCGGGCCTTGCACGCTAGGCAACTGCACCAGCGCGTACTGGCCGGGTTCGAAGGACGGCGCCGCGTCGAGCGCGAAGCGGAACTCGTGGATGTCGTGGGTGATGGCGCGCCGCGCGGCGAGGACCGCACCCACGCGCTGCGGCCGGTGCGGCGGCAGGTAGCGCTCGGCGGGGCGCAGCTTGATGACGCAGTCGGACAAGGGCCGCGACTGGCAGCCGAGGTGGCGCTTGCGCTGGCGGTCCTTGTCGCTCAAGCCGGGGGCTGCGGCCCAGACGGTGTCGAGTTCGCCCTCGACCAATTCGAACTTGCAGTTGCCGCACGATCCGACATTGCATTCGTACGGGAAGCCGATGCCCGCGCGCTGCGCGGCGCGCAGCAGGGTGTCGTCGGCGGCGCAGGCGAATTCCTGGTCGGCGCCGGCCAGGCGCACGCGGTGCTGCAACGCGTTCATCGCGCCCCCTTGGCCTTGACGCTCATCGCAGCGCGCGGTAGCCCAAGCGCACCGAGACCGCATCGCCGGTGCTGATCACGTCCGGGGCCATCGCCCGCAGGTCTTTCTTGGTCAGCCGCTGGGTCGGTCCGGCCAGGCCGACCGCGGCGACGACCTTGCCCGAGATGTCGCGCACCGGCGCGGCGATGCAGCGCATGCCGGCTTCGCTTTCCTCGTCGTCGATGGCGTACCCGCTCTGCCGCACTTCGTCGAGCGCGCGTTGCCATTCGTCGGCGTCGGTGATGGTCTTCGGCGTGCGCGCCGGCAGGCCTTCCTTGAGCACCTCGGCGACCACCGCTGGCGGCCCGAAGGCCAGCATCACGCGACCTTCGGCGGTGCAGTAGGCGGGCTTCAGGTCGCCGATATAGGCACGCGTGCCGATGGCCTGCCCGCTTTCCAGGTTGTGCAGGAACATGATCGCCGAGCGCGACAGGATCGCCAGGGTCGTCGCTTCCTGGTACTTGTCGCGCAGCACGCCGAGCAGCGGGCGCGAGACGTTGGACACATCCATGCGCCGCCGCGCCAGCGCGCCCAGCGTGAACAACGACAAGCCCAGCCGGTAGCGCCCGGTCTCGGGGTTCTGCTCGAGGAAGCCTTCGGCGGCCAGCGTCACCGCCAGCCGGTGCACCGTGCTCTTGGCCAGCTTCAGCCGCTTGGCCAGGCTGCTGATGCCGATTTCGGCCTCTTCGGCGGAGAAGGCCTTGAGCACCAGCAACGCCGAGGTGACGGACGACAGCCGGCCGCTGGCCGGCTCGGCGACTGCACTGGCGGGATCGCGTGTGTTCATGCGACGATCGTAGCGAACATTTCCGTCATGCGGAACTGCGTTCTCTTGAGAAGAACGACACCGAAGGCCGTCGCGACCAGCCGCTGGGGGAAAGCGGCAATGCCGCTACGGGGGGGTGCCATCTCGCGGCATCAGCAGCACGAACAGGTTCGCGCAGACGATGGTGCCGGCCAGGAAATAGAAGATCGCACCCAACCCCCACTGGTCGCCGACCAGACCACCGAGCAGCGGCGCCACCGACGCCCCCAGCGACTGCGCACCGAACAGGATGCCGATGCTGCTGCCTCCCATGTTCTTCGGCGTGGCTTCCAGCGTCCAGGCCTGGATCACCGGGCGAATGGCGTAGAGGAAAAAACCGAGTACGGCGACGAACAGCACGAACCACGTCGAGCGCCCCGCGAAGGCCATCAAGACCAGCACCACGGCGGTCATGGCCATCGTGCTGGCCAGCACGCTGCGCCGGCCCCAGCGGTCGGACAGGTGGCCGGCAATCGGCGAGGCCATCAGCCCGGCGGCCTGCAACGCGAACATCGACGCGCCGACGATGAAGATCGAGTAGCCGAGCTCGCGCGCCAGGAACAGCGGCAGGAAGGTCAGCAGCGCGTTCTGCGTCATCGAACGGAAGGCCCCGCTGGTCGACAGCAGCACCAGGCTGCGGTTGCGGAACAGCGCGCGCAGGCCGCGCCAGTAATCGGCCAGCGACTGCGGTTCGTCGTCGGCGAGCTGGGTTGCCGGCCCCGCCTTGCGGCCCAGCTTCAGGGTGCCCAGAAAGACCAGCAGCAGCAACGACATCACCAGCCCCGGCATGACGTTGAGCACCACCACTTCGCGCCAGCTCATGAACGCCAGCAGCGCACCGACCACCAGTGGGGCGATGGCGTCGCCGGCGTTGCCGCCCATGCCGTGCAGGCTGAGCACGAAGCCCTTGCGGTCGGGGAAGCGCCGCGCCAGCGTGGGGATGGCCGTGGGATGCCACAGGCTGTTGCCCACCCCCACCAGCGCCACGCAGCCCAGCAGCATCAGGTAGCTGTGCGTGAAACTCATCAGCAGGTACGGGAATCCGACCCAGAACAGGCTGACGCCCATCAGCAGGCCCTTGCGGCCGACCGTGTCCACCAGCACGCCGCCGGGCACATTGGCCACTGCGCCGGCGATGTACTGGCAGGTCATGATCAGCCCGATCTGGCTGAAGCTCAGGCCGAGTTCGTTGCCGATGATCGGCAGCAGCAGGTAGAACGTGGCCGGGTACCAATGCGTCAGCGCGTGGCCCAGCGTGATGAGCCACAGCTCGCGCAGCGACTGCGACTGCGACTGCGACTGCGCGGACGGTGCGGCGGCGATGGCGGTCATGTCGGGTCCGCCGGTGACGGGGCCAGCGCCGGGCCGCCGCAAGCGGCCCCACCTCCCACTCGGG
>JANMAP010000289.1:0-17019 GCA_031359905.1 Burkholderiales bacterium | reverse complement strand
CTGCGGCCGGCGCCGCAGTGGCGGGCCCTGGGCTGGCCGCCGGGCCGGCCGCCGGCGGCGGTGGGGGCGCGGCGGCGGCCGTCGCGACAGCCGTCACCGCGCCGTCGCGGAAGGCCTGCGGCGGCGGGGCCGGAAACGGCGCGCCGATGAAGCGCGTGAACAGCGGCAGGTCGACGACGCTGTCGTCGCCGAGCCCGGCGCCGCGCCGGTAGGCGGCGACGGCCTGGCGCAGCGCCGGCGTCACCCGGCCGTCGACCGGGCCGTCGAAGAAGCCGCGGTTGCGCAGCTGCATCTGGAAGAACGGGGTCAGCTCGCCGCCGCGTTCCATGCCGATGAACCAGTCCTCGATCTCGTTCTTGACCTCGGGGTTGTCGACACCGGCGCCGATGCAGCTCCAGTACGGCAGCTTGAGCAGGCGCCCGAACAATTCGACGGACGCCAGCTCGACCATGTTGCGCAGCGCCTGCGCCGTGCCGTCGGTGCGCTGGAATGAGGTGCTGAAATTGATGCCGACCTTGCTGATCGTGGCCTGCGAGTCGAAGGCGTCGCCTTCCTTGATGATCGTGGTCAGGTTCTTCGACACCACGCCCGGCACCAGCGACAGGTTGGCGGTGCTGACCATCGCCACGTCCAGCCCGAGCACGTTGAGCTGGCGGCTGCGCGACGCGCCGCCCCCCAGCACGCTGCCCAGCGACACGCCGGCGTCGCCCTGCCGGCGCAGCACGCTCTCGTCGAGCTGGGTGATCGAGCCGCGCAGGTCGAACTGCGGCACGACCGCGAAGGCGCTGCGCTGCTGCGCGCTGTTGAGGAAGGCGACGACGTTGTTGGCGTCCTGCCCGAACGCGACGACCTGGATCGCGCGGCTGCGCCGGGTCATATCCGAGATCGCCGACATCATCATGTCGCGGGTCCCGGCGCTGACCTTCTTGGTCGCGTCGGTCAGGTCTTCGAGCAGCACGCTGACGTCGCGCGTACCGTAGGCCAGGTACAGGTTGTCCATGCAGCGCAGCGCGTCGCTGAAGTTGGTGACGTTGCGCTGCGGCGTGCTGTCCGGCGGGGCTGCGGCAACGACGCGATCGGGCTGGCGCGGCGGCAGCGGCGGCACGCTGGTGCAGGCCGCCAGCGTCAACGCGGCGAGCAGGGGTGTCAGGCGCTTGTTCATGGAGCCCTCCTTCGTGGCGTGCCTTGTCGCGGCAGCATCAGCGGCAATTGTTGCCGACCTGGATCACGTCGCCGGTGACGATGACCGTGGTCTCGCGCCTGGCCGAGGTGCCGATCCGGCCCTTGTCCTCGAAGATGTTGCCGATGGCGATGTTGCAGCCGTTGCCCAGCAGGCCCGCGCCGCCGGCAGCGCCCGGCCCGCCCGCCGCGCCGTTGCCCAGCGCCGCCACCCCCGGCGTGGCGGCCGTGCCGCGGACCACGGCCGCGCCGGCCAGCTGGCTCTTGGCCCGGGCCAGACGGGCGTTGATGTCGTCGCCGATGTCGGGGGTGCCGGCCTGGCTGGCGGCGGCCCAGAGTGACAAGAGCAGCAGGGTGATGGCGGGCAGGGGCTTCATGGTCGACCTCGTCGTCAGGGTGGGATGGGTGAATGCAACGGGCTCAGTTGGCCGAGACGCCGCCGATCAGGATCGACTGCTGGCCGCGGCTCTGCGAGTTCGCCGACTGGCTGAGGTTGCCGGTGACCGTGACGTCGGTGCGCACCGCCAGCGTGCCGGTGTTCTGCGCGCTGCCCAAGTTGATCCGCTGGCTGGTCGGCTGGCTGGACTGGCTCGACTGGTTGCTCTGGCTGATCGTGCCGTTGACGACCGCACGCGTGGCCACGTTGCCTTGCGTGCCTTCGGCGCTGGCGATCGAAATCAGCTGCTCGCGTTCGAGGCCGGCGCCGCTCATCGTCTGCGTCAGCGTGGCGCCCACCGTCGCGTCGGTGCTCACCTGCCCGCTGGCGCCTTCGATCGCGCCGATGGCGATGCGCTGCACGTTGGACCCGAAGGCGGCGTTCGAGGTCTGGCTGACCGCGCCGCTGAGCGTTCCCCGCGCGTTGGCCAGCGTCGGCGCACCGCCAACCACAGACGCCACCAGCAGCCGCTGCTCGCCGCGGCTGGCGCTTTGCGTGACCGCGCCGGTGACCGTGCCGTTGGTGGTCACGACGCCGGCGGCGTCGGTGGCGCTGACCGAGCCGACCGCCACCAACTGGCTGGCCCCTGCGTTGCTGCTGCCGCTGCCGCTTTGCGTCTGTGACAGCGCACCGGTGACGGTGCCCGTGGTGCTGATGCTCTGCCCCTGGGCGAAGCGGATGTCGGCGACGGCGATGCGTTGCGAGCGGCTGTCGCCGCCGGTGATGGACGTCGACTGCGTGACCTGCCCCGAGACCAGGCCCAGGGTCTGCGCGTTCTGCACCTCGCCACCCTCGACGCTGGCCACCGCCAGGGCCTGCGAGAGTTCGTTGCGCGAGCTCTGGATCACGCCGGGGCCGCTGATCAGCCCGGACGTTGTGATGTTGCCGCCACCGGCATTGCGCACGCTGCCGACGTCGATCGTCTGGGCGCCGATCTCGCTCGAGAGGCTGTTGCCGTTGCTGGTCTGCGTCAGGTTGGCCAGCACGGCGCCGTTGGCATCGACGGTACGCGCCGTCACGGCACCGGCGACGGCGCCGATGTTCACGTTCTGGGCGCCGCCGCCAAAGCCGGCGGTGGTGCCGGTGCGCGACTGCGTCAGGTTGCCGGTCAGGGTCCCCTGGGTCGTGATGTTGCCGGTGCTGCCGGTCAGGCCACGGGCGCCGCCGATCGAGGCGAACTGGTTGGCCTGGCCGGTGCTGGTCTGGCCAGCGGTCTGGCTGATGTCGCCGCTGACGCTGGCGCGCGTCAGCAGGCTGTTGGGCACCGCCTCGCGGATCTGGATGGTGTTGGACGTGCCATCGACGAGGCTGGGGATGCGCGGCGACACCGTGCGCACGCTGCCGTCGCCCAGGTTGGTGGGCAGGCCGCCGGTGCGCGGTGCGGACTGGGCCTGCGCCATGCCGCTGCCGAAAGCAGCGGCGAGCGCGACGACGAGGGGAAGCAGCGAGCGTTGGTTCATGGCGGATCTCCTGAAGGCCCGGTCGGAATTGGCCGGCGCACCCCCCTGACGGGGCGCCCTGGCGCTTGGATGCAGGTCAGCCGAAAATTTTTCGCATGCATCGCCGCTCGGGGGCGATCGCGCGTCGCCGGCTATCCTCTGCGCCATGCATGCTGCCGACGAAGCTCCCTACGCCTGGGTCGTCGTCTGGGCCTGCTTCGCCAGCCTGGCGGTGATCTTCGGCGTCTCGTATTCCTTCGCCGCGTTCTTCGGTTCGTTCGCCAGCGAATTCAGCGCCCAGCGTGCCGATGTCTCGCTGGTCTTCGGGCTGTCGGGGCTGATCTACTTTCTGCTCGGCGCTGCGGCCGGCATGCTGGCCGACCGCTTCGGGCCGCGCCTCGTCACCGCCAGCGGCATGTTGCTGATCGCTGCCGGCCTGCTGGCCAGCAGCTGGGCCGGCTCGCTGGCGCTGGTGACGCTGACCTACGGCGTCGGCGTCGGTGTCGGCATCGGCCTGGTCTATGCCCCGGCCATCGGCTGCGTGCAGCCGTGGTTCACCCGCCGCCGCGGGCTGGCCGCCGGGCTGGCCAGCGCGGGCATCGGCGCCGGCACGCTGCTGGTGCCGCTGGCGGCGGCCTGGGCCATTCCGCTGCTCGGCTGGCGCGGCGCGCTGCGCCTGCTGGCGCTGGGGGTGCTGACGCTGGGCCTGGGCGCCACGCTGTTGCTGCGCCGTGCGCCGGCAGCCACCGCCGGGCTGGCGCGGCCGGTCAGTGGCCACACCCTGCGCGACGCGTTGCGCAGCCCGCGCTTCCTGTGGCTGTATGCGATGACGGTGTTGAGCGCGCCGAGCATGTTCATTCCCTTCGCGCATGTCTCGGCGGCGGCACGCGACCTCGGCGTGGCCGATGCGCGGGCGGTCGGCCTGGTCGGACTGATCGGCATCGGCAGCCTGAGCGGGCGCTTCGCCATCGGCGCGCTGGCCGACCGCATCGGCCGCCCGCTGACGCTGCTGCTGACGCAGGCGTCGCTGGGCGCCAGCTTCGTGCTCTGGGCCGGCGCCGGCGGCTACCCGGCGATGGCCGTGTTCGCGCTGTGGATGGGGCTGAGCTACGGCGGCATCGTCTCGCTGCTGCCGGCGCTGTGCATGGATTTCTTCGGCGCGCGCGCGGTGGCCTCGATCATCGGCGCGCTGTACACCGGCGCGGCCTTCGGCAACCTGGCCGGGCCGTGGATCGCCGGGCGCGTCTTCGACGGCAGCCAGAGCTATGCCGGCGTGATCTGGGGCTGTCTGGCGCTGTCGGCGCTGGCGACGGTCGCGGCGGCACGGGCGGTCAGCGGTTGGCAGGCGCCCGCGCCGGCGGCGGCCTGAAGGCGCCGGTGCGCGCTCCGGCAGAATCGCCGGGACGGGCCGCGGGCTGCGACCTGATTCAACCGGGAGATTCCATCGTGCGCGCCGTTCAACGCCTGGCTCTGAAGTGTCTGCAGTGGCTGTTGGCCGCTGGCCTGTGCGGGCCGCTGGTCGCCCAGGCAACGATGGTGCGGCTGTCCACGTCGCTGGGGCCGGTTGACGTGCAGCTGTACGACAGCACGGCGCCGATCTCGGTCAACAATTTCCTGGCCTATGTGCAGGGCGCGGCCTACGACGACACGTTCATCCACCGCAGCGTGCCGGGCTTCGTGGTCCAGGGCGGCGGCTACACCTGGGGCGGCGGCAGCCGGCCGCACATCACGACGCGCGCGCCGATCGCCCTGGAGTACAGCGCGTCGCGCCCGAACGTTCGCGGCAGCCTGGCGATGGCGCGAACCTCGGACCTGAACAGCGCGACCAGCGAATGGTTCGTCAACCTCGTTGACAACACGACGACGCTGGGGCCGGGCAACGGCGGCGGGTACGCGGTCTTCGGCCAGGTCACGGCGCCCGGGCTGGCGGTGATCGACGCCATCGCAGCGCTGCGCACCGGCAATGCCGGCGGGGCATTCACGACGCTGCCGCTGCTGACCTTTCCGCCCGACGGCGTGCTGCGGGAAGCGAATCTGGTCAAGCTCAGCTCGGCCCGCGTGCTGCCCGCGCCGTCCGGGGACGCCGACCGCGCCTTCAACTACCTCGAAGCCGTCTACTTCAGCTACCTGAAGCCGCCGGGCGCCGCGTCGGCCACCGGCGACGCCAACGGCAAGCGCTACTACTTCCGTTACTACGCGGCGAGCAATTCGTATGTCGGGATCGGCGTCGACGACAACGTCATCTACTACCTGGTGCCGGCGGTCAGCAGCAACATCGAGCGCTTCGCGCCGTTGGCTGACCTGCTGCCCACAGTCAGCCAGGCCGGCTACTGAACGGAGCGGCGCGCCGCGGCCCCCATGAGCAGCAACAGCAGCAGCCCGCCCGACTGGGCCAGCGCGGCCCGCGCCGGCTGGCGCTGGCGCGGCCAGGGACGCCCGGCCCACGCCGTGGCGCCGGGGCCGGGCCAGGTCTCGGTGTGGGACTTCCCGCGCCCGCCGTTGCTGGCCAGTGAAACGCGCGAGGTGCGCATCCTGTGGGGCGACGTCGAAGTCGCGTGCAGCACGCGCGCGCTGCGCGTGCTCGAAACCGCGCACCCGCCCAGCATCTACCTGCCGTGGGCCGACGTGAACCGTGCGCTGCTCAAGGCGGCCGGTGGCGGTTCGTATTGCGAGTGGAAGGGCCCGGCGCGCTACTGGTCGCTGGACGACGGCACGCAGCGTCTGGACGGCGTGGCCTGGAGCTATCCCGAACCCTTGCTGGGTGCCGAGCCGCTGGCCGATTGCGTCGCCTTCTACCCCGGCCCGTTGACCTGCAGCGTCGGTGGCGCCGCGGTGCGAGCGCAGCCCGGCGGTTTCTACGGCGGCTGGATCACGCCCGAGCTGGTCGGGCCGTTCAAGGGCGAGACCGGCAGCGAAGGCTGGTAGGCCGTTGGGCCGGATGACGCTGCGCGGGCCTGCGGTCCTTCGCGGGCCCGGCCGGCTGGCGGCGATCGACGCGGCGCGCCAGCTCGGCGGCTGCGCCGACAACGGGCGTTTCGAGATTGTTGTAACGACGGCCCCGAGCGGGCGACAGAAGGCCATGAGCACCAGCGCACCCACCCTCCTTCCCGACGCGGCCCCTGCGGCGCGCTCGACCATCCACCCGCTGTGGTTGCGCGTGACGCATTGGCTCAACGCCCTGGCCGTCGTGATCCTGGTGCTGAGCGGTTGGCGCATCTACAACGCCGCGCCGTTCTTCGACTTCCGCATCCCGGCCGACATCACCATCGGCGGCTGGCTGGGCGGCGCGCTGCAGTGGCACTTCGCGGCGATGTGGCTGCTGGTCATCAACGGCCTGCTGTATCTGTTCTTCAACCTGGCCACCGGCCGCGCCTGGCGCAAGTTCTTCCCGCTGTCGCCGCGCGCGCTGGTCAGCGACCTGCGCGACGCGCTGCGCGGCCGTCTCTCGCACGCCGATCCGGCGCAGTACAACGCCGTGCAGCGGGCGGCGTATCTCTTCGTCAGCCTGGACACCCTGGTCGTCGTGCTGTCGGGGCTGGTGCTGTGGAAGTCGGTGCAGTTCCCGCTGCTGCGCGATTTGCTCGGTGGCTACGAAACCGCGCGCCGCATCCACTTCTTTGCGATGGCCGGCCTGGTGGCCTTTGCCGCGGTGCACCTGGCGATGGTGGCCCTGGTGCCGCGCACGCTGCTGGCCATGCTGCGCGGCCGGTGACTTGACCACCCCCGTAGCGCGGGAATGGCCCACCCCCGTAGCGCCTGCGGCGCTTCCCCCTCAAGGGGCGCCGCTGGCGGACCGGCGGAGCCGGATCCGCGGCGGCAGCTTGGTGGCACTCTGTGCCTGAACGATTGACAGGAGATTGACCATGTTGTTGACCCGACCCCAACGCAAGGCGCCGCTGCGCGTCGATGGCGACCTGATCGTCAAGGACGCGATCGCGCGCGTCGCGCTGCCGTCGCGGCGCGCCTTTTTGTCGCGCACGCTGACCCTTGGCGGCCTGGGCATGCTGACCGGCTGCAGCCTGGTCGACGACGCTAGCGTCAACACCGCATTGATGCGCATCTCGCGTTTCAACGACGACGCCCAGGCCTGGTTGTTCGACCCGCAGCGCCTGGCGCCGACCTACCCTGAATCGATGATCACCCGCCCCTTCCCGTTCAACGCCTACTACGGCGAGGACGAGATCCGCGTGGTCGACGGCGACAGCTTCAAGCTCGAGGTCAGCGGCCTGGTCGCCGACAAGCACGCCTGGACGCTGCCCGAACTGCGCGCGCTGCCGCAGGCCGACCAGGTGACGCGGCACATCTGCGTCGAAGGCTGGAGTGCGATCGGCAAGTGGGGCGGCGTGCCGTTCGCGACCTTCCAGCAGCGCGTCGGCGCCGACACCAGCGCCAGGTACGTCGGCTTCAAGTGCGCCGACGACTACTTCACGAGCATCGACATGGCCACCGCGCTGCACCCGCAGACCCTGCTGGCGCTGACCTACGACGGCCAGGTGCTGCCGCCGAAGTACGGCTTTCCGATGAAGCTGCGCATGCCGACCAAGCTGGGCTACAAGAACCCCAAGCACATCCAGGCGCTGTTCGTCACCAACACCCACCCCGGCGGCTACTGGGAAGACCAGGGCTACAACTGGTTCGGCGGGAGTTGACCCGGGCTTCCTGCCACGCAACCGGCTCTGCCGGGCCGTCGGCGGGCGGTCTCCTCGGGGGGTCGCGAGCGCTGGCGAGCTTGGGGGCGCGTCAGGTCAGTCGACCTTCGCCCCCGACGCCTTGACGACCTGGGCCCACTTCTTCGTCTCGGCGTCGATGAACTTGACGAAGTCTGCCGGCGACATGCCGCTGGGGATCGCGCCCTGCGACTGCATCCGTTCCTTGACCACCGACCCGGCCAGCGCCTTGGCGGTTTCCTGCTGCACGCGCTGAACAATGTCGGCCGGGGTGCCGGCCGGCGCCAGCAGGCCGAACCAGGAACTGGCCTCGAAATTCTTCAGCAGCGCACCGCCGGCTTCCGACACCGTGGGCACGTCGGGCAGCACCACGCTGCGCTGGCCGCTGGTCACCGCCAGCGCCTTCAGCTTGCCGCTCTTGATGTGCGGCAGGCTGCTCGGCAGGTTGTCGAACATCAGGTCGACGCTGCCGGCCATCAGATCGATCAGCGCCGGCCCCGAGCCGCGGTACGGCAGGTGCAGCATGAAGGTGCCGGTCATGCTCTTGAAGAGCTCGGCCGACAGATGGATCGAGGTGCCGTTGCCCGAACTGGCGACGTTGAGCTTGCCCGGGTTGGCCTTGGCCGCACGGATCAGGTCGACGACCGTGTTGACGTTGTACTTCTGCGCCGACGCCGGGTTCATCACCACCACGTTGGGCACCCCGGCGACCAGCGTCACCGGCGCGAAATCCTTCACATGGTCGTAGGGCATCTTCGGGTACAGCGCCGGGTTGATGGCGTGCGTGCCGACGGTGCCCATCAGCAATGTGTAGCCGTCGGGCGGCGCCTTGGCGACCTCGGCGGCGCCGCTGTTGCCGCCGGCCCCCGGCTTGTTGTCGACGATGAAGGGCTGGCCGAAGGCGCGCTGCAGTTCGGGTGCGACGGCGCGGGCCAGGATGTCGGTGGTACCGCCGGCGGCGAACGGCACGACGATGCGCACCGGCTTGTTCGGCCAGCCTGCTTGCGCCCGGGCCGCGAACGGGAAGGCAGGCAGTGCAGCGGCGGCAAGCAGATGACGGCGGTTCAACATCGGGGCGAATCCTCGGTTTGACAGCCGACCGAGTGTGCCGCCGCGCGACACCGGACCGCGCCCGGGCCTACCCTAAAGCTTGAGCTCCAGCCGCAGCTGCCAATTCACGAAGCTGGGCCCGCTGCTGCGAACCGTGTTGCGCTCGATGGTGTCGTTGGCCACCGCGACGTCGGTGACCCCGGTGTTGGCGTAGTCGCGGGCGCTCAGGTTGCTGCCCAGCAGGCGCAGGCCGACGGCCGGGCTGAAGGTCCACAGCGCGTAGACGTCCCAGACCTGCTTGCCGCTGACGGCGTTGGTGATGTTGACCTCGTCGCGCGTCGTGTAGCCAGGCACCCAGTTGACGTTGCCGCCGAGCGTCAGCGGCAGGCCGCGCAGGCGGTAGTCGCCACCGACGTTGGCGGTGGCCTTGGCCTGCTGGTCGAGCCGGTTGTCGGGGCCCGGCACGGCCTTGACCTTCGAGGTGTAGAGCGACAGGTTGCTGCGCAGCTCGATCGGCGTGGCCTCGGCGATGAGCTGGTCGAGCCTGAACTTGGCTTCCAGCTCCAGCCCCGAGGTGGTGGCGTCGCCGATGTTCTGCGTGCGCCGCACGTAGCGGGGGAAGCTGCTCCAGGGCACGCTTTCCAGCGCGATCACGCCGCGCATCAGGTTGCTGATGTTGCGGTGGAAGAGGTTGGCGCTGAGCACGCCGCCGGCGTCGAGGTAGCGTTCCAGCGCAATATCGAGGCCAGTGGCCAGCTCGGGTTTCAGCGTCGGATTGCCGGCGCTGTCGGCGGTGGTGAAGGTGTTGGCTTCGCTGGCCGGATGCAACCGGTTGATCGTGGGCCGGGCGATCAGTGTGCCCAGCATCGGGCTGCGGTAGCTGCGCGTCAGGCTGAAGCGGACCTGGTCGCGGCTCTTCGGGTCGGGCTTCCACACCGCGTGCAGGAGCGGTGTCCAGACGCTGCTGCGGTTGGTCGGATGCGGGTCTGCGGATGCAGCGGTGCCGGTGTCGCCGCGTGTGGTGATGCCTTCCCAGCGCAGGCCGGCGTGGGCGCTCCAGTTCGGCGAGATGGTCCATTCGTCCTGCGCGAAGGCTGCCAGGCGCAGCGCGCTGGCCTTCAGGTTGCTGTCGAAATCGGCGAGCTGCATCACGCCGTTGATCAGCGACACCTTGGTCTCGCTGCGTTCGGAGCCGTCGATTTCCAGGCCCGACACCAGGCTGTGCTCGTTGCCGGATTCGCTGCCCCCGGCCAGACCCGAGCCCTTCAGGTTCAGGTTGTAGGACCGCTCGCGCGACGTGCTGCGGTCGTCGTAGGTGCGCGGGTAACGCGGCGCATTGCCGAATTCGTTGCGCAGCGTGTCGTTGACCGACCGCCACAGGCCGCCGCCGGCGTTGAGTTCCAGGCGCACGCTGCCCACGCGCTGGCGCCATTGGCCGTTCAATCGGCCGTTGGTGAAGCGGCTGTCGGTGCTGCCGTCGCCGGTCTTGTAGAAGTCGGCCGTGCAGCGCTCGACCTGGCCCGGCGCGCACGGGCGGGTCTGGCCCTGCACCAGGTCGAACAGCGTGCCGCTGCGCGCCTCGGTGTGGAAGATCGACGGCGTCAGCGCCAGCAGGTCGCCGCCTTCGCCCAGGCGCCACTGCAGCCGGCCGGTCAGGTTGACGCCGGTGCGCGATTCGGTGGTCGTGCTGTGCGCCGTGCGGTCTTCAAGCAGCGCGCCGCTGGCGGCATCGGTGACCGCGACGTCCGTCCGGTTGCTGTTCTTGCGATGCGGCTTGAACGCCGAACCCGAGATGTTGTAGATCAGCTCGCCGGCGCTGTCGTTGTGCGTCCAGTTGATGCCCGGGCTGACCTGGCCGTTCTCGACGCCGAAGCCCAGCCGCAGGTCGTTCAGCCGGCGCTTGAAGCCTTCGCGGGTGACGATGTTGATCGTTCCGGCGATGGCCCGCGCGCCGGTCTCGGCAGTCGGCGCGCGCAGGATCTCGATGCGTTCGACCTGCTCGGGCGTCAGGCTTTCCAGGCTGAATCCGGGCGGGATGCGCTGGCCGTCGATCAGCAGCTGGGTGAAGCCGCTGCCCAGGCCGCGCAGCCGTGGCGGGCCGCCGCGCCCGGGCGCGCCGGGGGTGGTGTCGCCGGGCCGGCGGCGCAGCACTTAGCCGACCGTGGCGTCGCCGAACTTGTCGATCTCTTCGCGGCCGATGACGATCTTGGCCGCCGTCGAACGGCGGCGTTCCTCGGTGTCGTTGTTGCGTCCGCCGGTGATCTCGATCTTCTGCGCAGCGCCGCTCGCGGCGGCGCCTGGCGCGGCGGCCGAAGCCGCAGCCGCGGCGGGGCCGGGGCTGCCGGTCTGGGCATGCACGGCCGCTGCAGCGGCCAGCAGACAGGGCAACAGCGCACTGCCAGGAAACGTGAAGACAGCCATGCCGCAATTGTGTCCGGGGTGGGGCAGGTCCCGCTCAGCGGGGCGTGGATTTGCAAATCTTCACGGCGGCCGCTGCCGCCAGCGCAGCATGCCCCGGGCGTGTAGATTCCACGCCGATCCCGCTGCACAAGGAACCCGCATGAAGACCCGCGCTGCTGTTGCCTGGAAGGCCGGCGCCCCCTTGACCATCGAAACCGTCGACCTCGAAGGCCCGCGCGCCGGCGAGGTGCTGGTCGAGATCAAGGCCACCGGCATCTGCCACACCGACCAGTACACGCTGTCCGGCGCCGATCCCGAAGGCCTGTTCCCGGCCATCCTGGGCCACGAAGGCGCCGGCGTGGTGCTCGAGGTCGGCGCCGGCGTCACGACGCTCCGGCCCGGCGATCACGTGATTCCGCTGTACACGCCGGAATGCCGGCAGTGCAAGTTCTGCCTGAGCCGCAAGACCAACCTGTGCCAGCTGATCCGCGGCACCCAGGGCAAGGGCCTGATGCCCGACGGAACGTCGCGCTTCTCGATCGGCGGCCAGCCCATCCTGCATTACATGGGCACCAGCACCTTTGCGAACCACATCGTCGCGCCGGAGATCGCGCTGGCCAAGATCCGCCCCGACGCGCCGTTCGACAAGGTCTGCTACATCGGCTGCGGCGTGACCACCGGGGTCGGCGCGGTGCTCTTCAGCGCCGGGGTCGAGGCCGGCGCCAACGTCGTCGTCTTCGGCCTGGGCGGCATCGGCCTGAACGTGATCCAGGGCGCCAGGATGGTCGGTGCCGAGAAGATCATCGGCATCGACCTGAACCCGGCGCGCGAAGCGATGGCCCGGCGCTTCGGCATGACGCACTTCATCAACCCGAAGAGCGTGCCCAACGTCGTCGACGCCATCGTGCAGCTGACCGACGGCGGCGCCGACTACAGCTTCGAATGCATCGGCAACACCAGCACCATGCGCCAGGCGCTGGAGTGCTGCCACAAGGGCTGGGGCCGCAGCATCATCATCGGCGTGGCGGCGGCCGGCCAGGAAATCAGCACCCGGCCGTTCCAGCTGGTCACCGGCCGCAAGTGGGAAGGCTCGGCCTTCGGCGGCGCGCGCGGCCGCAGCGACGTGCCGAAGATCGTCGACTGGTACATGGACGGCAAGATCCAGATCGACCCGCTGATCACCCACACCCTGAAGCTCGAGGACATCAACCACGGCTTCGAGTTGATGGAGCGGGGGGAGAGCATCCGCTCGGTGGTCGTGTACTAGAAAGCCCCACGCTCGCCAGCGGTCACGGGGTTCGCTTCGATCCTGGCGCGGCGACTGCATCCGGGGCTGCAGCGTGCCCGCGTGCTCGGGCGCGTCTCTTCGCCCATCCTGGGGGTGGTCGACCATTCCCAGCCTCGGTCACACTGCGCCACTTTTTGAGAGGTCGCGCGTGCAGTCCGAAAGCTCCCGTTCGTCATTGCTCTTGGTGGACGACACACCGGCGAACCTGTCGGTGCTGAGCGAGTTGCTGCGCGACGACTACCGCATCCGCGTGGCCACCTCGGGCGAAAGGGCGCTGCAGATCGTCGCCTCGGACGCACCACCCGACCTGATCCTGCTCGACGTGATGATGCCCGGCATGACCGGCTACGAAGTCTGTCGGCGGCTGAAGGCCGACCCGACGACCCGCCACATTCCGGTGATCTTCATCACCGCACTCGACGAGGTCGACGACGAGATGCGCGGTCTCGAGCTCGGTGGCGTCGACTACGTCGTCAAGCCGATCAGCCCGCCCATCGTCAGAGCACGTGTTCGAACGCACCTGACCTTGTCGGAGCAAAGCCGCAGCCTCGAAGTGGCGGTGCAGCAGTTGCGTGCGCAGGCCGCCGCACTGGCTGACTGGAACAAGCTGCTCGAGCAGCGTGTCGAGCAACAGGTCGCGGAGATGGACCGGTTGGGTCGCCTGCGGCGCTTTTTCTCCCCGTCGGTGGCCGACCTGATCCTGGCAGGCAGTGCGGACGACCCGCTGCGCCACCGTCGACGCGAGATCGCCGTGGTCTTCCTCGACCTGCGTGGTTTCACGGCCTTCACCGAGACCGCCGACCCCGAAGAGGTGATGGGGGTGCTCGGCGAGTACCACGCCGCAATGGGCCGGATCATCATGGACCACGATGGCACCCTCGAGCGCTTCGCCGGCGACGGCATGATGGTCTTCTTCAACGACCCGGTCTTGGTCGACAACCCTGCCGCCGCCGCAGTGCGCATGGCGCTCGAGATGCAGCAGCGCTTTGCCGCACTCGGCGAGAGCTGGCGCCAGCGCGGCTACGCGCTGGAGATGGGTATCGGCATCGCCCAGGGCTACGCGACGATCGGTGCCATCGGCTTCGAGGGCCGGCGCGACTACGGGGCCATCGGCAACGTCACCAACTTGGCAGCCCGGCTGTGCGGCGAAGCGCGCGGCGGGCAGGTGCTGGTGTCGCAGCGGGTGCTCGGCCACATCGAAGGGCTGGTCGCGGCGCAACCGGTGGGCGATCTGCCGCTGAAAGGCTTCTCGCGACCGGTCAGCGTCTTCAGCGTTGCCGCGCAGCCGGCCTGACGCCATGCGCCTGCGCCGGGTCTCGACAACCTTTTTTGCGCTTGTCACCTCATCGCTGGGCGCCACCGCCGCCCTTGTCTGGCTGATCGGGGCCAGCTACGACCGGGTCGTGGCGGTGCAGGACCACCGGCAGCGCAGCCTGGACATCGCCACCCGGCTGTCCTTGGAGACCGACCAGCTCAGCCGTTTCGTTCGCGCCTACACCGCGACCGGCGAGCCGCGCTACCTGCTGTACTACTACGACATTGTCGCGGTGCGCGACGGCGAGAAGCCGGCGCCCGCAGGCTACGACAGGCGCACCTACTGGGACGACGTGGTCGCCGGACGGCTGACCCACAGCATCCCCGCAAGCGGCACGCGCCGGTCGATCGGCGACCTGATGCGTTCGCAAGGCTTCAGCGCGGCCGAACTGGCGGCCCTGGGCCATGTGCTGGCGGCCAGCGCGAAGCTCAACCAGGTCGAACAGATCGCGTTTGCTGCGACGCAGGGCTTGTACAACCCGCAGACGCAAGAGTTCGTTTCCGACGGGGTGCCCCGGCTGGACTTTGCGGGCAAGCTGGTGCACGACACCGACTACAGCCTGCGCAAGGCCGAGCTGTCCGCTGCCGTGGACACGCTGATCCGCCAGACCGACGAGCGCACGGCGTCCGAAGTCGGGGCTGCTCGGGATCGCTTGGGGATGGCCATCCTGGCCGCCACCGTGGTGATGCTGATTGCGCTCGGTCTGGTGCTCTACGCACTGAGCGTGATTCGCCGGCTGGTGCTGCGGCCCCTGCAGTCGCTGTCGACAGTCGCGCAGCGCCTGGCGAGCCGAGAGTTCAGTGCGCGCAGCGCGGCCGGCAGCGGCGTCGAAGAAATCCTCAGCCTCGGGCGCACGCTGGACGGCATGGCGCAGGCCATCGAGGACGACATCCCGCGCCGCGCGGCGGTGCAGGCCGAGCTCGAGGCCGCACGCCAGCAGGCCGAGAGTGCAACGCGCGCGAAGTCGATGTTCCTGGCCAACATGAGCCACGAGATCCGCACGCCGATGAACGCGATGATCGGCATGGCCTATCTGGCGCTGCGCACCGAGCTGTCGCCACGCCAGCGGGACTACGTCACCAAGGTCTACAACGCCGCCAAGTCACTGCTTGGGATCATCAACGACATCCTCGACTTCTCGAAGGTCGAGGCCGGCAAGATCGAGCTGGAGCAGGTGCGCTTTCGCCTGGAGGACGTGGTCGGCAATTCGCTCTCGCTGTTGCGCCAGCGCGCACACGAGAAGGATATCGAGCTGCTGCTCGATATCACCGAGCCTTCGCTGCTGGGCGCCGACAGCGCGCTGGTCGGCGACGCGTTGCGCTTGGGTCAGGTGCTGACGAACCTGTTGTCGAATGCCGTCAAGTTCACCGAGCGTGGATTCGTCAAACTCTCTGTCGGCGTCGCCGAGCGCTACGACACCAGTATTCGCCTGGAGTTTGCGGTCACCGACAGCGGGATCGGCATGACCACCGAACAGATCGCACGCCTGTTCCAGGAGTTCACCCAGGCCGATGGCTCGACGACGCGCAAGTACGGCGGCAGCGGGCTGGGCCTGACGATTTCCAGGCGCTTCGTCGAGTTGATGGGCGGGCGCATCGAGGTCAGCAGCGAAGTAGGCATCGGCACGCGGTTTGCCTTCAGCATCCCGGTTCCACTGGCCAGCCCGCGGGCTGCCCCTGCGCAGCCGCCGCCGCGCGCGGCGGCGATGCGCGTGCTGGTGGTCGACGACCAGGCCGATGCGCGCCAGTCGCTGACCGACATGCTCTGCGCGATGCAGGTCGGCAGCCTGGGTGGGGCGATCGCCACGGCAGTCGATGGAGGCGATGCGTTGGCCTGCCTGGGCCGCGCCCGGGCCGCTGGCCAACCGTACGACCTGTTGCTCGTGGATTGGGTCATGCCGGGAATTGATGGCGCCGGCGTGCTGCGTGCGTTGGCGGAACAGCCTGCCGCCGAGCGGCCCGTGGTGGTGATCGTCTCGGCCTACGACTCCGAGGCCATGCATCTCAGCGCGACGCAGCTGGGTGCTGCGCACCTGCTGCCCAAGCCGGTGCTGCCTGAATCCGTGCGTCATCTCTTCGCCTGGCTTGACGGCGCTGCCGCGGAGGCACCCGCCGCGATGACCGCGCCCGATGCCGATCGTCTGCGCGGCATGCGCGTGCTGCTGGCCGAGGACAACGAGATCAATCGACAGGTGGCTGTCGAGTTGCTGACGCAGGTCGGCGTCGAAGTGACGGTGGCCGTCGACGGGCAGGACGCGATCGACCAGGTCGAAGCGGCGCCGGTACAACGCTTCGACGCCGTGCTGATGGACCTGCAGATGCCAGTCGTCGATGGCTATGAAGCTGCGCGCAGGATTCGCATGAGCGAGTCCCACTTCCAGCTGCCGATCATCGCGCTATCGGCGCATGCGCTGGTTGAAGAGCGTGAGCGCTGTGTGCTGCTGGGCATGAATGGGCACATCAGCAAGCCGATCGATCCCGAACTGCTGTTCCATGCGCTGGTTCAAGTGCGCGCTGGCGAGGCGGCGCCGACGCGCCCGCCCGATCGGCCACCGTCGCCTGTGGCGGTGCCGGTGCCCGCGGCCGTGCCCGCCACAGCGGCGGGCGATCCGGATGCATGGCTGGCCCGTCTGTGCGCGCTGCTCCGCGACGGCGACATCGAGGCCATCGACCTGTGGCGAGCCCGCGACGGTCGGTGGCCCAGCGAGATCGATGAGCGCACGGCCGCACGGGTTGGCAAGCTGCTGGCAGATTACGATCTTGCTGCAGCATTGATGCTGCTCAATGGCAGGGCGGAGTGCCCGAGCGGCGACCGGATGGGTCCTCTAGCGTGAAGCGAGCAGCATTGCAGCACCGGACGAGATCGTCGCTGATGGCGGCGATCTTCGGGCTGTCCGCGCTCGGAAGCGGCGGCGCGCTGGCGTTTGAGACATCAATGTCGGGTTTCGGCTCGCTGGGCTACGCCCAATCCGACAAGCCCTTTGCCTATCAACGCTTCATCAGCGACCAGGGCACGTTCAAGCGCGATTCGGTCCTCGGCCTGCAACTCGACAGCAAGTTGGGCGAGGGGATCTCGCTCACGCTGCAGGGGAAAGTGGCGTCGTCGTCACGCAGCGACCGTGGCAGCCAAGGGAGTCTGGCTTGGGGTTTCGTGTCGTACCGCCCGTCCAACGATCTTCTGCTGCGTGTGGGCAAGTTTCGCGCCCCCCTGTACCTGAATTCGGAGACCAGCGATGTCGGCGTCAC
>JANMAP010000223.1:0-3792 GCA_031359905.1 Burkholderiales bacterium | reverse complement strand
CGGCCTTGCTCGGTGGCTTCGTCGCCGCGTGTCCGGCCTTGGCCGGCGCCGCCTTGCGCGCGCGCTGGGGCACGGCGTTTCTCGCCGGCGAGATCGCCTGGCCGCCCACCTTGCCTGTGACCTTGCCGCCCACCTTACCCGTGCCCTTGCCCTGGACCGTGCCCCGACCGGCCGTCTTGCCCGCCGGCCGCTCCGGCTCGCTGGCCTTGACGAGTTTGGTGTTGACCTCGCCGACCTTCATGCGCACCGACTTGCCGCCCCAGATTTCTTCCAGGTGGTAGTAGTCGCGGATCGCCGGCTGCATGATGTGGGCGACCGCCGCGCCGCAGTCGACGATGATCCATTCGCCGTTGTCCTCGCCCTCGGTGCGCAGGACTTGCATGCCGCGCGACTTGACGGCGTCGCGCACGCTCGAGGCCAGCGCCTTCGTCTGGCGGTTGCTGGTGCCCGAGGCGATGATCACGCGCTCGAACATCGAGCTCAGGTGTTCGGTGTTGAAGACGGCGATGTTCTGCGCCTTGACGTCTTCCAGGCCATCGACGATGGCGCGCTGCAGCTTGCGGATGTCCAGATTCAGCTCCTTCTAGGATCGCCGGCGGCGAGTGCACGGGACAGACCGTGCGAATCATTCGTCAGCACGGCCCAATCCGTGCAATTCATTCGTGTGCCCGGTACAGACCGTGCGATTCAATATAGCGCGCCACCTCGGGCGGCACCAGTTGCGAGATGTCTTCGCCTGAAGCCGCGCGGCGGCGGATGTCGGTCGACGAGATGTCGAGCATCGGCAGCGGCACCGCGCGGTGCGGGTGGCGCAGCACGTCGGGATCGATGCCTGGCGCCACGCCAGGGCGGTTGGCCACCGCCAGCACGACCTGGTCGAGCAGGCTGCGCCAGTGCAGCCAGGTGTGCAGGCTGGCGTACTGGTCGGCACCGATGATCAGGAACCACTGGGTGCCCGGCTGCGCAGCGCGCAGCGCCGACACCGTGTCCAGCGTGTAGCTCGGCCCCGGACGCTCGATCTCGATGCGGTCGAGCACGAAGCGTGGCTCGTCGGCGATGGCCAGGCCGACCATCGCTTCGCGGTCGGCAGCCGGCGTGATGTGGCGCGCCTTCTGCCAGGGCTGGCCGGTCGGGATCCAGCGCAGTTCGTCCAGCCGCAAAGCCCGCAGCGCAGCCCGCGCCAGTGCGACATGGGCCAGATGCACCGGATCGAAGGTGCCGCCGAACAGACCGACGCGCCGCACCGGCGCCGCACGCTGGTTCATTCATGCAGCCAGTCGCGCGGGCGCAGGAAGTCGCTGTACAGGCGCGCCTCGGCGCTGCCCGGATCGGGGTGCCAGTCGTAGCGCCACTTCACGATCGGCGGCATCGACATCAGGATGCTTTCGGTGCGGCCGCCACCGTGCAGGCCGAAGTGCGTGCCGCGGTCCCAGACCAGGTTGAACTCGACATAGCGGCCGCGGCGGTAGGCCTGGAAGTCGCGCTCGCGTTCGCCGTAGGGCGTGTTGCGGCGGCGCTGCACCAGCGGCAGATAAGCCGGGATGAAGCTGTCGCCCACCGCCTGCATCAGCGCGAAGCCGGTGGCGAAACCGCCTTCGTTGAAGTCGTCGAAAAACACCCCGCCGATGCCGCGCGGTTCGTTGCGGTGCTTGATGAAGAAGTATTCGTCGCACCAGGCCTTGAAGCGCGGGTACTTGTCCGCGCCGAAGGGGGCCAGCGCCTCGGCGTTGACGCGGTGGAAGTGGCGCGCGTCCTCCTCGAAGCCGTAGTAGGGCGTCAGGTCCATGCCGCCGCCGAACCAGGTCACCGGCGGCAGGCCTGCAGGGAACGCGGCCAGCAGCCGCACGTTCATGTGCACCGTCGGCACGAAGGGGTTGTGCGGGTGCATCACCAGGCTCACGCCCAGCGCCTCGAACGGCGCGCCGGCCAGTTCACCGCGGTGCTGCGTGGCCGATGGCGGCAGCGACGCGCCCTGCACGTGGCTGAAGTTGCAGCCACCACGTTCGAGCAGCCCACCGTCCTCGACCAGCTGCGACAGGCCGTCGCCCTGCAGCTTGCCGCCGGGCGGGCGCTGCCAGCCGTCGCTGAGGAAGGTCTTGCCGTCCTGGGCCTGCAGGGCGTCGACGATGCGGCCCTGCAGACCCAGCAGGTAGGCGCGCACCGCGGCGACGTCGACGGTCGACGCCGCGGCCGTCGCGGCCGTCGCGGAGGTCGCGGCGCCCACCGGGGTCACGGCGTTCACGGAGGTCGCCGCCTTCAATGCCGGATGGCCCGGTGGCCGATGTCGCTGCGCCACTGCGCGCCGGCAAAGCGCACCTGGTGGACGGCATCGAGCGCGCGCTGCTGGGCCTGGCGCACCGAATCGCCGAGTGCGGTGACGCACATCACGCGCCCGCCGCTGGTCGACAGCTGGCCGTCGGCCAGCGTGGTGCCGGCGTGGAAGACCTGCAACGCGTCGCTGGTGGCCGGCAGTGCGACGATCGCATCGCCCTGGCGCGGCGTCGCCGGATAGCCGGCCGCGGCCAGCACCACGCCGAGTGCGGTGCGGCGGTCCCATTGCAATTCGGCCTGGTCAAGCGTGCCGTCGGCGGCGTGCAGCAGCACTTCAAACAGGTCGCTCTTCAGGCGCATCAGGATCACCTGGGCTTCCGGGTCGCCGAGCCGGCAGTTGAATTCCACCGTTCGCGGCTGGCCCTGGGCATCGATCATCAGCCCGGCGTAGAGGAAGCCGCTGAAGGGGATGCCGTCGCGCGCCATGCCCTGGATGGTCGGCAGGACGATGTCCTGCATCGCCCGGGCATGCACGTTGGGCGTGACCACCGGCGCCGGCGAATAGGCGCCCATCCCGCCGGTGTTGGGGCCCTGGTCGCCGTCGAAGATGCGCTTGTGGTCCTGGCTGGTGGCCAGCGGCAGGACGTGCGTGCCGTCGCACAGCACGATGAAGCTGGCTTCCTCGCCGGCCATGAATTCCTCGATCACCACGCGCGCGCCGCCCGCGTTGTGGGCCACGCCCGGGCGGTTGGCGGTCAGCATGTCGTCGATCGCGGCATGGGCTTCGGCGTTGGTCATGGCGACCACCACGCCCTTGCCGGCGGCCAGGCCGTCGGCCTTGATGACGATCGGCGCGCCGTGCTGTTCGACATGGGCATGCGCGGCGTCGGCGTCGGTGAAGGCGGCGTACAGCGCGGTGGGGATGCCGTGGCGCTGCATGAAATTCTTGGCGAAGGCCTTGGAGCTTTCGAGCTGTGCTGCGGCGCGGGTCGGCCCGAAGATGCGCAGGCCGCGGGCCCGGAAGAGATCGACGACCCCGTCGGCCAGTGGGGCTTCCGGGCCGACGACGGTCAGCGCGATCTTCTCGGCGGCGGCGAAATCCGCCAGCGCTTCGGAGCCGCGGATCGGCAGATTGCGCAGCGCCGGATCGGCGGCCGTGCCGCCATTGCCCGGGGCCACGAAGACGATCTGCACGCGCTCGCTCTGCGCCAGCTTCCAGGCCAGCGCATGCTCGCGGCCGCCGCCGCCGATGACCAGGACTTTCACTCGGTGATCAGCGCGTTGTGGAAGACGTCCTGGACATCATCCAGGTCTTCCAGCACGTCGAGCAGCTTCTGCATGCGTGCGGCGTCGTCGCCGGTGACTTCGACGTTGTTCTCGGCGCGCATCGTCACCTCGGCCACGTCGGGCGTCAGGCCGGCGGCTTCGAGCGCGGCCTTGACCGTCTCGTAGACCGGCGGCGCGCACAGCACCTCGACGGCACCGTCGTCGTCGCTCAGTACGTCGTCGGCGCCGGCGTCC
>JANMAP010000219.1:0-7631 GCA_031359905.1 Burkholderiales bacterium | reverse complement strand
GTCCTGCTGGCGGTCTTGCTTCCCGTCCGGGGAGCGATCGCGGCAGCGCTGCTGTGCCCGGTGCCCGGCTTGCCGGATGCAGCGATCGAACTGCCACCGCGCGACGTCCCCGCCACTGTGGTCGCCCACGCTGCGACGCATCATTCGATGGACCACGCGTTGGGCCCTGTCTCGGGTGACGCTGCGGGCCATGTCTTGAGTCATGTGTCAGGTCATGTCTTGAGTCATGTGTCAGGTCATGGGTTGGGTCATGCCTCGGGCCATGCCTCGGGTCACGCGTCGGCCCATCTGTTAGACCATGTGCCGGCCGCGGCGCAGCTGATGGACGCTGCGGCGATGGCTGCGGATTCAGGCCCCCATCACCACCTAGACGGCGCGCACGGCGTTGGCAGCCACGACGATGGTGCGCGCGATCACGCCGACCGGTGCAACGTTTGCGCTGCCTGCTGCTCGCTGACACCGCTGGTCGGCACGCTGCCCGGTGCATTGCCCGTGCTGAAGGCGGCCGCCGCCGATTTCCCCGCGCTGTCGGCCCCGGTGCGCAGCTTCCTCGCCGATGGCGAGGACCGGCCGCCCCGAACCATCTGACCCCGCCCAGGCCTCCGCTGCGAGGCCGAACGAGGCCCGTGCGCTTGGTGCACGGGTCGTCCGCTGGCGGCACGGCTGCCCGGCGCATCCGATGAGCGAGTTCAATCCATGAAGCGCAAGCATTTGTCCCAGGGCATCACGGCGGCCCTTTGCGGGCCCCTGGTGGCCGCAGCACAGGTCGGCGGCCCCCACGTGCCCAGGGCCGCACCGGCCCTGGCCTACCAGTCGGCCTTCGCCGACTACAAGCCCTACAAGGACGTCCCGCTCGGTCTCTGGCGCGGCATCAACGACGCCGTGGCCGGCGTCGCCCTCGGGCATGCCGGGCATGGCACATCGGCCCAGCCGGCCAGCGCCCCGACGCCGGCCGGCGACGCCGCTGCGAAGGCGACACCGGCGCTGACACCCGCGCTGACGCCAGCGCTGCCACCAGCGCTGCCACCAGCAATGACACCGGCGCCGAGCGAGCCGCCGCACGCCGGCCATCCGATGCAGCGGCGCAAGCCGGCGGGTCAGCCATGAAGAGCCTGATGGCGATCGTCACGGCGACCAGCGTTCTGGCGGGCTGCGCCTCGTTTTCGGCGGACGGCGGCTTCGGCACGGTCGAACAGCTCACGCGAGAGCGGGCCGGACAAGCACCGACCGACCAGCGCAGCGCCACGCAAGCCGATGCGGCCCGCACGCGCGTCAGCGAATTGCTGGGCCAGCCGCTGAATCCGGAAAGCGCCGTCGAGATCGCGCTGTTGAACAACCGCGACCTGCAGGCAGGCTTCGCCGCGCTGAGCCTCGCCGAGGCCGACCTGGTGCGCGCCGGCCGGCTGGCCAACCCGAGCATCCGCTTCGGCCGCCTCGGCGGCGGCGGCGTCGTCGAGATCGACCGTGCCGTGATGTTCAACGTGCTGGGGCTGCTGACGCTGCCGGTGGCCCGGCAGGTCGAGCAGGCGCGCTTCGAGCAGGCGCAGCTGCAGACGGCCTTCGATGCCGTGGGCATCGCCGGCGAGGCCCGCAGGGCCTTTTTCGACGCCGTCACCGCACAGCAGCTGGTCGGCTATTTCGAGCAGGTCAAGGATGCCGCCGACGCGTCGAACGAACTGGCGCGGCGCATGGTGGCGGCAGGCAACTTCAACAAGCTGGCGCAGATGCGCGAGCAGTCGTTCTACGCCGACGCCACGGCCCAACTGGCGCGCGCCCGGCACCGGGCGGTCGCTGCGCGCGAGCGGCTCACGCGCATCCTGTCGCTGTCCGGCGAGCAACTGGCGTTGCAGTTGCCCGATCGCCTTCCCGACCTGCCGGCAGCCCCGGTGGAGCCGCGCAACGCCGAGCAGACGGCGATGGACAAGCGCCTGGACGTGCTGATGGCGCGGCGGGCGGGTGAAGCCACGGCCCGGTCGCTCGGGCTGAGCCAGGCCACGCGCTTCATCAACGTGCTCGACGCGGGCTACCAGAACAAGAGCACCACCGGTGAGCCACGCAGCAACGGCTACGAGATCGAACTCGAGCTGCCGCTGTTCGACTTCGGTGCGGCGCGTGTTGCCCGGGCCGAAGCGACCTACATGCAGGCCGTCCACCGGACCGCGCAGGTGGCCATCAACGCCCGCTCCGAGGTGCGCGAGTCGTATTCGGCGTACCGCACGGCATACGACCTGGCCCGGCACTACCGCGACGAGGTCGTGCCGCTGCGCAAACGCATCTCCGACGAGAACCTGCTGCGCTACAACGGGATGCTGGCCAGCGTGTTCGAGCTGCTGGCGGACGCGCGCGAGCAGATCGCCAGCGTGACGGCGGCGGTCGAATCGTTGCGCGACTTCTGGATCACCGAGACCAACCTGCAGGCCGCTCTGACGGGCCGCTCCCCCGCTGCCGCGCCCGGCATGCGCCCGGCCATGGCCACCGCCGCCGAGCCGGCGGCGCACTGATCGAGACGACCATGAGCAACCGCAGAAACTTCTTCAGGTCCGCGGGCGCAACGCTCGTCGGTGCGGCGGCCGTCAGCCGGGCCGGTGCCGCATCCTTGCCCGAAGCCGTGATCCAGTCGTCGGCCCGCATGCAGCCGCCCCCGCTGCCGCCCAACGGCCGCCCGTATCAGCCGATCGTGACGCTCAACGGCTGGTCGCTGCCTTGGCGCATGAAAGGCGGGGTCAAGGAATTCCACCTGGTGGCCGAGCCCGTGGTGCGCGAGATCGCCCCGGGGATGAAGGCCAACCTGTGGGGCTACAACGGCCAGAGCCCGGGGCCGACGATCGAGGCCGTCGAAGGCGACCGCGTCCGCCTGTTCGTCACCAACCGGCTGCCCGAAGTCACCAGCGTGCATTGGCACGGCATCCTGCTGCCGTCGGGCATGGACGGTGTGACCGGCCTGACGCAGCCGCCGATCGCGGTCGGCAAGACCTTCCTGTACGAGTTCGTGCTGCAGCGCCCGGGCACCTTCATGTACCACCCGCATGCCGACGAGATGACGCAGATGGCGATGGGGATGATGGGGCTGTTCATCGTCCACCCGAAGGACCCCAGACAGCTCCAGGTCGACCGCGACTTCGGTTTCATCCTGAATGCCTACGACATCGAGCCGGGCAGCGCGACGCCGCGCGTCAACACCATGCTCGACTTCAACCTGTGGACCTGGAACAGCCGGGCCTTTCCGGGCATCGACCCGCTCGTCGCGCGGACCGGCGAGCGGGTGCGCATCCGCATCGGCAACCTGACGATGACCAACCACCCGATCCACATGCACGGGCCGCACTTCGAGGTCACCGGCACCGACGGCGGCTGGGTGCCGAAGAGTGCGCGCTGGCCCGAGGTGACCACCGATATTGCGGTCGGCCAAATGCGGGCCATCGAGTTCGATGCGCTGGCCGGCGACTGGGCGATCCATTGCCACAAGTCGCACCACACGATGAACGCGATGGGCCACGGCGTGCCGACGATGATCGGCGTCGACCACCGCGACGTGGTCAAGAAGATCACCGGGCTGGTGCCCGACTACATGGTGATGGGCGAGCGCGGCATGCACGACATGGCGGAGATGGACATGCCGCTGCCCGACAACACGCTGCCGATGATGACCGGGCAGGGCCCGTTCGGCCCGATCGGGATGGGCGGCATGTTCAGCGTCATCAAGGTCCGCGACGACGTTCGGCGCGGTGACCACAGCGACCCCGGGCCGTACCGGCATCCCGTGGGCACCGTCGCCAGCGAGTACACGGCCGAGTTGCCCGAACCGCCCCGCGCACTGGCCGCGCCGCCCGACGCCGCGACCCTGAAGATCCGCAAGCCGACCGGCCATGCAGGCCATTGAAAGGGAGCCCGTGAAAAACGTCTTCAACACCTCGAGGCGCGCAGCCCTGGCCGCCGTCACGGTTCTCTCAGTCATGGCATCCAGCACCGCTGTCGCACACGGCGACGATCAGGCCCGCAAGCGACCGGCCTTCGATGCGGCGAAGGTCGAGGAGCAGGCCTTCGGCCGCGCTGGCGACCCGAAGAAGGTCACCCGGACCATCCGGCTCGACATGACCGATGCGTTCAGGTTCACGCCGTCCGCGGTGTCGGTCAAGCGCGGCGAGACGGTCCGCTTCGTCGTCTCCAACAGCGGCAGGCAGCTCCACGAAATGGTGCTGGGCACGCCTGCCGATTTGCAGCAGCACGCGGAATTGATGAAGAAGTTTCCCGGCATGGAACACGCCGACGCGAACATGGCCCACGTCAAGCCCGGCGCACGGGGCGAGATCGTCTGGCAGTTCACCAAGACCGGGGAGTACCGATTTGCCTGCCTCGTCGCGGGCCACTACGAGGCCGGAATGATCGGCACGGTGGTCGTGCGGTGACGGCCATTGCACTTGCGACCTGTTCCCTGACAACCCACGGAGATCCCCGATGAAGCTTGCCAAACTGTTCACCGCGATCGCGCTCACCCTGTCGGCGGCTGCCGGGGCGCAGACTCCTTTGCCCCCAGTGGCGGCTACCGCGGCCGCGCCCGCCAGAGCCATGACCGATGGCGAAGTGCGCAAGATCGACAAGGCGCAAGGCAAGGTGACCTTGCGTCACGGCCCGATTGCCAACCTGGACATGCCCAGCATGACCATGGTGTTCAAGGTCGCCAGCCCGCAATTCCTCGATGGGGTGAAGGAGGGCGACAAGGTGAAGTTCACTGCCGACAAGATCAGTGGCTCGATGACGGTGACCGCCATCGAAGCTGCCAGGTAGCCCCGCGTCAGCGCGCCACCCGGGCGCCGCGCTTGAGCTTCATCGTGTGAATGTGCTTGCGCCTCAGTTGTTCGGCGCGCGGCGCGGCGCGCAGCACGGTGGCCTCGAGCAGGCGATGGTGGTCGTCGTACCTCTCTACCTCGCGACCTCGCGAGGGCCGATCCCGTCACATCGCTCAGGCGTGCGCTTCGAGCATTTCGCCGGCCACGGCATGGCAGTCACGGCCAGCGGCCTTGGCCTCGTAAAGCGCGGCGTCGCTGCGCTGCACCAGGCGTTCGGGGGTGTCGCCGCTGCCTTGTGAATACGCCAGGCCGAGGCTGGTGCTGATGTGGCGCTGTTCGCCGGCCAGATCGAAGGGCAGGCGGATCGCCGTCAGGATCTTGTTGGCGACGACGAGGGCGTCGTCGCGCGACTTCAGGCCTTCCATCAGGACCACGAACTCGTCGCCGCCGAGCCGCGCCACGGTGTCGCTGCTGCGCACCGCACCCGTCAGGCGCTGCGCCACGCCGCGCAGCAGCAGGTCGCCTTTCTCGTGGCCGAGGCTGTCGTTGATCTGCTTGAAGTGGTCGATGTCGAGGTAGAGCAGGGCGAGCAGTTCGCGGTGACGCTGGCTGAGCGTCATGGCGTGCGACAGTCGGTCTTCGAACAGCCGCCGGTTGGGCAGCTGGGTCAGGCTGTCGTGGTGAGCCAGATGCAGCAGCGTCTGCTCGTGCAGGTGGCGATCGGTGGTGTCGAAGGCCAGCACATTGAAGCCCAGCACGCGGCCGTCCTCGCCGCGGTCGGGGATGTAGCTCACCGAGACATGCTTGGGATATCCCGCGCGCGTGCTCGAGGTCTCGTGCGTGAAGTGCACGACTTCCCCGGACAGTGCCTTTTGCATGTGCGGCCAGCCGAGGGCGAATCTCTCGGGGGACAGCAGGTCGCGCGGCGACTTGCCCAGCATCTCGGCCACTGGCTGGCCGAACCAGCGTTCGTAGGTGGCATTCATGAAGCGGTACTTCAGGTCCTGATCGAGAAAACCGATCAGCGCCGGCACGTTGTCGGTGATCGCCTTGAGCCGGCGCTCGCCCTCGACAGCACGGGCCTCGGAGCGGGCGATGGTGCGCGCCAGCGGTCCCACCGTGGCGCGCAGCAGCAGCACGCCGACCGCGAGCGACACCGCCAGAACGGCCATCGCATGCCACAGCAGGTAGGTGATCGGTTCGTAGATCTCGGTCGCATCGACCTTGGAAATGATCACCAGGCCGGTGCTGCCCAGCTGGCCCAGCGCGACGACGGCCGTGACACCACGGTAGTCCTGCGCGGTGCGGACGGCTGTCTTGCCGTCGATCGCGTCGTCCACCGGCAGGCGCTGGCGCTGGCTGGCCGGCGCCAGCAGCAGCGGCGTGGGATGCAGCCGCGACGGGAAGCAGGCCACGCCGCCTTGGCGCGGCGCGCAGATCACGACCTCGGCGCTGCGTGCGGTGTAGCTGCTGGCGGCATACAGGCCCGACAGGCTGTCCAGCGGACGTTCCGTCGTCAACCGGGCGATCGCCGGGCCGGAATCGGCACCGACGTCGATCTGGCCGCGGTAGGCGAAGCCGCGGCGGCGCCACAGCAGCTCGCCGCCACGGGGTGCGGCGATCGGCAGGGCGAGCTCGACGGCCTCGTCGAGGGTGCCGACCGCGGTCGGAGGCGTTCCGTCGGCCCAGCGGACCGTCAGGCCGGTGAAGCCGTGCCCCAGCAATTGCTGCATCGTCTGGCGCAGCAGGGCGCTGTCGGCCGGCGTGTGCCGCTCGCCCACCCGCTGGATCAGCTGGCGCAGCAGGGGCCGCCCGGCCAGCGAGCCGGCTTCGGCGGCCGCTTGGGCGATGCTCACCTCAGTCAGTTTGCTCTGGTCCTTCAGCGCGGTGAGCAGCTGGTCACGAATCGACTCCTGCTGTTTGTTGGCGAAGACGATCGCGGTGGTCATCGACCCGGCCATGCCCGCGGCCAGCAGCAGCGCGGTCCCGGTCAGCACGATGCTGCGTTCCTGCTCGCGGGTGGTTTTCGGGCGGGCCGGGGCCGCGGAGCGGTATTCGGCATACAGCCCCAGCAATGCCAGGCCCAGGCCGAAGGCTGTCGGGGCGGCCATGCGGTTGAACTTGTACCAGCCATACATCAGGGTCGGGTCGAGCATCAGGCCCGTGATGCCGGTGGTGACCAGCGCCACCAGCATCAGGCTGCACACGTGCATCACCAGCCGGCGCCGGGCCGAATCAGGGCGGCCGCTGTGAAACAGCATCACGGCCAGCAGGAGCAGGGCAGCGCAGGTGTTCGGCGCCACGCGGCCCGGGCGGGGGCTGAGATCCTGCACTTTGCGGTGCATCGATTCCCAGTCCAGCCCCAGGGCGATGTCGAAGATGTCCTCGAACAGGATGGCGCTGGCGCCGATCGCCACCACCACCGCGATCGGCCGCCGCCAGGCGCCACGCGGTCCGTGCGGCGCGAGCAGCATGGCCGCGCCGCAGAGCACGAAGGCCACGGCGGTGTTGAAGCTGACCGAGTTGGAGCTCGGCAGGATCCTCACCATCGGCTCGATGTGCAGCAGCCAGCCGGCGATCAACTCGATGCCGAGCAGCAACACGATCACCCCGCACAGGCGGGGGATCAGCGGGCGGGGAGCGGCGGTGTCCAAGCGGTGCAGTCGCTGGGTGTCAGAGGTCTTCTGTGGGGTCGGGCGCAGACAGGGCAGGATGGACGCGTCGCGCCCGAGACAGGCTATCGCCAGAGGCCGCCGGGACAAGCCCGGAAATGCTCGACTTTGGGCAGCCAATCCGCGGCTCGGCGGGCCCGCGCGGGGTCGCGCACGACGGCTGCTTTCGGGG
>JANMAP010000213.1:0-8108 GCA_031359905.1 Burkholderiales bacterium | reverse complement strand
GGTCTCGCGGCGGGCCGGCACCGAATACATCTCGGCGGAGTCGATGAAGTCGACGCCGCGTTCCAGTGCGTGGTCGAGGATGCTGTGCGCGTCGTCAGGGGCGACCTGTTCGCCGAAGGTCATGGTGCCCAGGCAGATCGGGCTGACCCGCAGGTCGGAACGGCCGAGCGTGATTCGATTCATGGTTCTGGATGAGGAATGGCGGCCGGCAACGCAACGCCGCGGAGTGTGCCGCAAGCCCGGGGCCGCCTGCCGCTGGCAACCCACTGGCAGCCCGCTGGTGGCCTGGTGAAAGTTCAGGCCCTCAGCCCGACAGGCCGCTGCCAGGCACCAGCGCTTGCGCAGCGCGTGCTTCTTCCTGCAGCCGCAGGACGCGGCGCTGGACCTTGCCGGTGGTCGTCATCGGCAGGCCGTCGACGAACTCGATCTCCTTGGGGTACTCGTAGGGCGCCAGCCGGCCACGCACGTGCTGCTGCAGTTCGGCGACCAGCGCCGCGTCGCCGGCGAACCCGGCCGCCAGCACGACATAGGCCTTGACCACCGCGCCGCGCTCGGCATCCGGCTTGGGCACCACCGCGGCGTTGGCCACGGCCGGATGCTTGACCAGGCAGTTCTCGATCTCGCTGGGCCCGATGCGGTAACCCGCGGCCTTGAAGACATCGTCGCTGCGGCCCTGGTACCAGAGGTAGCCGTCGTCGTCCATCAGCGCACTGTCGCCGGTGCGGCACCAGCCATCGGCGGTGTACTTGGCGCGGGTGGCCGCATCGTTGCCCCAGTAGCCGAGGAAGAACACCGGGTCGGGCCGGCCGTGGACGTCGTTGCGGTGCACGGCCACGTCGCCTGGCGTGCCGCGCGGGCATTCGCGGCCGGCGTCGTCGATCACCGCCACCCGGTGGCCGGGGTAGGCGCGGCCCATGCTGCCCGGCCGCGCCGGCCAGGCCGGGCGGCGGCGGCCATCGGCGGCGACATAGCTGTCGCAGTTACCGACCACGTAGTTGATCTCGGTCTGGCCGAACATCTCGTTGACCGGCACGCCTAAAGCGTCGCGGCACCAGTGGAAGACGGCGTCGCCGACGGCCTCGCCGGCGCTCATCAACCCGCGCAGACGCAACCGGTAGACATCGCGCGGCCGCGGCACAGCCTTCATCATCGCCTTCAGCGCGGTCGGAAAAAGAAAGCTGTGCGTCACACGGTGGCGCTGCAGCAGATCGAAGGCCCGCTCGGGCGAGAAGCGGCCCTGGAAAGCGACGATGCGGCGCCCGAAATACAGCGTGGGCAACAGCGCGTCCATCAGGCCGCCGGTCCAGGCCCAGTCCGCTGGGCTCCAGAAGACCTCGTCGCGCCCGCGCTCGGCGCTGCCGAACCAGTTTTGGCTGCAGACAAAGCCGCTCAGGTTGCCGATCAGCGCCCGGTGCGGGATCAGCGCGCCCTTCGGCGGGCCGGTGGTGCCGCTGGTGTAGATCAGCACCGCAGGGTCGTCGGCGCGCGTGCGCACCGGCGCAAACTGCGCCGGCTCGGCGGCCAGCGCGGCGTCCCAGTCGCCATCGGCGTCACCCTTTGCCAGGCCGGCCGCGCCGCCCACCGCCAGCAGGCAGCGCAGCGCCGGGCAGTCGGCGCGCACCTGCAGCAGGTTGGCGATGCCCGTCTCGTCGACGATGGCCAGCACCGCGCCGCTGTCCTGCAGACGGAAGGCCAGCGCCTCGGGGCCGAAGAGCATCGACAGCGGCATCGCCACCGCACCCAGCTGCGAAATGGCGATGTGGGCCACCGCCGTTTCGGGCCGCTGCGGCATCACCACCGCGACGCGATCGCCGCGCCGCACACCGCGCCGCCGCAGCGCGCGCGCCAATCGGTCGGCCTGCGCCTGCAGTTCACCATAACGCAACTGCCCCTGGCGGCCATCCTCGTGTTCCCAGACGATGGCCACGCGGCGGGCGGCAGCGGGGTCGGCGGCCCAGCGCCCGCAGCAGGCCTGGCCGATGTTGAAGAAGGCCGGCACGCGCCAGCGCAGACCGGCGTGCAGGGCGGCGTGGGCGTCGGGCGGCGTGCGGTTGGTCATGGCCCGCCAGCTTACGCGCCAATCACGTTCGGATCACGCGCCGAGCGCATGCCCGGTGCATGCCCAGCGCCCGCCCAGCGTCCGCCCAACGTCCGCACAGCGCACACCCAGCGCAAACCAGCCGCCCGCCAAGCACGCCAAAGCACACGCCTGAAAGGTGCCAAGCCGGATGCCCGGCGCGGCAGCCGCCCGGCCCTTCAAGTTCAGCCACCGCGGGCCGAAAAAACCACCAAGGGCTCGGTCGATCACCCTGGCGCCCATCCCATCCCACCTCGCACGCAGCAAACCATGCAACTCGCCGCCCTGGCTTCCGTCAAGCACCGCATCGCGCTGGGCGCACCCCTGCCCTTCAACGTGCGCAATGCCGATCGCACCTTGTTGCTGGCCCGCGGCCAGCAGGTGGCGAACCAGGGCCAGCTCGACGCCCTGCTGGTGCGCGGCGCGCTGGTCGACCTGGGCGAACTGCAGACGGCGCGCGAAGAGATGCTGAAAGCCCCGCGCGCCCAGCTGCCGCGGCTGTGGGCGCAAAGCATGGACCGCATCGCCCAGGCAATGCGCGCCAGCGCCGACCAGGGCTTCGCCGCCGCGCTGGACAGCGCCAGCGAACCGGTGCTGGGGCTGGTTGAACGCGACCCCGACCTGGCGATCTTTCAGGTTCTGCGTCAGGGCGCCGGGGTCGACACCGACTACGGCGCGCGCCGTTCGATGCACACCGCGATCACCGCCTGGCTGGTGGCCCAGCGACTGGGCTGGAGCAATGAGGACGCCGAGAAGGTCTTCAAGGTCGCGCTGACAATGAACCTGTCGATGCTCGAACTGCAAGGCCAGCTCGCCCGGCAGCAGGCCGCGCCGACGCCGGAGCAGCGTCAGGCCCTGCAGACCCACCCGATGCGCAGCGTGCAGATCCTGGAGCAGGCCGGCGTGCACGACAGCGACTGGCTGCAGGCGGTGCTGCAGCACCACGAACAGGAAGACGGCAGCGGCTACCCCAGCGGCCGCGACGATGCCGGCGACCTGGCATCGCTGGCCCGCCGCGCCGATGTCTACACCGCCAAGCTCGCATCGCGCACGACGCGCGACGCCATCACCGCCGACATCGCCGGCCGGCAGATGTTCATGCAGGACCCCGGCCACCCGATGACGGCCGCCCTGGTCAAGGAGTTCGGCATCTACCCGCCGGGCTGCCACGTGCGCCTGGCATCGGGCGCGCTGGCCATCGTCGTGCAGCGCGGGCCGACCGTCACGACGCCGGTGGTCGCCCGGCTCAGCGACGCCCACGGCGTGCCGCTGCAGCACCCGGTGCGCTGCCAGACCAGCGAGCGGGAATACGCGGTCGAATCGGTCGTCGGCGAGCGCAGCGTCAAGGTGCGCAATTCGCTGGACACGCTGCTGGCGGCGCTCGTCGCGTAGGCCGCGACCTCGACCGCGGCCGCGTCGCAGCGGCGCCGTTGAGTCAGTCTTCGCCGGACTTGGCCGAAGTCCGTACCGCGGGCTTGGGTCGACCGTCTGGGTCGGACATTGGGGTTTGAACGCTTGGGTCGAACGTCTGAGCCAAACGTTTGCGTCAAGGCGGCCGGGGCCGCGCCCGTCAATCGTTGCCGAACTCGGCCAGGGCCTCGCCCGTCACGCGGCAGATCCGCCAGTCGGGCATCACCGTTGCGCCCATGCGTTCGTAGAACTGGATCGCGCTCTCGTTCCATTCGAGCACGCTCCACTCGAGGCGCCCGCAGCCGCGCTGCACTGCCAGCCGGCCGAGGTGCTGCAGCAGCGCCTTGCCCAGGCCGGTGCCGCGCTGCGCCGGCTGCACATACAGGTCCTCGAGATACAGGCCCGGCTTGCCGAGAAAGGTCGAGAAGTTGGTGAAGAAGAGGGCGAACCCGACCACCCGGCCGTCGACCACGCCGACCACCGCTTCGGCGGCGGGCCGGGGGCCGAACAAGTGCGGATGCAGCGACTCGGGCGTCACCTCGACCAGGTGGCTGAGCTTTTCGTAATCCGCCAGTTCGCCGATCAGGCCGACGAGGGCCGGCAGATCGGCGGGGGTGGCGGGGCGCAGGGTGTAGGCGGGTTGATTCATCGCGCAATTCTCGCCGCCCGACGGTCTGCCTGATCGTTCGTCCAGTAGCTCGGAATTTGAGCCACCCTAGCGGACAAAATGTGTGCATGGCCGACCCGACTCAGACGCATCCGACAACACGCCTCGTTCCGCCTGGGTGGGACGAATGGGCACACTGGGGCAAGGCTCGACCCGACCCGGCCGCGATGGCAGCACGCTGGCACCTGCTGCCCTTCCACTCCCTGGACGTCGCGGCGGTCGGTGTCGAGGTATTGCATCGCCTGCCGGCTCTACGGGACATGTTTGGTCATCGACTCGGTCTGTCGACGGCGCACGTTGCTGGATGGACGGCCTTCTGGCTGGCGTTGCACGATCTGGGCAAGTTCGCCGAGTCCTTCCAGAGCCAGTGCCCCGATGTCTTCATGGCCCTGCGCCAGCGAGAACCCGACCGGGCCAAGCCCTACACCCTGCGCCACGACAGCCTGGGAATGCTGTTCTGGATGGACGCGCTGCGCGACCGGGTCATCGCTGAGGCCTGGTTCGGGGACAACTCGCTCGACCTGGCCGACGGGCTGGACTTCTGGGTCCGCGCCTGCGCCGGGCATCACGGCCAGCCGCCGACCGAAGGCGATCATTGGGGCCAGCACTTCGACACGCGGCAGGACGGCGATGCCGCCATGGCATTCGTGGACTGCATGCGCGCCCTCTTCCTCGACGCCGAACTGGCGTCGGCCATCGCGGCTCAGGATCCGACAGCGTTCTGGAGGACCAGCCAGGAATTGTCCTGGTGGCTGTCGGGCCTGACGGTGCTGGCCGACTGGCTGGGCTCGAACACCTCCTTCTTCCGGTACCACGACCGCCCGGTGCCATTGAGCGAATACTGGCTGCATGCTCGCCACCAGGCTGTCCTGGCAGTGGGCGCCAGCGGCGTGGTTGCGCCGGCTGCTGCACCGGCAATGCCCTTCCGCGCGCTGTTTCCCGACATCGTTACCGCTTCGCCACTGCAGGCCTGGGCCGAAACGGTGTCGCTGCCTCCCAGGCCGCAGATTCACCTGCTGGAAGACGTCACAGGGGCCGGCAAAACCGAGGCGGCGCTGATGCTCACGCACCGGCTGATGGCCGGCGCGCAGGTCGATGGCTTCTTCGTCGCGCTGCCGACGATGGCCACGGCGAATGCCATGTACGGCCGGATCGCCAAGGCCTATGCGCGACTGTTCGCCGACCCCGCCAGTCTGGTGCTGGCGCACGGCCAGCGGGCATTGATGGAAGACTTCGCGGCGACGGTGCTCGTCGAGGACTTTGCCGCCACTGTCCTGCCCGCCGGCACCGACGAGCACGACCGGCGGCAGCACGACGAGACTGCTTCGGCGCGCTGCACAGCTTGGCTGGCCGACCACAACAAGCGCGCGCTGCTCTCACCGGCCGGCGTCGGCACCATCGACCAGGCACTGCTCGCCGTGTTGCACAGCAAGCACCAGTCGTTGCGCCTGCTGGGCCTGCTGCGCAAGGTGCTGGTGGTGGACGAAGTGCATGCCTGCGACGAGTACATGGAGAGCGTGCTCGCCGTCTTGCTGGAGTTCCACGCGCGCGCCGGCGGCAGCGCGATCCTGCTCTCGGCGACGCTGCCGCAGCGCATGAAGCGCAAGCTGCTGGAGGCCTTCGCGCGTGGCGTCCAGACGCCGGCACCGCAAGCCCGTGCTTCGGGCTACCCGCTGGCCACCTCGTGGCCCGCGGACGAAGGCACGGCGTTGAGCGAACAAGCCATCGACACCCGCGCCGACGTGCAGCGCAGCGTCGCCGTGCGCTGCAGCAGCGACATTGCAGAGGTCGAAGCTGTCGTCGTACAGACCCTGGCTGCGGGGCAATGCGTGTGCTGGGTGCGCAACACCGTGGCTGACGCCGTGGCCGCCTACGACCGCTTCGCGCCCACGCTGTCTGAAGGACACGTGATGCTCTTCCACGCCCGCTTCGCGCTGCATGACCGCTTGGCGATGGAACAGCGCGTGCTGGCCGCCTTCGGCAAGTCCAGCTCGCCTCTCGAGCGCGCTGGTCGATTGCTCATCGCCACGCAGGTCGTGGAGCAATCGCTGGACGTGGACTTCGATCTGCTGGTCACCGACCTGGCACCCATCGACCGCGTCATCCAGCGCGCCGGTCGTCTGCGCCGTCACCGGCGCGCGACCGACGGCACGCCGCTGCAGGACCCCAACACGCCCGACCAGCGCGGCGAGCCTGTCCTCTGGGTGCTCGGCCCGCCGTGGGCCGACGAGCCCGACGAACGCTGGTTCAAGGCTGCCTTCCCCAAGGCCGCGCATGTCTACGCCAACCATGCGCAGCTGTGGCGGACGGCGAAGGCGTTGCGCCACGGCGCATTCACGATGCCCGACGACGCGCGCCGACTGATCGAGGGCGTCTTCGGCGCGGATGCCGAGATCCCGGCCGGCCTCGAAGCCAATGCGCTGGCATCCGCTGGCCTGGGCTTTGCGTCGCAAACCCAGGCGCAGATGAACACCCTGACGCTGGCCACTGGCTACCAGCGCGGCGCCATCGACTGGTGGACCGAGGCCAAGGCACCTTCTCGCCTGGGCGATGCCAGCAGCACGGTAGCGCTGGCGCGGTGGGTCGGTGGTCGCCTGCAGCCGTGGATCGACCGGCCTCACGGCTGGGCCTACAGCAGCCTGGGCGTGGCCGAGCGGCTGATCGCGGCCACGGCACCGCAGCCCGATCCGCTGCGCAAATCGGCGCTCGACGCCACGCTGGCGGCACTGCCCGCGCAGGGTCGCTGGACGGTGTTGCTGCCGCTGGCCGAAACCGCCGAGGGCTGGGTGGGCGAGGCGCTGGCCGCCCCGCGCAAGGGCCAGGAAGCACGCCGCCTGCGCTGGCGCTACGACACCGGGCGCGGGCTGCAGCTGATCGACGACAGGAAGACCGAGCCGACATTGACGGAGGACCCCGAGACATGAACCTGCTGCACGACCCCTGGATGCCGGTGCGCGACGGCCAGGGTCAGCGCCATTGGATCAGGCCCGACCAGTTCGCCGACCCGGCCTGGCGCGCCTTCGACGCCGACCGGCCCGACTTCAACGGCGCGTTGGCCCAGTTCGCCATCGGGCTGCTGCAGACCACGACGCCGGTGGACAACCCGATGGACTGGCGGCGGCTGCTCAACACGCCGCCTGACGCGGACACGCTGCGACAGTGGTTCGAGCCCGTGGCCGCCGCCTTCGTGCTGGATGGCGACGGGCCGCGGTTCATGCAGGACCTCGACCTCGGCACCGACGGCGTGCCTCCCAACGACATCGGCGCGTTGTTGATCGAGTCGCCCGGCGAAAACACGATCAAGAACAACGCTGATCACTTCGTCAAGCGCGCGCAGGTGAATGCACTCTGCCCAGCGTGCGCCGCGCTGGCGCTGTTCACGCTACAACTGAATGCGCCTTCGGGTGGCGCGGGCCACCGCACCGGCCTGCGCGGTGGCGGCCCGCTCACGACACTGGTGCTCGCCCCGAGCGAGGCGGCGCTGTGGCAACACCTATGGATGAACGTGCGCTTGCGCCCCGACTTTCTGGCCCAGGGGGGCGACGCGACGCTGACCGATCCGCGGCGCAGCTTCCCCTGGCTCGGGCCCTTGAGCGCCCTGCAGGCGCCAACGCCGAGAGGCGAACTCGCGCAGTCGCAGGTTCACCCGGCGCACCTGTACTGGGCCATGCCGCGCCGCATCCGGTTGCAGTTCGACGGGCAAGCCGGCGGCACGTGCGACATCTGCGCGCGGCCATCGCCCGCGGTGATCAGCCGCTATGGCACCAAGAACTATGGACTGAACTACAAGGGAGTCTGGGGTCACCCTTTGTCGCCATATGTCATGAAGGACCACTGGCTGCCCTTGCATCCGCAGTCCGACGGCCTGGGATACCGGCACTGGCTGGCCTGGGTACTGGGCGTGACGAACGACCGGCAGACCATCCGCGTGGCGGCGGTCGTCGATCGAGCCTT
>JANMAP010000212.1:0-3292 GCA_031359905.1 Burkholderiales bacterium | reverse complement strand
CCCTGGGCCAGCCAGGTCGCGTTCTTCAGCTTGCCGGCTTCGCGCTGGAAGACGGCGACGAACTCGCGGCCGATGATCTTGCGCTTGGCCTCCGGATCGCTGACACCCGCCAGCGCGCCCATGAATTCGGCACTGGCATCGACGTGGATGACCCTGGCGTGCAGGCGGCCGACGAACATGTCCATCACCATCTGCGCTTCGTTCAGGCGCAGCAGGCCGTGGTCGACGAAGACGCACGTCAGCTGGTCCCCGATGGCGCGATGGATCAGTGCCGCGGCAACGCTGGAATCGACACCGCCGCTCAGGCCGAGGATGACCTCGTCGGCGCCGACCTGGTCGCGGATGCGCTGCACCGCCAGGCCGACATTGTCGCGCATCACCCAGTCGGGCCGCGCGGCGCAGATGCCCAGCACGAAGCGCTCGAGCAGCGCCCGCCCCTGCACGGTGTGCGTCACCTCGGGGTGGAACTGCACGCCGTAGTAGCGGCGTGCCTCGTCGGCCATGCCGGCGATCGGGCAACTCGGCGTGCTGGCCATCAGCCTGAAGCCCGGTGGCAGCGCGGTGACCTTGTCGCCGTGGCTCATCCAGACCTTCAACATGCCGTGGCCTTCGCCGGTGGCGAAGTCCTGGATGTCGTCGAGCAGCGCGGTGCGGCCGTGCGCGCGCACCTCGGCGTAGCCGAATTCGCGCGCGGTGCTGGCCTCGACCTGCCCGCCCTGCTGCACGGCCATCGTGAACATGCCGTAGCAGATGCCGAGCACCGGCACGCCCAGATCCCACACCGCCTGCGGCGCGCGCAGTTCATGTTCTTCGTAGGTGCTGGCGTGACTGCCCGACAGCACGATGCCGCGCGGCGCGAAGTCGCGGATGAAGGCATCGGACACGTCGTTGGGATGGATCTCGCAATAGACATGCGCTTCGCGGATGCGCCGGGCGATCAGCTGCGTGACCTGCGAGCCGAAGTCGAGGATCAGGATCTTGTCGTGCGTCGTCGTCATGCGGGCGGCCTCAGGCGCAGGTGGTTGGGGCCAACGCAGTGGCAGCGCGGCTGCGGAAGTGCAGCACGGCGAGCAGCAGCGCCAGGGCCTGGAGCACGGCACAGAAGTACATCGGTGCGCCGATGCGCCAGTCGCCCGCCGGCAGGTGCGAGACCGACGCCAGCAGCGGCGCGGCGAGCAGCGGCGCGAACACCGCCATCAGGCTGTTCAGGCCGCTGACCGCGCCCATGGTCTGGCCCTGCTCGCTGCCACCGGCAGCGTTCGAGATCAGGCCCTGCATCGCGGCCCCGACGGTGTTGCCGAGCACGTTGCACAGGATCACGACGTACATCATCCAGCCCTCGGTGACCAGACCGAAGCCGATGAAGGCCAACGTCGACGACACCAGCCCAAGAACCGCCAGCCGCTGCGGCGTCACGCGCTTGAGGATGCGGCCGAGCAGCACGCCCTGAACAACCGCCGACACCACACCGACGGCGAACAGCGACCAGCCGTTCTCGGTCGGGCCCCATTCAAATTTGAAGGTCGTGTACAGCACCCAGGTCGTGTACAGCGTGAACTGGGCCAGTGCGGCACACGCCAGCACGCCGACCAGCAGCCCCACGCCCTTCAGCGCCGCCAGCTGCTTCAGCGACGACAGTGGATTGGCGCGCTTCCAGTCGACGACGCGCCGGCGTTCGGCGGGCAGCGATTCCGGCAGCACGAAGAAGCCATAGGCCAGGTTGACCAGTGCCAGCCCGCCGGCAACGAAGAACGGCAGGTGCAGGTCGATGCCGCCCAGCAGCCCGCCGAGCACCGGCCCGAGGATGAAGCCGATGCCGAACATCGCCCCGAGCATGCCGAAGCGGCGGGCTCGCATGTCGGGCGGCGTGATGTCGGCAACATAAGCATTGGCCACCGCCGCGTTGGACTGCATCAACCCACCGACCAGCCGCGACGCCACCAGCATCCACGCCGCGGTGGACAGCGCGGTGGTGAAGAAATTGATCGCCACCCCGCAGAAGCCGAGCAGCAGGATGGGTCTGCGGCCGTAGCGGTCGGACAACGCGCCGAGCAGCGGTGCGCCGACGAAGCTGGCGATGGCGAACGAGCCGGCGATCAGGCCGTACCAGTAGGTCTGCTCGGCCGGGCTGCTGGTGAACTTGCCGACCAGCGCCGGCAGCACCGGCACGATCAGGCCGACCGCCAGCATGTCGATCAGCACCGCCAGCATGATGAAGCGCATCGCGGCAGGGCGCCCGCCGCCTGCGGTTGAGATGTCCGTCATTCCATGCGGTAGTTCGGTGCTTCTTTCGTGATCTGCACGTCGTGGACGTGGCTCTCGCGAATGCCGGCGGTGGTGATCTCGACGAACTCGGCGCGCTCCTGCATGGCTTCGATGCTGGCGCAGCCGCAGTAGCCCATCGCGGCGCGCAGGCCGCCGGCCATCTGGTGGACGATCGCCACCATGCTGCCCTTGTAGGGCACGCGGCCTTCGATGCCTTCGGGCACCAGCTTGTCGGCGTTGGGGTTGGTGGTCTCGTCGTTTTCCTGGAAGTAGCGGTCGGCGCTGCCGGCCTTCATCGCGCCGATCGAGCCCATGCCGCGGTAGCTCTTGTAGCTGCGGCCCTGGAAGAGGATGACCTCGCCCGGCGCTTCCTCGGTGCCGGCGAAGACGCCGCCCATCATCACCGTGCTGGCGCCGGCGGCGATGGCCTTGGCGATGTCGCCCGAATAGCGGATGCCGCCATCGGCGATCAGCGGCACCCCGCTGCCGCGCAGCGCGGTGGCGACGCTGTCGATGGCCATGATCTGCGGCACGCCGACGCCGGCCACGATGCGCGTGGTGCAGATCGACCCGGGCCCGATGCCGACCTTGACCGCGTCCGCGCCGGCTTCGACGAGCGCGGTGGCCGCCGCGCCGGTGGCGATGTTGCCGCCGATGACGTCGACCTGCGGGTAGTGCTTCTTGACCCAGCGCACGCGTTCCAGCACGCCGTGGCTGTGGCCGTGCGCGGTGTCGACGACCAGCGCGTCGACGCCGGCCCGGACCAGCAGGTCGATGCGTTCTTCGGTGCCGTCGCCGACGCCGACGGCTGCGCCGACGCGCAGCTTGCCGTGGGCGTCGCGCGCCGCGTTCGGGAAGTCGGTCTGTTTGGTGATGTCTTTGACCGTCATCAGGCCGCGCAGTTCAAAACCGTCGGACAGCACCAGCACACGCTCCAGGCGGTGCTTGTGCATGAGCTGCTTGCCTTCTTCCAGCGACGCGCCTTCGCGCACCCAGATCAGGCGGTCACGCGGTGTCTTGACCTCGC
>JANMAP010000534.1:0-3563 GCA_031359905.1 Burkholderiales bacterium | reverse complement strand
CCCCTGCCCGAGCCTCTACCGTGCGCCTTCGTGTCCTTCACGGAGTCCTTCGAGGAACTCCCGTCGTGTCCCTGCCGGACACCAACTACCGAGTCGATGCCATGCCCACCGTCAACCAGATCATGTCCACCGAGGTCCGCACCGTCGCGCTGGATGCCACCTTGCGCGAGGCCGCCCAGTTGATGCTCGAGCTCGATGTCGGCGCGCTTCCCGTGTGCAGCGGAAGCAAGCTGATGGGCATGGTGACCGACCGCGACATCACCATCCGCGGTGTCGCCGGCGGCCTGCAGCCCGAGGTGGCGCGCGTCGCCGACGTGATGACCGAGGACCTGCAGTTCTGCACCGAGGATCAGGACACCGAGGAGGTGATGCACACGATGGGCCAGGCCCAGGTGCGGCGCCTGCCGGTGGTGAACCTGGACGGCGAACTGGTCGGCATCGTGTCGCTGGCCGACATCGCTCTGCGCCAGCCTGGGCATATCGATCAGACCGTTCGCGAGATCTCCGAGCCGTGAGGCCCTGGCCGCGCCCAGGGGCGTGCAGGTGACCAAGATCCGCACCGGACAGGCCCCGGCGGCGATGACGCGCGCGCAGTTCCACGAGCACTTCAGCCTGCGCTTCTACGACCCCGCCTTCGCCGCTGAGAACGAAGCCATCGCCAGGCTCGAGACCATCGCCTGGGAGGCTCTGCAGGAGGGCCGCAAGGCGCCTGTCACGCGGGCTGCCGGTCGCGGCTTTGCCGATCCGAGCTACGAAATTTCGGTGCAGTGGCTGGACACGCGCAAGCGCCTGAAGGCGGCGCAGAAGACCTGGAGCGACAGCGCTGCAGCGTCGCGCGTGCTGCTGATCTGCGGCAGTGCGCGCAACGACGGCACTTGCCCCGGGGAGGTGTCGAAGACCTGGCGGCTGACCGAAATGGCCCGCCGCGTGGTCCAGCGCGCGGGCATGCAGGCCGATCTGCTGGACCTGAGCCTGGTCACCTCGGACTACGGCCGCACCATCCACCCTTGCAAGGGTTGCGCATCCAGCGCGATGCCGCTGTGCCACTGGCCCTGCAGCTGCTACCCGAACCATGCCCTGGGCCAGGGCGACGACTGGATGGCCGAGATCTACGAGCGCTGGGTCGCGGCCCATGCCGTGATCATCCTGGCGCCGACGTACTGGTATCAGTCACCCGGCCCGCTGAAGCTGATGATCGACCGCCTGGTCTCGGCCGACGGTGGCAACCCCGATCCGACGACGACCCACGGCAAGCGCCTGGCCGAGGCCAAGCTCATCGAGCAGAAGGGCTGGGACTTTCCCAAGCATCTGTCCGGCCGCGTCTACGGCGTCGTGGTGCATGGCGATGTGGCCGGGGTGGAGGCGCACCGGCGCAATCTCACCGACTGGCTGGACTGGATGGGGCTGATCGACGCCGGCAGCGCCGCCCGCCTGGACCGCTACATCGGCTACTACGAGCCCTACTACAACAGCCACGAGGCACTCGACAAGGACACGGCGGTGCAGGAGGAAACCCGCAACGTCGCGCGCGCGGTGGTCCAGGCAGTCAGGCAATTGCGTTCCGGTGAACTGAGCCAGCCCGACCGGCAGGTCAAGGCGCCACGGCCGAAGTAGCGGCTCGAAGTATTGGTGGCGGTACTGTGGTAGTGGCGCTCAGCGACATGATGCATGCGGTCTGGGCGCCGATGCGAACTGTCACCTAACGCACAGAGCCGTGACACGGCCGCGGTTTAGGATGAGTTCCCGTATTCCAACCAGGAGCCTGTCATGCCGTTCATGCGCCGTTGCACTGCCGCCCTCACCGCCGTCGCGCTGGCCTTCAGCGGCACAGCCTATGCCGCGCCCGCCGCGCCATCCGCCCCGCTGATCGACACCGAACAACTCGCCGCCACGCTGGCCCCGTCGGGCGCCCGTGTGCAGTTGATGGCTGCGCTGGACCGAGCCGACCTGGCCGCCGCGCTGCAAGCCCGCGGTGTGGCCGTCGACCAGGTGCGCCTGCGTGTCAGCGCGCTGACCGACGACGAAGCGGCGCAGATGCTGCAGCAGATCGACGCTGCTCCGGCCGGCGCCGACGTCGTCGGCGTGCTCCTGACGATCTTCGTCGTCCTGCTGATCACCGACATCCTGGGCCTGACCAAGGTCTTCCCGTTCACGCGCTCAGCACGTTGAACCGCGCGCCTGCAGGCCCGGTCGCAGCGGCGGTGCTGCTGACCGCGGCGCTGCTGGCCTTGCCCGGCTGCGCGTTGCTGGCCGATCCGCCGCAAACCGCCGCACTGCGCAGTGCACCGCCCCCCGGCCTGCCCTTGCAGGCCGAGCGCGATTCGGTGCCTTTCTTTCCGCAGACGCCCTACCACTGCGGCCCGGCCGCGCTGGCCACCGTGCTGGCCGACCAGGGGCTGGCAGCCGACCCCGCGGCGTTGGGCGACGCAGTGTTCCTGCCCGCGCGCGGCGGCAGTCTGCAACTGGAGATGCTGGCCGGCGCACGCCGCCAGGGCGCGGTGGCGACACGGCTGGCGCCAGAACTGTCCGCGCTGATGAAGGAAGTCGTCGCCGGGCATGCCGTGCTGGTGCTGCAGAACCTGGGCCTGGACTGGGCGCCGCGCTGGCACTACGCGGTGCTGGTCGGGTACGACCTGGGCGCGCAAGAGGTTGTGCTGCGCAGCGGTACCGAGCGCCGCGAGCGTCTGGCGCTACGCACCTTCGAACACACCTGGGCCCGCGGCGGCCGCTGGGCGGTGGTCGCGCTGCCGCCAGGGCGACTGCCGATCACGGCGCGCGAAGCCGACGCAGTGGAAGCGACGCTCGGCTTCGGCCGCGTCGCGGCGCCGGCCGCGCTGGCGGTGGCGTGGCGCGCGGTGCTCGATCGATGGCCGGACCAGCTGCTGGCCGCGATGGGCCTGGGCAATGCACTGCATGCCCAGGGCGACCTGCCAGGCGCCGCCGCCGCCTTCGCGGCCGCTGCGCAACGCCACGACAGCGCAGCGGCCTGGCACAACCTGGCGCTGACGCAAGCGGCGCTGGGCGATACAGCGGGCGCGCAGGCTGCGATGCAGCGGGCACTGCTGCGCGCCCAGCAGCACGAAGCCGACTGGCTGGAGCGGGTGCGGGAAGCGCAGCGAACCTTGGGCCTGCCGGCGCCGGCGATGTAACTCGCTCATCGCTCGCGAATAACGCGCGAGCGCGGCTGACGCGGCCGAGCGCAGGTCCTGACCAGGCCAGGCCGCTCCGACGGTCACTCCCGAACAGCGACCCGCAGCGTCAGCCGCGACGTGGCAGCGAGACCGCAGCGTCAGACGCGCCGCGCCAGCGTGACCGCCGCAGCCGAACCCGCGCCGACCAGCGCGCACCACAGGCGCAACACCGCGCCGGGTGCCTGCGCCAACGCAGCACGGGCTTCGTCACGGTGCTCGCACTCGTCGGCCTGGCAGCGTTGCAGCAGCGGCAACAAGCCTGCAGGTCCGCCCTGCTGCTGCAGGTGGTCCACCTGGGCTTGGTAGTGCCGGTCGACAAAGGTTTCGACGGCCGCGATGGTGGCCAGCACCGCGCGCGGTCCGGCCAGCGCG
>JANMAP010000138.1:0-4939 GCA_031359905.1 Burkholderiales bacterium | reverse complement strand
GGCGCGCCCGTGCCGCCGCCGGCTGGGAGCGGGGCTGCAGGGGCCGGCATGCCCGCCGCGGCCGGCGTTGCAGGCAGCAGCCCGCGTTTCGTCGTCCAGGTTGGCGCCTTCAACGACGCCGCCGCGCTGCGCGAGACGCGTCAGCGCGTCGAGAAACTCGGCTTCAAGACCTACACCCAGGTCATCGCGCTCGATTCCGGCAAGCGCACGCGGCTGCGCCTGGGGCCCTTCGACAGCCGCAGTGATGCCGATGGCGCCGCCGCCAAGGTCAAGGCCAACGGCCTGCCGGCCTACGTGCTGACCTTGTGAGCGGACTGCCGCTGCCGGCCCTGGGCGGGGTCGACTGGGCGATGCTGGCCGTGCTGGCCGTGTCGGTGCTGATCGGCGTCGTGCGCGGCCTGGTCTACGAATGCGTGTCGCTGGCCGGCTGGGTGGTGGCCTGGTTTGCCGCGCAATGGGCCGCGCCGATCGTCGCCCCGTACCTGCCGGTCGGCCGGCCAGGGTCGGCGCTGAACCTGGCCGTCGCGCTGGTGGCCTGCTTCGTGCTCGCGTTACTGGTTTGGGGGCTGCTGGCCACCCTGCTGCGGATGCTGATCCGTGCCACGCCGCTGTCCGTGCCCGACCGGCTGCTGGGCGGCCTGTTCGGGCTGCTGCGCGGCGCCGTCTTGCTGCTCGGCGTGGCCGCCGTCGTGGCCCTGACGCCGGCCGCACAATCGCAGGCATGGCGCCATTCGCAAGGCGCGCGCTGGCTGATGCTGACGCTGCAGGGGCTCAAGCCCCTGCTGCCCGAGCCGGTGGCGCGCTTGCTGCGCAGCTGAACCGAATCACCAGGACACACCCAACACCATGTGCGGCATCGTCGGCGTCATCTCCCAGTCGCCCGCCAACCAGCTGATCTACGACGCGCTGCTGCTGCTGCAGCACCGCGGCCAGGACGCAGCGGGCATCGTCACCATGCTCGGCACGAAGTGCTTCATGCACAAGGCGCGCGGCATGGTGCGCGACGTCTTCCGCACCCGCAACATGCGCGCGCTGCCCGGCCACATCGGCCTGGGCCAGGTGCGCTATCCGACGGCCGGCAACGCCTACAGCGAAGAAGAGGCCCAGCCCTTCTATGTCAACGCGCCCTTCGGCATCGTGCTCGTGCACAACGGCAACCTGACCAACGCCGCAGCGCTGAAGGCCGAGCTGTTCGACATCGACCGCCGCCACATCAACACCGAGAGCGACACCGAGGTGCTGATCAACATCCTCGCGCACGAACTCGAGATGGCCGCCCGCGACCTGCCGCTGACGCCGGAGATCGTCTTCAAGGCGGTGGCCGCCGTGCACCGCCGGCTGAAGGGGTCGTACGCGGTCGTCGCGCTGATCGCCGGCTACGGCCTGCTGGCCTTCCGCGACCCCTTCGGCATCCGCCCGCTCAGCCTGGGCCAGGGCCTCAACGAAGGGGGCCAGGGCGAGTGGATGCTGGCCAGCGAATCGGTGGCCATCGAAGGTTCGGGGCACAAGGTGATCCGCGATGTCGCGCCCGGCGAAGCCGTGTTCGTCGACCTGCAAGGCCGGCTGCACGCGCGCCAGTGCGCGGCCCATCCGACGCTCAACCCCTGCATGTTCGAGTTCGTCTACCTGGCGCGCCCCGACTCGGTGATGGACGGCATTTCGGTGTACCAGGCGCGCCTGAACCTCGGCGAGACACTCGCCCAGCGGGTCATCAACGCGATGCCGCCTCAGGAGATCGACGTCGTCATTCCGATACCCGAATCGAGCCGGCCAAGCGCGATGCAACTGGCCCACCGCATCGGCAAACCGTACCGCGAAGGCTTCGTCAAGAACCGCTATGTCGGCCGCACCTTCATCATGCCCGGGCAGGCAGTGCGCAAGAAAAGCGTGCGCCAGAAGCTCAACGCCATCGGCGTCGAATTCAAGGGCCGCAACGTGCTGCTGGTCGACGACAGCATCGTGCGCGGCACGACCAGCAAGGAAATCGTGCAGATGGCCCGCGAGGCCGGTGCGCGCAAGGTCTACATGGCCAGCGCGGCGCCGCCGGTGCGCTTCCCGAACGTCTACGGCATCGACATGCCGACCAAGGAAGAGCTGATCGCCCACGGCCGCAGCATCGAGGAGATCCGCCAGTTCATCGGCGCGGATGCGCTGATCTACCAGGACGTCGACGCGATGAAGCGGGTGGTCGGCGCGCTCAACCCGCGGGTCCTGACCTTCGAGGCCAGTTGCTTCGACGGCCACTACGTCACCGGCGATGTCAGCGCCGACGACTTCGCGACGCTGGAAGCCCAGCGTCGGCTGCAGTTCGACGAGGAAGACGGCGCGCCGCGCACGCGCCTGGCGCTGCAAAGCGCGCAGACGCTGGAGGGCGCCGGATGATCCCCAAGGTCGACCTGCCCGCCGACGTCCGGCTCGACACCTTGGCGGTCCGCGAAGGCCTGCCACCGTCGCCCTGGGGCGAGAACTCCGAGGCCCTGTTCCTGACGAGTTGCTTCGTGCACCCCAACGCGGCCACCGCGGCGGCGCGCTTCGCCAACGAGGAAGACGCCTTCGTCTACAGCCGCTTTTCGAATCCCAACCTGACCATCATGGAGCGCCGCCTGGCGGCGCTGGAGGGAACCACCGGCTGCATCGCCACCAGCAGCGGCATGGCCGCCATCCTGCTGCTGGTGATGGGCCTGCTGAAGAGCGGCGACCACGTCATCTGTTCGCAAAGCGTGTTCGGCTCGACGATCAAGCTGCTGCAAGGCGAGTTCGGCAAGTTCGGTGTGGCCACGACCTTTGTCAGCCAGACCGATCTGGCGCAGTGGCGTTCTGCGCTGCGCCCGGAAACCCGGCTGCTCTTCGCCGAGACGCCGACCAACCCGCTGACCGAGGTCTGCGACATCCAGGCCTTGGCCGACATCGCGCACGACGCCAGCGCGCTGCTGGCAGTCGACAACTGCATGTGTTCGCCGGCTTTGCAGCAGCCGGTGAAGTTCGGCGCCGACATCGTCATCCATTCGGGCACCAAGTTCCTCGACGGCCAGGGGCGGGTGATCGCCGGTGCACTGTGCGCGCCAGCCGAGATGGTCGAGCAAAAGTTCGTGCCCGTGATGCGCAGCGCCGGCATGAGCCTGTCGCCATTCAACGCCTGGATCGTGGCCAAGGGCCTGGAGACGCTGGCGGTGCGCCTGCGCGCGCAGAGCGAGAGCGCGCTGGACATGGCCCGCTGGCTGGACAGCCACCCGGCGGTGACGCGCGTGTACCACCCCGGCCTGGCATCGCATCCACAGCATTCGCTGGCGATGAAGCAGCAGTCGGGGCAGGGTGGCGCGGTGCTGTCGTTCGACGTGCGCGGCGGCCGAGAACAGGCCTTTGCCGTCGTCGATGCCACGCGCGTGTGGAGCATCGCGGCCAACTTCGGCGACACGCGCAGCATCATCACCCACCCGGCCAGCACGTCGCACGGCCGCTTGAGCGAAGCCCAACGCCAGGCCGCCGGCATCGGCCAGAACATGATCCGCCTGGGGGTCGGCCTGGAACATCTCGAGGACTTGAAAACCGACCTTGCGCGCGGCCTCGACGCCCTGCGCTGAACCCCATGACCGTTCGCACCCGCATCGCGCCGTCGCCGACCGGCTTCCTGCACCTGGGCACCGCGCGAACGGCGCTGTATTCCTGGGCCTACGCCCGCCACCACGGCGGGCAGTTCGTGCTGCGCATCGAGGACACCGACGTCGAGCGATCGACGCAGGAATCGGTGCAGCAGATCCTCGACGCCATGCACTGGCTGGGTCTGGACTACGACGAAGGCCCGGTCTTCCAGATGCAGCGCCTGGAGCGCTACCACGCGGTGGTCGAGCAGATGATCGCTGCCGGCACCGCCTACCGCTGCTGGTGCTCGGCCGACGAGCTCGATGCGATGCGCGAGGCCCAGCGCGCGCGCGGCGAGAAGACGCGCTACGACGGACGCTGGCGGCCCGCGCCCGGCAAGACCCTGCCGCCTCCGCCGGCGGGCGTGCAGCCCGTGGTGCGGTTCGCCAACCCGCCCGACGGCATCGTCAGCTGGGACGATCTGGTCAAGGGCACGATCAGCATCAGCAACCACGAGATCGACGACCTGATCATCCTGCGCCCGGCGCCTGCCGGTACTGCAGCAGGGACGGCAGCGCTCGGCGTGCCGACCTACAACTTCGCCGTCGTCGTCGACGACTGGGACATGGCCATCACGCATGTCTTTCGCGGCGACGAGCACATCAACAACACGCCCTGGCAGATCAACATCTTCAGGGCGCTGGGCGCGCCGCTGCCGCGCTTCGGGCATTGCCCGATCATCCTCGGCGACGATGGATTGAAGCTCAGCAAACGACGCGGCGCCGTCAGCGTCACCGCCTACGAAGAGGCCGGTTATCTGCCCGAGGCGATGCTGAACTATCTGGCGCGGCTGGGCTGGAGCCACGGCGACGACGAGTTGTTCGCGCCGCAGCAGATGGTGCAATGGTTCGATGGCCAGCACCTGGCCCGCAGCCCCGCGCAATGGGACCCGGCCAAGCTGGCCTGGGTCAATGCCCACCATCTCAAGCAGGCCGACGACATGCGCCTGGCCCGGCTGGTGCAGCAGCAGCTGGCGCGCCGCGGCGTGGTCGGCGCCGACAGCATCGAGCACCTGGCGCGCGCCAGCGCGTTGTTCAAGGACCGCTGCAGCACGCTGGTCGAACTCGCGGATTGGGTCGCGATGATCTTCGCCCCCGTGGCGCCCACCGCTGCCGATCTGGCCACCCATGTGACCGATGCGCTGCGTCCGGGGCTGCGCGACCTGCGTGGTCGCCTGGCGGCCGTGGCCTGGGAACAGGCCGCGATCGCCGCGGCCCTGAAGCAGACACTCGCCGCCTGCGGGCTGATGATGCCACAGCTGGCTCCGGCGGTGCGTGTGCTGGTCTGCGGCCGGCCGCAG
>JANMAP010000120.1:0-7020 GCA_031359905.1 Burkholderiales bacterium | reverse complement strand
TCGACGAGAACCGCGACGTGCCTGCGAAGTACGGCATCCGCGGCATCCCGACGCTGATGCTGTTCAAGGGCGGCGAGCTCGCCGCGACGAAGGTCGGCGCCCTGACCAAGGCGCAACTGACCGCGTTCATCGACGGTCATCTATAATTCGTTATCGGCGTCGGAGTGATCCGCCGCCGACCGACCCGCCACCCTGCGCGTCCCCGAGCCGGCACCCCGGCTCGACGTTGGCCGAGCGTGGGGCTCCGGCGACCACTTCACCGCGTGATCCCGTTGCTGGCGCTGACCTTGCGTCTGCCGCGCCGCATCTTCCCGAGGGTGCCCCTCCATGCATCTGTCCGAACTGAAGGCCCAGCACGTTTCCGAGCTCATCAAGATGGGCGAAGAGCTGGAGATCGAGAACGTCGCCCGCCTGCGCAAGCAGGAGCTGATGTTCGCGATCATGAAAAAGCGCGCCAAGGCCGGCGAGCAGGTCTTCGGCGACGGCGTGCTCGAGGTGCTGCCCGACGGATTCGGCTTCCTGCGCTCGATCGAGGCCAGCTACATGGCCAGCACCGACGACATCTACCTGTCGCCGAGCCAGGTGCGGCGCTTCAACCTGCACACTGGCGACAACGTCGAAGGTGAAGTGCGGGTTCCGAAGGACGGCGAGCGCTACTTCGCGCTCGTCAAGGTCGACCGCGTGAACGGCGTCACGCCCGAGGAGAGCAAGCACAAGATCATGTTCGAGAACCTGACGCCCTTGTTCCCCAAGGAACAGTTCAGGCTCGAGCGCGACATCAAGAGCGACGAGAACGTCACCAGCCGCATCATCGATCTGGTGGCGCCGATCGGCAAAGGCCAGCGCGCCCTGCTCGTCGCCCAGCCGAAGACCGGCAAGACAGTGATGATGCAGCAGCTGGCCCACGCCATCGTCGCCAACCACCCCGAAGTGCACCTGATCGTGCTGCTCGTCGACGAGCGGCCCGAGGAAGTGACCGAGATGCTGCGCACGGTGCGCGGCGAGGTCATCAGTTCGACCTTCGACGAGCCCGCTGCGCGCCACGTGCAGGTGGCCGAGATGGTGATCGAACGCGCAAAACGCCTGGTCGAGCTGAAGAAGGACGTCGTCATCCTGCTCGATTCGATCACCCGCCTGGCCCGCGCCTACAACAACGTGCTGCCCTCGTCGGGCAAGGTGCTGACCGGCGGTGTCGACGCCAACGCGCTGCAGCGGCCCAAGCGCTTCTTCGGCGCTGCGCGCAACGTCGAGGAAGGCGGCTCGCTGACCATCATCGGCACCGCCTTGATCGACACCGGATCGAAGATGGACGAGGTCATCTACGAGGAATTCAAGGGTACCGGCAACTGCGAGATCCACCTCGACCGGCGGATGGCCGAGAAGCGTGTCTACCCGTCGATCCTGATCAACAAGAGCGGCACCCGGCGCGAAGAGTTGCTGCTCAAGCCCGAGATCCTGCAGAAGACCTGGATCCTGCGCAAGCTGCTCTATCCGATGGACGAGATCGAGGCGATGGAGTTCATCCTCGAGAAGATGAAGGCGACGAAGAACAACCACGACTTCTTCGACATGATGCGCCGCGGTGGGTGAATCGACCGAAAGCTATACTTTGCGGTTTTCCGCCCGGGAAAGTGCGTCGAGCCGTTCGACGTGGCTGCCCACACCAACCAGGCAACGAGGCACCCCATGAAAGAAGGCATCCACCCCAGCTACCGCGAGGTCTGTTTCCAGGACCTGGGCAACGGTTTCAAGTTCGTCACCCGCAGCTGCCTGCAGACGAAGGAAACCATCAAGATGGAAGACGGCCGTGAGCTGCCGCTGATGAAGCTGGAAAGCACCAGCGAAACGCATCCGTTCTACACCGGCACGCAGAAGAGCATCGACAACCTCGGCGGCCGTGTCGACAAGTTCCGCACCAAGTTCGCCCACCTCACCGGCAAGAAGTGATCCGGGCGTCCTTGCAGGACCATGAAGAACAGGCAGCCTCGGCTGCCTTTTTCATCACAGGCAGCTCCGGCTGCCTTTTTTCTTGTCCTGACCCGGCGCCTCCGTCGCCCGTCTTGAGCAGGCTTTCGGCGGCAAGCGAATTGCGGCTTCCAGGCTAGCATCGCCCCGCGTGAACAGCCCCAATCCTGCACTCGTCACCGTGCGCGGCGCGCGCCGCATGCCGCGCATCCCGCTGCTGCTGCTGTGCGCTGCGTATGTGCTGCCCGGACTGTTCGGCCGCGACCCCTGGCGCAATGCCGACATCGCCGCGTTCGGCCAGATGGTGGCGATGGCCGAGGGCCGCACCTCGTGGTGGGCGCCGCTACTCGGCGGCGTGCCCGGCGACACCGCGCTGTTGCCCCACTGGCTGGGCGCCGGGTTCATCAGCCTGCTCGCACCCGGTCTGGACGCCGCGGTCGCAGCGCGCATTCCTTTCGCCCTGCTGCTGGCGTTGGCCCTGGCGCTGGTCTGGTACACCACATTGCACCTGGCGCGGACCGAGGCCGCCCAGCCCGTCCCGTTCGCTTTCGGCGGCGAGGCCGACCCGATCGACTACGCCCGGGCAATGGCCGACGGCGCACTGCTGGCCCTGATGGCCACGCTCGGCCTGCTGCAACTGGGGCACGAGACCACACCGGAACTGGCGCAGCTGTTTGCCGCCAGCCTGTTCATGTACGCGCTGGCTGCCGCGCCTTACCGTGCCACACAGGCGCGGCTGGCGGTGCTGGCCGCCCTGCCCCTGCTGGCCGGCAGCGGCGCGCCGAGCATGGCGCTGACAGCCGGCCTGGGGGGCCTGCTGGTCTGCAGCCGCTCGCGCCTGCAACAGGTCAAGGCCTACGCCCCATGGGTCGGCGTGGCCACGGCGCTGGCGGTGTTGCTGGCCTGGGCCATGGGCACCTGGCGCTGGCGCGCCACGCCCTTGCTGGTGGCCGACCTGCCGGCGCTGGCCCGCCAGTGGGCCTGGTTCCTCTGGCCCGCCTGGCCGCTCGTGGTGTGGACACTGTGGCGCTGGCGCCGGCAGTTGTCGCACCGGCACATCGCCGTGCCGCTGGTCTGCGCGCTGACGGGGCTGGCCGGCAACCTGGCGATGGCCGGGTCGGACCGCGCGCTGATGCTCGGTCTGCCGGGCATGGCCGTGCTGGCCGCCTTTGCGCTGCCGACGCTCAAGCGCGGCGCGAGTGCCGCCATCGACTGGTTCTCGATGTTCTTCTTCACCCTCTGTGCGATCACCATCTGGGTCATCTACCTGTCGCTGCAGACTGGTGTGCCGGCCAAGCCGGCAGCCAACGTGGCACGGCTGGCGCCGGGGTTCGAGCCACAGTTCTCGGTCTTCGCACTGTTGCTGGCCCTGGCCGGCAGCGCTGCCTGGGTGGCGCTGGTGCGCTGGCGCAGTGGTCGCCACCGCGAAGCGCTGTGGAAGAGCCTGGTGCTGCCGGCCGGCGGTGTGGCCTTGTGCTGGCTGCTGCTGATGACGCTGTGGCTGCCGCTGCTCGACTACGCGCGCAGCGCCCGACCGCTGGTGGTGCGCCTGGCGCGCCACGTCCCCGCCGGGGCGTGCATCGCCGCGCCCGACTTCACCCCCGCCACCGTGGCCGCGCTGGAGCACCTGGGACGTTGGCGCGTCGACGCCCGCAAAACGGCAGCGGCAGGCGATTGCACGATCCTGCTGCAGTTGAGCAAGCAGCCGCCGCGCCCGGCCACACCGGCCGGCTGGGAGCCGCTGGCCGAGGTCAGCCGCCCGACCGACCGCGACGAAGCGACCCTGGTCTACCGGCGCATCAGCCCGCGTTCGACACCGTCGCCGGCGCCGCCACCGGGCAGTGCCGCACCCGCAGCGCCGGCAGCACCAGCTTGAACCGAGAGCCCTTGCCGGGTTCGCTCTGGATGTCGATCTCGCCGCCGTGGCGCTGCGCCACATGCTTGACGATCGCCAGGCCCAGGCCGGTGCCACCGGTATCGCGAGCCCGGCTGCTGTCGACGCGGTAAAAGCGCTCGGTCAGGCGCGGCAGGTGCTCGCGCGCGATGCCCACGCCGCTGTCGGTGACGACGATCTCCGCGCCGCCACCCGGGCGCCAAACCCACTGCAGTTCGATACGCCCGCCCTCGGGGGTGTAGCGGACCGCATTGTTGACCAGGTTGCCGATGGCGCTAAGCAGTTCGCTGTCGCTGCCGGCGACCTCGGCGTCGTCGCCGCCTTGCACCTGCAGCGTGTGGCGGCCCGCCGACAGCGCCGCCGCGTCGGCCTGCGCGCGCTGCATCAGCGTGGCCACCGACAGCCAGCGATCGGTCAGCGGGCGCGGGCTGCCTTCGAGTTGGGCCAGGATCAGCAGGTCGCCGACCAGCGCCTGCATGCGTTGCGCCTGCTGATCCATCAGCAGCAGCACGCGCTGGCGCTCGGCCTCGGACAAGGGCAGGCGGGCCAGAGTCTCGACGAATCCAGACAGCACCGTCAGCGGGGTGCGGATCTCGTGCGAGACATTGGCCACGAAGTCGCGGCGCATGGCCTCGGCGCGTTCGCGCTCGGTGACGTCCTGCGACAGCACCAGCTTCATGCCGTCGCCATAAGGACGCACGATCACCGACAGGCTGTTGCGCCCGTTCGGCCCGGTGAAGCTGACCGGCTCGCCGAAGCGGCCTTCCTGCAGGTAGGCGACAAAGGCCGGCGAGCGCACGAGGTTGGTGACGCGCTGCAGCCGGTCGCGCTGCGGGTCCAGGCCAAAATGTTCGGCGCCGACGCTGTTGCACCAGTCGATGCGGTCCTGGCCGTCGAGCATCATCACGCCGTTGGGCGAGGCCTCGATCGCCGACAGGAATTGCGCCAGCCGCACGCGCTCGCCGGCCACTTCGCTTTCGCGCTGGCGCATCGCACGCTCGATGCGATAACCGAGTTCGCCCCAGAAGCCCGCATCGCGTGGGGCGGCGCCGGATTGCGGTCCGCGCAGCCAGTGCATCAGGCGCTCGCCGCGCAGCGCGTCGAGTAACACCACAAGCATCACGCCCAGGCCGGCGCCGAACAGGGGAAACCACAGCGTGCGCTGCGCAGCGCCTTCGGCGAGCCCACCGATCAGCCCGCCGGCGACCGCGGCCAGCAGCGCGGCGACCAGGCGCAACCACAGCCAGCTCACGACCGCCTCCCCATGGATGCCTCAGCGACCGCGCATGCCGCCGTCACGCGCCGCGGGCCGCGCCATGCGGTAGCCGGCACCGCGCACGGTCTCGAGCATCGCCGCACAGCCGGCCGGTTGCAGGGCCTCGCGCAAACGCTTGACATGGACATCGATGGTGCGTTCTTCGATGAACACATGGTCGCCCCACACCCGGTCGAGCAACTGCGCACGACTGTGCACGCGCTCGGCGTGCGCCATCAGGAAGTGCAGCAGCCTGAACTCGGTCGGACCGAGCTTGAGCTCGATGCCGTTGCCGAAGACCCGTCGGGTGGCCGGATCCAGACGCAGCGGGGGCACTTCGACCGCGCTGTCCAGTGCTTCGGGCGCCCTGCGGCGCAGCACCGCGCGGATGCGTGCCAGCAATTCGTTTGCCGAGAACGGCTTCACCAGGTAGTCGTCGGCACCCGCGTCAAGGCCGGCAATCTTGTCGGCCTCTTCGGCGCGCGCCGTCAGCATGATCACCGGCAGGTCGCGGGTGCGCGAATCGCTGCGCCAGCGGCGGGCCAACTGCAATCCGCTCTGGCCGGGGAGCATCCAGTCCAGGATCACCAGTTCGGGCAACGCGGCGTCAATCAACGCCTGGGCCTCATCAGCGCACGCCGCCAGTTGGACTGCAAAGCCCGCGTGACGCAGGTTGAGGCTGATCAGCTCGGCGATCGCAGGCTCGTCCTCGACGACGAGGATGCGGCTCAGCACAGTGCGCTCCAGCAGGGGCGGCCTCAACGCACGGCGTTCTCGACCGCCTCCATGCTGTGGTGACGCACGTCGGTGCCCTTGACGACGTAGATGATGGCCTCGGCGAGGTTCTTGGCGTGGTCGCCGACACGCTCGATCGCCTTGGCCACGAACACCAGGTCGATGCTGGCCGAAATCGTCCGCGGGTCTTCCATCATGTAGGTGATCAGCTTGCGCAGCAGGCCATCGAATTCCTGGTCGATCTGGTCGTCCTGCTTGAGTACTTCCAGCGCCATGCCGGTGTCCAGGCGCGCAAAAGCGTCCAGCGCCTTGCGTAATTGGGCGATGGCCAGGTCGGCTTCGAAGGTCAGATCCGAGACCGGCAGGCGCATGCGCGACGACACGCCGGTGTTGATCAACCGCTGCACCGTGCGCGCGATGCGTGCCGCCTCGTCGCCCACCCGTTCCAGGTTGGCGATGGTCTTGCTGACGGCGATCAACAGGCGCAGGTCGCGGGCGGTGGGCTGGCGGCGCGCGATGATGGCCGACAGATCGCGGTCGATCTCGACTTCCATCTGGTTGACGCGCTCTTCCTGCTGCAGCACCTGGGCGGCGGTCGGATCGCTGAAGTTCACCAGCGCGTAAAGCGCTTGCGCGACCTGCGATTCCACCAGACCGCCCATCTCGAGCACACGGTTGGAAATGCCGCTGAGTTCGGCGTCGAACTGGGTTGAAAGATGCTTGTCGGACATGTTGACCCCATCCGGCCTCAGCCGAATCTCCCGGTGATGTAGTCCTCAGTATCCTTCTTCTGCGGCCGCATGAAGACTTCACCGGTGGGCCCGAATTCGACCAGGTCGCCGAGATACATGTAGGCCGTGTAGTCGCTGCAGCGCGCTGCCTGCTGCATGTTGTGGGTCACCATGACCACCGTGTAGTCGGCCTTCAATTCGTGGATCAGCTCCTCGATCTTGCCGGTGGAGATCGGGTCCAGCGCCGAGCAGGGTTCGTCGAGCAGCAGCACTTCGGGCTTGATGGCGATGCCGCGCGCGATGCACAGCCGCTGCTGCTGGCCACCCGACAGGCTGGCGCCGCTCTGGTTAAGCTTTTCCTTGACCTCGTTCCACAGCGCGGCCTTCTTCAGGGCCCACTCGACGCGCTCGTCCATCTCGACCCGCGGCAGGGTCTCGAA
>JANMAP010000069.1:0-10024 GCA_031359905.1 Burkholderiales bacterium | reverse complement strand
GGGCAAGCCGCTGGTGGTGGCCGGCGTCCGGCTCGAATTCGGGCTTTCGACTGCGAGGCGGTTGACCGCCCGCACCACGAACGAATAGGTCGTTCCCGACGCGAGCCCGGAGACGACGCCTTCGCCGCGATCGGTCGAGCCGGCGAGGACATAGTTTGTGCTGCCGGAAGCGGCGTAATAGACGCGGTAGCCGGCCAGGCGCGGCCCGCGGCTCTCGTCCCAGCGCAGCGACACGCTGTGATCGGTCACCGCCGTGGTGCGCAACTGGGTCGGTGCGGCCGGTGCCGAGGCGTCGTAGCCGCCAGCGACGCGGTCGATCATCGCCTTCACGGCGCGCATCTGGCGCCCCTGCTGGGTTGCGTAGTTGGCGTCGTCGTAGCCCCACCAGTCCCAGCAGCCCTTGGGGTTGTAGACCGGTGGCACCGGGCTGGCGATGGTCTGCGGGTAGAGCACGATGATCGCGTTGGCATCGGCCCACTTGTTGTAGCCAGCATGGCGATAGAACGCATCGCCGATGCGTGCCGGGTACTGCTGGCAGCCGTGGAACGCGACATGCACCTTGCACGGCTTGCCCGCGTCGCAGGCCAGCGGCACGTAGGCATAACCGGTGGTGTCCATGCTGTGGCTGGTGGGATCGGCGATGAACTCGTCCTGGCGGAAGGCGACCAGCGAGCCGGTCAGCTTCGCGCTGGCGGCCTTCAAGGGGCCGTGGAGGTGGGCCAGCAGCCGGCCGGCGGCGTCATAGCCGCAGTTGTTGATGTAGTTGTCGGCCGGGTTGTTCCCGTCGCCGACGTGATCGCAGGCGAATCCGTAGTCGTCGGTGACCATCGAATGCGCGGCCGGCACGCTTTTCTCGTAGGCGATCGCGCTGCTCGGGACATAGCGAAGGTAGTACTCGAACAGCCGGTCCATCACGATCGGGTAGACCGTCCGGTCGTTGCTGCCCGAGAACAGCCAGACGCGGCTGGTCGCCAGGTTGCCCGGCGCATCGATGGCCGCTGCCGCCGCGTAGTCCTCCGTCACGCGGATCGAGTAGCCGACGTCCGGCGGGTTGAGCAGCGTCGGCGTGGTGCAGTCGGTCAGCGCCGTGCCGACATTGCCTTTGGCGCAGTAGAACGGACCGCCGGCCAGGATCCCCGCTCCGCGCAGCGAGCCCGAGTAGGCGACGTGAAACTGCTGCGCCATGTAGCCGCCCGACGACAGTCCCGACACCGACGCCTCGCGCGGGCCGACGTTGAACGAGTCGAGAGCGCTTGGCGCAGCCTGCGCCGACCCCACGAAGACCAGCGCCAACGCGCCGAAGCGCGAGGCGGCAACCCATGAATCCCGATGCGCGCGCATGTCTTCCCCCCAAAGGCCGGCACCCGCCGTCCCATGCCCTGGGCATACGGCAGCGCCCCCCTGTCGGATGTACGGGAAATCACGGGGCCAGCGCACCCGCGGATGGCTGTGTCGCAGGCTGCCAGGGCGATGCTTTCCGGGGCGATGTGTTCATCTGGGCGGGCTCCCCCTGCACATCAATGCATCAGGAACGACAGCCGACTGTCGTCGCGCGCACCCGCCGGGCCACTCGCGCTCGTTCGCTGCTTCAAGGGCCGCGGATCGACACCACCGCTTCGTGCCAGCGCAGCGACTGGTGGTCGAAACCGCAGGCCAGCGTCGGCTTGACGACCTCGAAATACGGTGACACGTCGAAGTCGCGCGGCACGTACAGGCTGTGGTGGCGCACGTGCAGGATCTCGTCGACACAGGCCGGGCACAGCGGGTCGCCGCGCGGGCGCTGCTCGACGATCGGCAGGATCGGGTAGCGCACCGCTTCGAAGGCCTGCGCGATCAGCGTCGAGCAGATGGCCCGTGTCGGGTCGCCACTGCCGAGCACGATCAGCCGGCGCCGCCAACGCTCCGGCACCGGCGGCGTCGGAAACAGCCAGCGTGCCAGGTCGACCACGTTGCGCAGGTCGTAGCGCTGACCGACGCGGGCCAGCGCATGGGCAGCAACGCGCGCCGCATCGGCAGCCGACAGGCTGGCCGGCCGGCAAATGCGCGCATGCAACCCCGCGTATTGCGCCAGCGGCACCGCGCGCACGCCGTCGACCATGTCGGCCTCGACGAAGCAGGGCTCGCCCGGCGCCGCCATCGGCCCGACGTACAGCGCGGCATGCGACCACGTCGATTGCGTCAGGTACTTGATCGCCGTGCTGACGCGGCTGTGGCCCTCCACCAGCAGCACGTCGCCTTGCCGCAGGCAGCGCTGCAGCAACGACGGATCTGCCGGCACCGAGGTGCCGTGTTCGTGGTGGGGCTGGGCCAGGAAGCGGGCCAGACGCTGGCCCAGCGACAGGGGCGGCAAGAACCGAGGCAACGTCATCGGGAATGCCGCGTAGCCGGGCGCTGCCGCCTCGGGGAACTGCTGCGCTGCAGGAAAAACTCGGATGCCATCGCTTGTGCAGTCGTGCCGCGCGGCAGTCCCTTACAGCGGGTACAGCGGGCACAGCAGCAAACGGACCTCGGGGCGGCGCGGCGGCGTGAGCGCGGCGTGATGTCGGCTCTTGATGCCTTCTGAAGCCGAAGCGCCTGGGCCGGTCACTTCACTTCCCAATGCAGAAGCGGCCGAAGATCTCCCCCAACAAATCGTCGTTGCTGAACTCGCCGGTGATCTCGCCCAACGCGCGGTGCGCCAGGCGCAGCTCTTCGGCCAGCAGCTCCAGCGCGCTGTCGCGCCGCACCGCCTGGGCTTGCGCCTGCTGCACATGAGCCAGCGTCCGGCGCAGCGCCTGCACGTGGCGGGTGCGTGCGATGTACAGCCCTTCGGGCGCGGCCTGCCAGCCGGCCTGTTGCAGCAAGGCCTGACGCAGCGCGTCCAGGCCTTCACCGGTGCGCGCCGAGATCGGCCAGCCCGGCCAGGCACTGGCGTGCGCCAGGTCGGCCTTGTTGTGCACATCGAGCAACGGCACGCCGGGCGGCAGGCGTTCGGCGATGGCCGCCTCGGCGCTCTCGTACGTCGCATCGCCGCGGCGCGACAGGTCGTGCAGGAAGACCACCACATCGGCACCGCCAATCGCCTGCCAGCTGCGATCGATGCCGATGCGCTCGACCTCGTCGACAGCCGCCGTGCGCAGGCCGGCGGTGTCGGTGATGTGCAGCGGCACGCCTTCGATCTGGATGGTCTCGCTGACCCGGTCGCGGGTCGTGCCCGGCATCGCGGTGACGATGGCCAGCTCGGCGCCGGCCAAGGCGTTGAGCAGCGAGCTCTTGCCGACGTTGGGCTGCCCGGCCAGCACCACGCGCAGCCCGTCGCGCAGCAGTGCGCCCTGGCGGGCGCGGGCCAGCGCGGTCCGCAGCGTGGCCTCGATCTGATCGAGCTGCTCGGCGGCGCGGGCCTGTTCGAGAAAGTCGATCTCCTCGTCCGGAAAATCCAGTGTTGCCTCGACGAGCATGCGCAGGCGCACGATGCGCTCGGCCAGCCGAGCGACCTCGATCGAGAAGGCACCACTCAGCGAACGCGCTGCCGATCGGGCGGCAGCCTCGGTGCTGGCGTCGATCAGGTCGGCCACGGCCTCGGCCTGCGCCAGATCGAGCTTGTCGTTCAGGAAGGCACGCTCGGTGAACTCGCCGGGCGCAGCCAGCCGCAGAGCCGGCATCGCCTGCAGACAACGCGCCAGCAGCAACCGCAGCAGCACCGGGCCGCCGTGCGCCTGCAGCTCGAGCACGTCTTCGCCTGTATACGAATGCGGTGCCGGAAAGTGGATCGCCAGGCCGCGGTCCAGCGGCGCTGCACCGTCGGCGGCCAGGAAGGGCAGCAGCGTGGCGTGTCGCGGCAGCAATGGCCGCCCGCACAGGGCCTGAATCAGGGTCGACAGGTCGCGCCCAGAAGCCCGCACGATGCCGACCGCGCCGCGTCCTGGCGCGCTGGCAATGGCCACGATGGGGTCGTGGTGCCGCCCCAGTGGCACGGTGCTGCTGGCGGCCGGCGGGGCGGGGGCGTCGCCGGGCCGGGCGGCGGCGCTGTCACGCCGGCTCATGCTGCCCGATGGGTGGCTGTCCGGCCGCGCGAGACTGACAACGGCGACGGCGGTCCGATCGGCGGATGTGTGGCGCGGGTGGAGCGGCGCGATGTCGACTGCACATCGCGCCTGATCTCCTGAGCCGGCTTTGTTCAGGCCGGGTCGCCCGCATGCCGCTATGGTCGGCCGACCCGGCCAGCGACTCAAGCCCCCGACTTGCGTGGGCCGGCCAGCGCCGTGCGGGATTCACGACGTGGCGGCAATCGCACCACGCGGGCCTCGCGACGGCTACTTGCCGAGCACGCCCAGGCGCTTGTTGATGAACCACTGCTGGGCGATCGACAGCAGGTTGTTGGTCAGCCAGTACAGCACCAGGCCGGCGGGGAAGAAGAAGAACATCACGCCGAAAGCCAGCGGCATGATCCACATCATGCGGGCCTGCATCGGGTCCGGCGGCGTCGGGTTGAGCCAGACCTGGAACATCGATGACGCCGTCATCAGCACCGGCAGGATGAACCAGGGGTCCTTGTCCGACAGATCGGTGATCCAGCCCATCCAGGGCGCGTTGCGCATCTCCACGCTGGACAACAGCACCCAGTACAAGGCGATGAAGAAGGGCATCTGCACGACGATGGGCAGGCAGCCGCCGAGCGGGTTGACCTTCTCCTCGCGGTAGATCTTCATCATCTCCTGCTGCATCTGCTGCGGCTTGTCCTTCAGCCGTTCGCGCATCTCGCTGATGCGTGGCGTGATCGCCTTCATCTTGGCCATGCTGCGGTAGGCGCTGGCGTTGAGCCAGTAGAAGGCGATCTTCAGCAGCACCACCAGCGCGACGATGGCCCAGCCCCAGTTGCCGATCAGCGCGTGCAGATTGCTGAGCAGCCAGAAGAGCGGCTTGGACAGCGGCGTCAGCCAGCCGTAGTCCTTGACGCGTTCGAGCCCCGGGGCCAGCGCCGCCAGCTTGTCTTCCTCCTGCGGCCCGGCCAGCAGCAGGGATTCATGCGCCCGGCTGGCACCCGGAGCCAGTTCGCCCATCGGGAACACCATCGCGATCGAGTACAGGTTGTCGCCGACCTTGGCGCTGCGGAATTCACGCTGCGCTGTCGCCGTCACCAGCCAGGCGGCCGTGAAGTAGTGCTGGGCCATCGCCACCCAGCCGTTGTCGGCGGCCTTCTCGTGCGTCGCGCTGCCTTTAGCGATGTCCTTGAAATCGATCTTCTGGTAGTGCCCGGCGTCGGTCCACATCGCCGGCCCGGTGAAGGTCGAATAGAACGACGATTCGCCCTCGGGCGCGTTGCCGTCCCGCGTCAGCTGCAGGTAGAGCTGGGGCGACACGGGCACCGCCAAACGGTTGATCACCTCGTGCTTGACGCCCAGCGTGTACTGGCCGCGCTTGAAGGTGTAGGTCTTGGCGAGCTGCACACCGTCCACCGGCAGCGATTCGAAACGCAGCGTCAGCTCGGCAGCGCCGGCCGCCAGATTGCGCTCGCCCGGCACCACGCTCATCACGGTCAGGTGGTTGGGCAGCTGGACTCCAGGCTGGACCGTGATCAGGCCTGTCTGCGCCAGGTAGGTGCGCTTGGCGCTGCGGTCGAGCAGCACGACGTTCTGTTGCCGGTCGTTGCTGTCGCGATAGTTCAGCAGCTCCAGGCGCACCAGCGACCCGCCCTGGCTGTCGAACGTGGCCTTGACGAGGTCGGTGGTGATCGTGACCTGTTCGGACTGAACAGCTGCCGCCGCCGAGACCGCTGGTGCGGCTGCGGGGGACCCGGCAGCGCCGCCCGCCACCGGCGCGGGCACGCCCGTGCCGGCAGCGCTGCCGCCGGGTGTCGGGGGGGTGGCGGGCGTGGACCCGGCGGTGGCCGCGCTGCGCGGCTGCGGGCCACCGAACATCGAGGGTTTGCCTTGGTCCTTGTTCCAGGCGTCCCAGAGCAGGACCAAGGACATCGAGAAGATCACCCACAGGGCGGTGCGGCGAAAATCGGTCATGAACGGTTCCGGTTCGGGGCGCGCGGCTTGTCGTCCGCCGCTGTCACAAAGTGCGTCAGCAGACCGCGCGCAGAAAAGTACTGAGCGTTGGTCGGCACCGGGTCGTGGCCGCCCGCGCACCAGGGCTGGCAGCGCAACAGCCGCCAGCCCGTCAACACGCTGCCCCGCCAGGCCCCATGGCACTCCAGGGCCTGCAGCGCATAGGCCGAACAAGTGGGCTCGAAACGGCAGGCGTTGCCCAACCAGGGCTTGAGCAGCAGACGGTACCCGCGCACCAGCCCCAGCAACGCCAGCTGAAGACAACGGCCGAGGGTGACCACCCACGTGGACAGCACGCGACGCAAGACGTCAGCCGGCGGCGGCCCGCATCAGCCCGTCGAGTTCGGCGCGCGCCGCCTCGACCAGGGCGCGCGAACGGGCCGACACGAAAATTTTTGGGTTGAACGGCGCGCGCAGGCGGACCAGCCATTGGCCCGCCGGCAAGTCGCCGGCGTGCCGACCGAACGCGCTGCGCATTTGACGCTTCAGCATGTTGCGGGTGACCGCCCGCTTGGCGTGGCGCTTTGGCACCACACAACCGATCCAGTGACCAGACACTTCTCCAAAGCCGAAGTCGTCCACAGGCCGGGGACAAACCGGTTCAGTGCTTGTGGATAACTCTCGGACAACTGGCCTCGATACGGGCCATGGACGCGCCAAAGGTCTGTCTGCGACATGGTGCAATGCGAAGTGGGCGCTCCGGGAGCGCGTCGGCTCGGCCAGCACCCGCTGAAAATCGGCCGCTTGCACGAGGCCGCCGATCATGGCCGCGCCTCGGTGGTCCGCTCTGATCAGACCGCCAGACGTTTGCGGCCCTTGGCGCGCCGCGCATTGATGACCGCGCGGCCACCACGGGTCTTCATGCGCACCAGGAAACCGTGGGTACGGGCGCGGCGGATCTTCGAGGGCTGATAGGTGCGCTTCATGACAGGGTTACCGGGCAACCGGTCTCTTCAAGGTGTGATCGAACGCCCGGCTTTTTGCGTCCGGGAAACCCTCGATTACAGCAAGATTTCCTTTGCAGGTCAAACACTTGCACCACAAGCTGCGGCCTGGCGCAGGGCTTGACGCCCTGCCCGAAACTGTGGATAACTGCGGTCCGCCGACTGCGAGGGACGTGGTTTCCGGCGGCTCACAAAAGAAGATGTCCACAATGAGCGTCGATCTATGGCAGCGCGGCTGCGAGCGGCTGGCAGCCGAATTGCCGGAACACCAATTCAACACCTGGATCCGGCCTCTTGCCGCCACGATGTCGGCGGGCGCGGCCAACGCCGCATCAACCGATGCGATGGATTCAAGCGATTCAACCGTTTCAACCGAACCGGCCGAAATCGTCTCGGTGCAGGTGCCCAATCGCTTCAAGCTGGACTGGATCCGCGCCCAGTACGCCAGGCGGATCGAATCGGTGCTCGGAGAGCTCGCCGGTCACCCGGTGCGCCTGGAGCTGACGCTGACCCAGCGGGGCGACACCATGCAGCCGGCCGGCGCAATGCGCCAGGACCAGCAACGCAACGGCCAGGCCGCGCATGCCCTGGCGAGCTTCGACATGCCCGGCGGTGCCGGGTCGGCGCGCAGCGATCTGCCCGTTGCAAGCAGCGTGGGCAGACCGTTGCCGCCTGCCGCCACCACCCACCGCCTGAACACCGCGCTGACCTTCGACACCCTGGTGGCGGGCCGGGCCAACCAGATGGCCCGAACCGCAGCGTTGCATGTCGCCGGTGCGCCGGGTGCGATGTACAACCCGCTTTTCATTTACGGCGGCGTCGGTCTGGGCAAAACGCATCTGGTGCATGCCGTCGGCAACGCGCTGCTCAAGGACAACGCGAACGCCAGAGTGCTGTATCTGCACGCCGAGCAGTTCATCAGCGACGTCGTCAAGAACTACCAGCGCAAGACCTTCGACGAGCTGAAGGCCAAGTACCACAACCTGGATCTGCTGCTGATCGACGACGTGCAGTTCTTCGCCGGCAAGGACCGCACGCAGGAGGAGTTCTTCAACGCCTTCGAAGCGCTGCTGGCCAAGAAGGCGCACATCATCATGACCAGCGACACCTATCCCAAGGGTCTGGTCGACATCGACGAGCGCCTGACCAGCCGCTTCGACGCCGGCCTGACGGTGGCCATCGAGCCCCCCGAGCTCGAGATGCGCGTTGCCATCCTGATCCGCAAGGCCATCGCCGAAGGTACGGAGATTCCCGAAGACGTGGCCTTCTTCATCGCCAAAAACGTGCGTGCCAACGTGCGCGAGCTCGAAGGTGCGTTGCGCAAGGTGCTGGCCTACAGCCGCTTCAGCCACAAGGACATCAACATCACCCTGGCACGCGAGGCGCTGAAAGACCTGCTGTCGATCCAGAACCGGCAGATCTCGGTGGAGAACATCCAGAAGACGGTGGCCGACTTCTACAAGATCAAGGTGGCCGACATGTACAGCAAGAAGCGCCCGGCCTCGATCGCCCGCCCGCGCCAGATCGCGATGTACCTGGCCAAGGACATGACCAAGAAGAGCCTGCCCGAGATCGGCGAACTCTTTGGCGGCCGCGACCACACCACGGTGCTGCACGCGGTGCGCAAGATCGGCGAGGAACGCAGCCGCAACCCGGAACTGAACCAGCAGCTGCACGTGCTCGAACAGACACTCAAGGGCTGAGTGTCACGGCACAAAGCCCGGCACAAAGCCTGGCGAAAGGCTGTGGACAGCACCAGCACAAGCTGCAGTTTGCCCACACGCCGATCGACCGGCGCCGACTTGTTCCCAATGGCGTACAGCGGCGACAGTGCCGGGCGCACAGGGTTCGCCGCCTGCTAAGCCTTTGATGGAAAAGGCGAAAATGGCCTTGTCCCCAGAAGATGCCGGTCTCTACTACGACCACTACCTTTCAAAAGAGGAAGACATGATCGTCTTGAAGGCAGCACAAGCACAGGTGCTGGAAGCCCTGCAGTCGGTGGCAGGGATCGTCGAGCGCCGGCACACCCTGCCGATCCTCGCGAACGTGCTGCTGCGCAAGAACGGTGGCGAGATCGAGTTCACGACGAGCGATCTGGAAATCCAGGTGCGCACCCAGGCCACGCTGGGTGGTGATGCCGGGACTTTCAGCACCACCGTCGGCGCGCGCAAGTTGATCGACATCCTGCGCGCGTTGCCGGCCGAACAGGTGGTGTCGCTGAGCGCAGCGCAGAACAAGCTGACGCTGCAAGGGGGCAAGAGCCGTTTCACGCTGCAGACATTGCCCGCGGACGACTTTCCGCTGGTCAACGAAAGCGTCGAGTTCGGACCCACCTTCTCGGTGCCGCAGAAAACCCTGCGCCAGCTCGTCAACCAGGTGCACTTCGCGATGGCGGTTCACGACATCCGCTACTACCTCAACGGCATCCTCTTCATCGCCGAAGGCCGCACCTTGACGCTGGTGGCCACCGACGGGCATCGCCTGGCGCTGGCGCAGAGCACCTTGGCAACCGATGTGCCGAGCAAGCAGGAAGTTATCCTGCCGCGCAAGACGGTGCTCGAACTGCAGCGCCTGCTGCGCGACGAAGATACCGCCATCGACATGCGCTTCGCCAACAACCAGGCCAAGTTCGGCTTCTCGGGCATGGAGTTCGTCACCAAGTTGGTCGAAGGCAAGTTCCCCGACTACAACCGCGTGATTCCGAAGAACCACAAGAATGCCATCGTGGTGGGTCGTGCACCGCTGCTGGCTTGCCTGCAGCGCGCCGCGATCCTGACCAGCGACAAGTTCAAGGGTGTGCGCGTCAACATCGAGCCGGGCACGTTGCGCATCGCGTCGAGCAATGCCGAGCAGGAAGAAGCCAAGGAAGAACTCGAGATTGATTACGCCGGCGACGCCATCGAGATCGGCTTCAACGTGACCTACCTGATCGACGCACTGGCCAACATGACACAGGACATGGTGAAGGTGGAGCTGGCCGACGGCAATAGCTCGGCGCTGCTGACCATTCCGGACAACGCGAGCTTCAAGTACGTGGTCATGCCGATG
>JANMAP010000042.1:0-1549 GCA_031359905.1 Burkholderiales bacterium | reverse complement strand
CTGGCGCTCGCCTGTGCCATGAGCGCCGGCCTTGCCTCGATGCCGAGCCATGCCGTCGATTTCACCGAAATTGGCGATGCGGGGCAGACCCAGGGCACGGCGCAGGTCGGTGCGGGCACGCCGGGTGCGCTGACCGACATCTTCGGCTCGCTGGTCAACGAAACCGACGCCGATCTGTACATCATCGACCTCGCCAACCCGGGCGCCTTCTCGGCAACCACCGTGAACGCGACCACCGGGTCCCTCGACACGCAGCTGTTCCTGCTGACGTTGTCCGGCGCGCCGATTTTCCTGAATGACGATGGCGCCTCCTCGTTGGCCTCTACCCTGCCCTCAGGCAGCTTCGGCTCGCTCGCCGCGGGCCGCTACCTGCTCGGCGTGGCCGGTTCCGGCTACAGCCCAGCCAACATCAACGGCGAGGTTCTCTTTGCCACCGGTCCGTTCACCGGTCTGCGTGGGCCGGCGTCCGGGCTGCAGCCGGCAGTTCTCGGGCAATTCGTCGATGACGGGTACTTCGCCGACAACTTCGGTGCCTACGACATCACGCTGACCGGCGTTGCCGCGATCCCCGAGCCCGCCACCAACGCGCTGCTGCTGGCAGGCGGCGCGCTGCTCGCGCTCGTCGCGCGTCGCCGGCGCGGTGTTGCCACCGCCACCGCCGCCTGAGACCCTTCGCGGTTCGGGCGCGCCGCGCAGTGCGCGAACAGCTCCCGGCCTCGTCCATCGACATTTCAGAGAAAGCTTCTTCGATGAAAAAGATCAATGCATCCCAAGACGCGTTGCACAGCTTCGCAGCGCGCGTCTGGCCCATCGGCGTGTTGCTGGTGGTGGTCGGGTCCGCGCACGCGGGCCCACTCCCTGCCAACCTCGGCGCCGGTCTCGGCGAGGTCGCTGCCCGCCACATGGCGAGCAAGAACCCGGGCAGTGCGATGGCGAGGCAGCGCTCCGCCAGCGCGGCGGCAAATCCGGAAATGCTGACAATCGACGACATCACGATGCTGCGTGACGAGAGTAATCGTGTGCTCGTCAACGTGGTTGTCGACGGCCAGTTCGGCTACGACAGTGTGCGTGCGGCGGTTGGCGCCGTGCCCGGCTTCAAGATCGCAGCCGAAGACCGCAAGTACCGCGCCGGCGTCATCGAAGGCTTCGTGCCCGAAGGAGCGCTGGTCGCGCTGGCCAAGCTGCGTGGCGTCTCGGCAGTGCATGCGGTGCAGCGCCCCGCCAGAAACGTCGGCGCCACCACTCAGCAAGGCGTGCTGCAGCACCGCGTCGACCAACTGCCCGGTACCCTGAACGGCACCGGCATCAGCATCGGCGTGTTGTCCGACTCGTACAACCTGGCCCAGACCTTTGCCAGCGGTGCCCCGCTCACGATTCGCGAGGCGCAGGACATCGCCAGCTGCGACCTGCCCGGCCCCGGCAACCCATGCGGCAACACCCAGCCGGTGATCGTGTTCGAGGATGCGGCCGGTGGTCTAGACGAAGGCCGCGCGATGGCTCAGCTGATCCACGACATGGCGCCGAAGGCGCGGCTCGCGTTCGCCACGGC
>JANMAP010000024.1:0-1629 GCA_031359905.1 Burkholderiales bacterium | reverse complement strand
TGCGGGTGTCTCCTGGGGCTCCCTGGGGAATGCGCGAGTTTATCGAGCCGCGGCGGCGGGCCGGCACCACGACGCGTGGACAATCGCCCGGTCCTCAAGGAGCCCCGACCGATGCTTGTGCATCCCCAGTTCGACCCCGTGGCCTTCGCGATCGGCCCGGTGCAGATCCATTGGTACGGCCTGACCTATCTGGTCGCCTTCGGTCTGTTCCTGTGGCTGGCCGGCCGGCGCGTGCAGCTGCCGCACTTTGCGGCTGCCGGCTGGGCGCGGCGCGATGTCGAAGATCTGCTGTTCTATGGCGTGCTCGGCGTCGTCATCGGCGGGCGCGTCGGCTATGCGCTGTTCTACAAACCCGGGCAATACCTGGCCAACCCGCTGGAAATCTTGATGGTCTGGAAGGGCGGCATGTCGTTCCACGGCGGACTGATCGGGGTGATGCTGGCGATGCTGCTTTTTGCGCGCTCACGCCGCCGCCCGTTCCTCGAAGTGCTCGACGTGATCGCGCCCTGCGTGCCCACCGGCCTCGCATCGGGCCGCATCGGCAACTTCATCAACGGCGAGCTGTGGGGACGCGAAGCGCCGGCGTCCTTGCCCTGGGCAATGGTCTTCCCGCAAAGCGGCACGGCGGTGCCGCGGCATCCTTCGCAGCTGTACCAGTTCGCGCTCGAAGGCCTCTTGCTGTTCGCGCTGCTGTGGTGGTACAGCTCCCGCGAACGCGCGCGCGGCCAGGTCGGCGCGGCCTTCGTCTTCGGCTACGGCGTGTTCCGCTTCATCGCCGAGTACTTTCGCGAGCCCGACAGCTTCCTCGGCCTGCTGGCGCTGAACATGAGCATGGGCCAGTGGCTGTGCGTTCCGATGATCGCCGGCGGCGCGGCACTGTGGTGGTGGCAGGGACGGCAGCACGCATCGGGAATCACCGCATGAGACAGGTCTTCCTGGACACCGAGACCACCGGGCTGTCGGCCGACGCCGGCGACCGCATTGTCGAGATCGGCTGCATCGAGATGGATCACCGGCGCTATTCCGGGCGCACCCTGCACCATTACGTCAACCCGCAACGCAGCAGCCATCCCGACGCCGTGCGCATCCACGGCATCACCGACGAATTCCTCGCCGACAAGCCCTCGTTCGCCGCGGTGGCAGCCGAGATCATCGAATTCGTCAAGGACGCCGAGGTGGTGATCCACAACGCCGCCTTCGACGCCGCGTTCCTCGATGCCGAATTCACCCGCCTGGGGCTGCCGCGCCTGTCCGCGCACGCCGCGCACATCACCGACAGCCTGCTGATGGCCCGCGAGATGTTTCCGGGGAAGAGCAATTCGCTGGACGCGCTGTGCAAGCGCCTGGAAGTCGACAACAGCGGCCGCGACCTGCATGGCGCGCTGCTCGACGCCGGGCTGCTGGCCGAGGTTTACGTGCGCATGACGCGCGGCCAGGACTCGCTGGTCATCGACGCCAGCGACGAGCGGCGCGCCGACCACCAACTCATCGCCATCGACCTCGCGGCCTTCGATCTCCCCGTCATCGAGGCCAGCGACGCGGAACTTCAGGCCCATGACAAGCTGCTGGCCGAACTTGACCAGATCAGCGGCGGCAGGGCGGTCTGGCGCCAGGGGGCCATGGCATAAT
>JANMAP010000021.1:0-7085 GCA_031359905.1 Burkholderiales bacterium | reverse complement strand
TGGTCGGTGCTGGTCGGCGCGAGCAGGAAGATCAGGTCCAGCCCGGCGGCCTAGAGCTGTGCGGCGAAGGCCTCGCATTCATCGGGCGGGTAGTCGACGACCAGCACGCCGTCGACACCGGACGCAGCGGCATCGCGGATGAAGGCGCTGTCGCCGGCTGGTCGGCCGGCGCGCTGGTCGTAGCGCTCGACCGGGTTGGCATAGCCCATCAGCACCACGGGCGTGTGCGCGTTGCCGGCGCGGAAGGCGCGCACCGCGGCCAGCACCTGCGGCAGGCCGATGCCGCGCGCCAGCGCCCGCTCGCTGGCTTTCTGGATCACCGGGCCGTCGGCCATCGGGTCGGAAAACGGCACGCCGAGCTCGATGATGTCGGCGCCGCCGTCGGCCAGTGCCTGCAGGATCTGTGGCGTGGCGTCGGCGAAGGGGTCGCCGCAGGTGACGTAGGGGATCAGTGCCTTGCGGCCATCGCGCTGGAGCGCCGCCATGACGGCTTGAATGCGGCTCATGGCCGTCCCCTTGCCACTGCGCGCCGGCGCGGCGCGGGGGCGCGATCCTTGGCTGACCGGGCGGCGATCATCGCTTCACCTCGGCCGCCTGCGCGCCGCCCTTGACGCTCTGCCCGCGACACGACGGCCGGCAGAAGAATTCGGCGCCCGACAAATCGGCCACCGTGCCGATGTCCTTGTCGCCGCGCCCGCTCAGGTTGACCAACAAGTGCTGGTCGGGCCGCATCGTCGCCGCCAGCTTCATCGCGTAGGCCACCGCATGGCTGGATTCGAGCGCCGGGATGATGCCTTCGGTGCGGCACAGGTGATGGAAGGCCTTCAGCGCTTCGTCGTCGGTGATGGCGACGTATTCGGCGCGGCCGATGTCCTTCAGGTAGGCGTGCTCGGGGCCGACGCCGGGGTAGTCCAGGCCCGCCGAGATCGAATGCGTTTCGGTGATCTGCCCGTTGTCGTCCTGCAGCAGGTAGGTGCGGTTGCCGTGCAACACCCCGGGGGTGCCTGCCGACAGCGACGCCGCGTGCTTGCCGGTGTGCAGGCCCTCGCCCGCCGCCTCGACCCCGATCAGCCGTGTGCCTTCATGCGCGATGTACGGATAGAAGATGCCCATCGCGTTGCTGCCGCCGCCGACGCAGGCGATCACCGCGTCGGGCTGGCCGCCGGTCTGCTCGGGCATCTGCCACAGGCATTCCTCGCCGATCACGCTCTGGAAGTCGCGCACCAGCGTCGGGTAGGGGTGCGGGCCGGCGACGGTGCCGATGATGTAGAAGGTGCTCTCGACGTTGGTGACCCAGTCGCGCAGGGCTTCGTTCAGCGCGTCCTTCAGGGTCCGGCTGCCGCTGTCGACCGGCACCACGGTCGCGCCGAGCAGGTGCATGCGGTAGACGTTGGGGCTCTGGCGCTTGACGTCTTCGCTGCCCATGTAGACCACGCAGTCCATGCCGTAGCGGGCGCAGATCGTCGCGGTGGCCACGCCGTGCTGGCCGGCGCCGGTCTCGGCAATGATCCGCTTCTTGCCCATGCGCCGCGCCATCAGCGCCTGGCCGATGGTGTTGTTGATCTTGTGCGCGCCGGTGTGGTTCAGGTCTTCGCGCTTGAAGTGGATCTGCGCGCCGCCGATCTCGCGGCTGGTGCGCGCAGCGTGGTAGATCGGGCTCGGGCGGCCGACGAAGTGCTTCAGCTCGTGGCGGAATTCGGCCTGAAACTCGGGGTCGACGCGGTACGTCGCGTAGGCCGCTTCGAGGTCGTGCAGCGCGTGGATCAGGGTCTCGGCGACGAAGGTGCCGCCGTAGGGTCCGAAGTGCCCACGGGCATCCGGTTGTTGGTAGTTCAGCATCTGCTTGGTCTCGCTGCTCGATGGGGTCTTCAGGCGCCGGCGGCGAGACGCGCGTCGGCCTCGCGCACTGCCTGGCAGAACCGGCGCATCAGCACGGCGTCCTTGACGCCCTTGCTGACTTCCACGCCGGAGCTCACGTCAACGGCCCAGGGCCGGACGCGAAGCACCCCATCGATCACGTTGGCAGGATGTAACCCACCAGACAAAACGAGCGGAAGGGGCACGCTTGGTGGCAGCAGTGACCAATCGAAGACCTTTCCCGCCCCGCCGTAACCCGCCACGTGGGCGTCGAGCAGCAGGGCCTGAGCACCTTGGAAACGAGCCGCGAAGTCTAGCAAATCGAGCTTCGCGTCAGCGCCGGCGACGGCCCCGTTCTCGGCCATGCGTGCCGCGCGGATCCACGGCCGGCCAACGGCGCGGCACTGCGCGGGGGTCTCCTCGCCGTGGAATTGCAGCAGGGCTTGCGGCAGCGCCTGCGTGGCGTCGTGCAACTCGTCGGGGCTGGCGTTGACGAACAGCAGCACCGGGGTGACGAACGGCGGCAGGCCGGCGGCCAGCGCAGCGGCGCGTTGCAGCGTCACGTGGCGCGGGCTGCCGGGCCACAGCACGAAGCCCAGCGCGTCGGCGCCGGCGTCCAGCGCGTCGGCAACGTCGGCTTCGCGGGTCAGGCCACAGATCTTGATGCGGGTTCGGGGCATGGCGGGCGTGGGCAACGCCGCGGGCGGGCGGCGGGTCAGGGGATCCAGTCCATCGCCGGCGTGTGGCCGGGAATGGCGTGCCGAACATCGTAGTACGGGCCGACGAAGTACAGGCCGGCGGCGGGAAAGGTCGGCGCGGCCCGCGCCCGGTCCTTGGCCGCCAGCACCTCCGCCATCCAGCCCACCGGCCGGCGCCCGCTGCCCACCGCGAGCAGGCAGCCCACCAGGTTGCGCACCATGTGGTGCAGGAAGGCGTTGGCATCGAAGTCGAAGCGCCAGTAGCGTGCCATCGCCGGGCCCCGCTGGTCGATGTCGATCGCCCGCAGGGTCTTCACGGGTGTCGGCGACTGGCAGTCGGCCGCCCGGAAGGCGCTGAAGTCGTGGGTGCCGATCAGGCCCGCGGCGGCCTCGCGCATCGCGTCGCCGTCAAGCCGCCTGAAGACCCAGCCACAGACCCCCTGCTCCAGCGCCGGGCGCACCGGCGACTCGAGCACCAGGAAGCGGTAGCGCCGGCCGCGCGCGCTGTTGCGGGCATGAAAGCCGGCGACGACCGGCTGGCACCACTGCACCGCGATGTCGGCAGGCAGAAACCGGTTCGTGCCGCGGACCCACGACGCGCTGTCGCGCTGCACCGGCGCATCGACATGCACGACCTGGTTCAGCGCGTGCACGCCGGCATCGGTGCGCCCGGCGCAGACGGTGGCAACAGGCTGCGCGGCGAAGGCCGACAACGCGGCTTCAAGATGATCCTGCACCGTCTGGCCGTCAGGCTGCGACTGCCAGCCGTGATAGGCCACACCGCGGTAGGCCACGCCGAGAGCGATGCGCCCGGGCGGGCTGGCATCCGGCGGGCCTGCCCCTCCCCCGGGCGTGGCGCCCGGCGCTGGCGGGGCCAGCCGATCGCCGCGGTCAGCCAAGCCCGTCGAGCATGCCCTGGGCCTTGCTGCGCAGCACGCCTTCGGACTTGGCGACGACCTCTTCGAGCAAATCGCGCGCGCCTTCCAGATCGCCGATCTGGCGGAATTCCTCGGCCAGTTCGAGCTTGCGGGCCAGGGCTTCTTCGTCGCCGGGCAGGATCGACGGCGCCGGTTCGTCGCGCGACCGGCCGAAATCGCCGAAGTCCAGCGATCCGTCGCTGGCCGCTGACGCGGCGGACGCGGCCGCGGCCGGAGGCGCCGGTGGGCTGTGCGGGGGCAGCGCGTTGAGGTCGAAGTCCAGGCCGTCGCTGGCGGCGTCTTCGCTGACCACCTCGGCTGCGGGCAGCTGCTGGGTCGGCGGGTTGTTGAGCGTTTCGTCGAGGTCGAAATCCAGCGCATGGTCCTCGACCGGCGCCGGCTCGTAGCGCGATGCGGTGAGGTTGACGGTGTCCCCGGCACCGGCGAACGGCCGCGTCCTCTCGTCGTCGACCGCCGGCCGCGACGCGGCGCGGTCACCGGTCAGGTCGAGGTCGACATCGACGTTGTCCGACAGCGTCGCATCCGCTGCCGGCTGGAACGTCGGCGGCGCGACCGGCGCGGTGTACGGCATCGTCGACGCGCTCAGCGGCTCGACGGCCTGGCCGTGCGCGCCGATCACCACGTCGGGCGCGCCGCCGGGACGGTACAACTCGTTGGTCGGGTCGATGCTCTGGCCCATCGCCTGCGCCTTGGCCCAGTCCTCGCCCTGGCCCTGGGTCAGCGTGAACAGCTGGCTGGCCAGCAGCTCGAAACCCTTGGCATCGCGGCGCTTGGCATAGACCTCCAGCAGCTTGGTGCGGACAGCCATGCGGCCGGGGTCGGCGCGCATCGCCTCCTTGAGGATCTCTTCGGCCTGCAGATCGCGGCCATAGGCCAGATAGACGTCGGCCTCGGCCACCGGATCGACATCGCCGATGGCGTCGAGCTGGCTCAGCGAATAGCTCATCGACGACGAACTGCTGGTGCTGGCGCTGCTCGCCCCGCCCTCGCGCGTGTCGATGCGCTGGCCGCCGCTGGCGCCGAAGAACGAGTCCGGCTGCAGGCGGCTTTCCAGGAAGGAGGTCTCGCCGCCGGCCTTGCGGTTCTTGCTGCGCAGCCGGTACAGGCCCAGGCCGCCGAGCAGCAGCACGAGCACCCCGGCCCCGGGCAGCAGCAGCGGGTTGTCGCTCAGCCCGTCGATCAGGCCGGGTTCAGGCGTCCCGGCCGGCGACTTCGCCTTCGGCGGCGTTGCCACCGCGGTCGGGGCGGGCAGCGCGCTGGCACTGGCAGCGGCCGGGGATGAGTTGGGGGATGAATTCGCGGATGGGGTCGGTGCCGGGTTCGGCGCCGGCGGCGCTGGGATCGGCGATGCGGCCGGAGCGGGCGTCGGCGTCGGCGCCGCAGCGACAACGGTCGGCGCTGGGGTCGGCGCCGGGCTGGGCGATGTCGCGGTGGCGGGCGGCGCGGTGGCTGGCGCGGTGGCAGGCGACGGGGTGGCCGGCGCTGTCGTCGCGCCCTGCAGCTTCTTCAGTTCGTCGACATTGCGCGACAGCTCGGCCAGGCGGGCGTTGGCGTCCTTGCGCTCGCTGTCCTTGGACACCTTGGCGTCGGCCGCCGACGCCTGCAACGCGCCGCGCGACAAGGTCAGCTTGTCGGGCGTGGGCGCGCCGGATTGCTTGCGGTCTTCGACCTGCGTCTGCACCTTGCCAGCGGCCTGCCGCGCCGGGGCGTTGTCGGCCCGCGTCGTGGTGCCCGACGCCAACCGCTGCCGGTAGGCGTCGAAATCGTTGCTCTGCGCGACGATGACCTCGCGCGCTTCGGCCGGCGTGGCCTTGGCAGCCTCGTCGGCCGCCGGCACGGTGAGCACCGATCCCGACTTCAGCCGGTTCATGTTCTCGCCCATGAAGGCTTGCGGGTTGGCGCGGAACAGCGACACCAGCATCTGGTCGAGCGACACGCCCGGGCGCTGGGTGCGGCCGGCGATCCGGCTGAGGGTGTCGCCCGGGCGCACGGGCACCTGGTTGACGCCGTCCGACGACGACGGCGCAGGATTGCGCGCAGGCGACCGCACGGCACGCGGCGCGGCGGACTCGACAGCGCGCGGAGCCGGCGGCGCAGCACGACGCGCGGCGGCCACCGCGGCCGGTGCAGGTGCCGGTGAGGGCGCAGGCGCTGGCGCAGGTCCGGGTGCAGGCGCAGCCGGCGGCGACATCGGCGCTGCCGCGACGGCGGGCGGGGCGACGGGTGTGGTCGTGGCGGCCGGCGGCGCTGCCGAGATCACCGGCGCGGTGGCCGGTGCCCCCTGCGCGCTGCGCGCGCCCGGCGGGTCGAACAGCATCGTGTATTCGCGCACCAGCCGGCCCGACGCCCAGTTGGCCTCGATGATCAGATCGACGAACGGCTCGAGGACGGCGCGGTCGCTGGTCACGCGCAGCACGCTGCGCCCGTCTGGTCGGCGCACCACCTGGACCTGGGCCGGCGCGAGGGCCGGGTTGTAGTCCACGCCGGCGGCACGGTAGGCCTGGGCCGGCGCGACGCGCAGGCGCAGCGACGACGCTTCGTCGGCGGTGATGCTGGTGACGTCGATCTCGGCCTTCAGCGATTCGCCCAGCGCCGACTGCACGGTGATGCGGCCGAGCCCGAGTGCCCACGCCGGCGCCGCGCACAGCAGCCCAGTGGCCAGGGCCACCCCCGTCAGCGCGAAGCGCACAGCGTTTGTCGAGCGATGATTCAAGGCATTCCCCCCACGCGATCGCTGCCCGCGTGGCAAAGGCCACCCGGCGTCTCATCAAGCTGCCGATTCCCGGTCCACCCGCGGGCCTCTGTCAAAGGCCGCCCAGCGCCGGAAATCGCAGTTGCATCAAGCATATAGGAGCGCTAGCTCACGCAAAAGCTGATGATCTTGCACGGAACTGCTTTGTTTCCCCGCGTCACAAGTGCTGTTGTTACACGACGACAAGGCCGTCAGTGCTCGAGCAGGATGCGCAGCATGCGGCGCAGCGGCTCGGCTGCCCCCCACAGCAACTGGTCGCCGATGGTGAAGGCGCCCAGGTATTGCGGCCCGAGCGCCAGCTTGCGCAGGCGGCCGACCGGGATGCCCATCGTGCCGGTGACGGCCACCGGCGTCAGCGCCTTGACGGTGGCCTCGCGCGTGTTCGGCACCAGGCTGACCCAGGCGTTGTCGCTGGCGATCATCTGTTCGATGTCGGCCAGCGGCACGTCCTGGCGCAGCTTGATGGTCAGCGCCTGGCTGTGGCAGCGCATCGCGCCGACCCGCACGCAGGTCGAGTCGATCGGCGTGGCGGGGCTGCCGAAGCCCGGGCCGCGCCCAAGGATCTTGTTGGTCTCGGCGCCGCCCTTCCACTCCTCGAGGCTCGTACCGTCGCCGCGGTCGCTGTCGATCCACGGGATCAGGCTGCCGCCCAGCGGCACGCCGAAGTTGGCGGTCTGCGCAGCCGACAGGCCGCGCTGGGTGGCGGCGACCTGGCCGTCGATCTCCAGGATCGCACGTGCCGGGTCGTCGAGCAGCGCCTTGACCGACGCATTCAACCTGCCGTACTGGGTCTGCAACACGCGCATGTGCTGCGCGCCGCCGCCGCTGGCCGCCTGGTAG
>JANMAP010000002.1:0-1742 GCA_031359905.1 Burkholderiales bacterium | reverse complement strand
TCGAGGTGATCAGGCGCTTGCAGCCCACAGCGCCGTTGGGCCCCGAATTTCCGAAGACCCGCAAGGGGCGGGTCGCCCACTTGGCGGCATCCAGAGACGCGGTTGACGCCGTGCAGCGAACCGCTCGCCCCGGCGCGATCGTCCTGCCCCGTTGGCAAGCCGATGCGTCCACGCAGTGGGAACCCGTCGCCGCCAAGGACACCTTTGCCGAGTTGGCCTTCAACGCGTTCAACTACAACGTTTTGGGCCCGGTGGGATTTCGCGCCGTGGTCCGCCTGGTGCGGCAGTGCCCGGCGTGGCGCCTGGTCTACAGCGACCTGAACGAAGCGATCGCCACGCTGGAGGCGGCTTGGCCAGACGTCGTCGCCGGCAGCGACGCGCGCGCAGCGGCGGCTGAGGCCGCGGCGGCAACGGACTTGTGATGCGGCCGCCGATCGAACGCGCCCTGGCGTGGACGCAGGCCATCGAACATCCGCAGCTCTGTCTGCAGTGGAACGACACCGAATGGGAGCGGGTAATCCGCTTGTCGCGGCGCCTGCGGCTGCTCGGCCGGCTGGCAGAGGCCATCGCCGCGGCCGGGCTGGTTGACGCACTGCCGGAACCGGTCGCCCGCCACCTGCTGGCCGAACAGCGCTACTCGCGCTGGCGCACCGGCTCACTGCTGTGGCTGCTGGACCGCCTGACGGTGATGCTCGAGCCGACCCCCTACCCGCTCGTGCTGCTGAAGGGCGCGGCATACATCGGACAGGATCTGCCGATCGCCAGCGGGCGAATCCCGTCGGATGCCGACATCCTGGTGCCCCGCGCCTTCATCGACGATGCCCGGCAGCGTCTGGTGCAGACCGGCTGGATCGAGGCCGCGTTGGACGACCACGACCGTCGCTACTACACCGAGTGGAGCCATGAACTGCCGCCGTTGCGCCACGCGGCCTTCGGCTTGGAGCTCGACCTGCATCACAACATCCTTCCGCCGCTGGCGCGGACACCGATCGACGCCGATCTGCTGCTGGCCCGCCTCCGGCCGTCGAAGTGGCCGGCGTGGCAGGTGCTGCATCCGGTGGACCAAGTGTTGCACAGCGCGGCCCACCTGTTCCACGACTCCGACTGCCGCGATCGCCTGCGCGACCTGGTTGACCTCGACGGCCTGATGCGCCACTTCGGCCGCGAGCCCGGCTTCTGGAGCGCGCTGCCCGATCGGGCCCGCGAACTGGGACTTGGCGAGTCCATGGCAATGGCGTCGCACTACTGCGCGGTCTGGCTCGGCACGCCGATCCCGCCAGATGTCCAGGCGCAACTCCGGGACAGCGGCCCGCGACGCGGCCGCAGGGCCGCATTGCAAGCGATCTTCACGCCGCTGCTGACCCCGACCGAGCCGGACGCCGGTCCGTCGATGGCCCAGGCCGCCGCGGCCAGGATGCTGCTGGTCAAGTACCACCTGTGGCGCCTGCCGCTGCGCCTGCTGGTTCCACATGCCTGGCACAAGCTGCGCACGCGCCCGCTTCGCCGCCAGGGCAGCGGTCAGGCGCCGGACCACCAGGCCTGAGCTCGGCAAGCAATGCCCGAACCTGCCTGCGCGACTGTCGGCGGGTCGCTTAGCCCGTGAACCCGCTAACCCGCTAAACCCGGTAATACCCCCGATACCACTCGACAAACCGCGCGATCCCAGTGCGGATGTCCATCGCCGGCGCGAAGCCGACCCAGGCGCGCAGCGCGTCGACATCGGCGTAGGTCGCCGGCACGTC
>JANMAP010000518.1:0-11925 GCA_031359905.1 Burkholderiales bacterium | reverse complement strand
GGCCGGGCGCCACTGACGTGAAGCCCCCATGCTCGCTTCGCTCGCTGCCCCCCGAGGGGGCGCGTCATCGGCTTCGGGCGGCCGGGCGCCACTGACGTGAAGCCCCCATGCTCGCTTCGCTCGCTGCCCCCCGAGGGGGCGCGTCATCGGCTTCGGGCGGCCGGGCGCCACTGACATGGCCTTCGGCCGCCTCGAACGCAACCCCGGCGCGCAGCCGATGAGCGAGATCAACATGACGCCGCTGATCGACGTCATGCTGGTGCTGCTGGTGATCTTCATCATCACCGCGCCGCTGATGAGCAGCAGCCTGCGGCTGGACCTGCCGCGCACCGATGGCGCGTCAGCCAGCGATGCGCCGGCGTTCGTCGCCGTGGCCGTCGACGCCCAGGGCCGGCTGTTCCTCGGCGACACCCCGGCCGATCGTGATGCCCTGCTGGCGCAGGTGCGGGCCGCGGCGCTGCGCGACCCGGCCACCGAAGTTCAGCTACGCGCCGACCAGGCCGTGCCGTACGGCCGCGTCGCCGAAATCATCGGCTGGGTCCAGCAGGGCGGCCTGAGTCGCATCGGCTTCGTCACCGAGGCCCCCGCGGCACCGAGATAGGCTGAGCGCGCTTTGGCCGCTTCGTAGAATCGGCACGATGAACGAGAAATACGCTCCCGCCGAAGTCGAAGCCGCCGCGCAGGCGTTCTGGCAGGCCAGCGGCGCGCACCGCGTGGTCGAAGACCCGACCCGGCCCAAGTTCTACGCCTGCTCGATGCTTCCCTACCCCAGCGGCAAGCTGCACATGGGGCACGTGCGCAACTACACCATCAACGACATGATGGCGCGCTACCTGCGCATGAAGGGCATGAATGTGCTGATGCCGATGGGCTGGGATGCATTCGGGCTGCCGGCGGAAAACGCGGCGATGGCCAACAACGTGCCGCCCGCCGCGTGGACGCGCGCCAACATCGCCGACATGAAGGCCCAGATGCAGCCGCTGGGCCTGGCCTACGACTGGGAGCGCGAGGTCGCCACCTGCGACCCGAGTTACTACAAGTGGAACCAGTGGTTCTTCCTGAAGCTGCTCGACAAGGGTATCGCCTACAAGAAGACCCAGATCGTCAACTGGGACCCGGTCGACCAGACCGTGCTGGCCAACGAACAGGTCGTCGATGGCCGCGGCTGGCGCAGCGGCGCCGTGGTCGAGAAGCGCGAGATCCCCGGCTACTACCTGGCGATCACGAAGTACGCCGACGAACTGCTGTCGGGCGTCAACGACAGCACGGTGCGGCATTACCTCGACGGTTGGCCGGAGCGCGTGCGCTTGATGCAGGAGCACTGGATCGGCAAGAGCGAAGGCGTGCGCTTCGCGTTCCCGCACCAGATCCGCGACGCCGGCGGCAAGCTGATCCAGGACGGACGGCTGCATGTCTTCACGACCCGCGCCGACACCATCATGGGCGTCACCTTCTGCGCGGTGGCGCCCGAGCACCCGCTGGCCAGCCACGCCGCGGCGTCCGACCCGGCCCTGGCCGCTTTCATCGAGGACTGCAAGAAGGGCGGCACGACCGAGGCCGAACTGGCGCTTCGCGAAAAGGAAGGCCGGCCCACCGGCCTGTTCGTGAACCATCCGCTGACCGAGGATCGGGTGCCGGTGTGGGTCGGCAACTACGTGCTGATGAGCTACGGCGACGGCGCGGTGATGGGGGTGCCGGCGCACGACGAACGCGACTTCGCCTTCGCCAAGAAATACCACCTGGACATCCTGCAGGTGGTGCATGTCGACGGCCAGCACTTCAGCTACGACCATTGGCAGGACTGGTACGCCGACAAGTCCGAGGGCGTGACCATCAACTCGGGCAACTACAGCGGCCTGCACCACAAGCCGGCGGTGGCGGCCATCGCCAGCGCGCTGAAAGCCGCTGGCCTGGGCGACAAGAAGACCACCTGGCGGCTGCGTGACTGGGGCATCAGCCGCCAGCGCTACTGGGGCACGCCGATCCCCATCATCCACTGCGACGGCGCCGGCCCCGGCGGCCACACGGGCTGCGGTTCGGTACCGGTGCCCGAGAAAGATCTGCCCGTCCTGCTGCCCGAAGACCTGGTGCCGGACGGCAGCGGCAATCCGCTGAACAAGAGCGCGGCCTTCCTGAACGTCGCCTGCCCACAGTGCGGCAAGCCGGCGCGGCGCGAGACCGACACGATGGACACCTTCGTCGATTCGGCCTGGTACTACATGCGCTATTGCTGCCCCGACAGCGACGACGCGATGATCGATGCGCGCACCGACTACTGGATGCCGATGGACCAGTACATCGGCGGCATCGAGCACGCCGTGCTGCACCTGCTGTACGCGCGCTTCTGGACCAAGGCCATGCGCGACCTGGGGCTGGTCAAGTTCAGCGAGCCCTTCACGAAGCTGTTCACGCAGGGCATGCTGCTCAACGAGTCGTTCTTCCGCGAAGACGAGGCCGGCAAGAAGAAGTGGTACTACCCGAGCGAGGTCGAGGTCCGCTACGACGAGCGCGGGCAACCGCTGGGCGCCACCGCCAAGGACGACGGCCGGCCGGTGATGCTCGGCGGCATCGAGAAGATGTCCAAGAGCAAGAACAACGTCGTCGAGCCGAAGGACATCATCGCCAAGTTCGGTGCCGACACCGCCCGCGTGTTCGTGATGTTCGCCGGTCCGCCCGACCAGAGCGCGGCCTGGTCGGATTCCGGCGCCGAGGGCTCGTTCCGGTTTCTGCGCCGGCTGTGGAACTTCGGCGTCCGGCACGCCGCGGCGATGCAGGCCGCCACCGCGCCGGCGCACGGCGCGACGCCGCTGCGCCGTGAGCTGCACACCCTGCTGCGCCAGGTGACGGCCGACTACGACCGGCTGCAATACAACACCGTCATCTCCGGCGCGATGAAGATGCTCAATGCGCTGGAAGACGGCGCCGCGGAGAGCCCGGCCGTGCTGCGCGAAGGCTATGGCCTGCTGCTGAGCACGCTGTACCCGGCCGCGCCGCACATCTGCTGGGCGCTGTGGCGCGACCTCGGCTTCGAGGCCAGCGCCGGCGAGATCGCCGATGCGGCCTGGCCGCAGGTCGACGAGGCCGCGCTGGTGCAGCAGGAGATCGAACTGATGCTGCAGGTCGCCGGCAAGCTGCGCGGGGCGATCCGCGTGCCGGCCAGCGCCGACCGCCGCGCGATCGAGATCGCCGCCCTGGCCAGTCCCGAGTTCCGGCGCTTTTCCGAAGGCAAGCCGGCCAAGAAGGTGGTCGTCGTGGCCGGCCGGCTGGTCAATGTCGTCATCTGAGCAGCAGCGCCCGCATCGGCGCGCGCTGCTCGCGTCGGTGCTGGCTTGGCCGCTGGCAGGCTGCGGCTTCCATCTGCGTCAACCGCCGCAGATGGCCTTCACCAGCATCGCACTGACGGGGTTCGGTCCACGCTCGGAGATCGCCGCCGAACTGCGCCGCGAACTGGCGCCGCAGATCGCGCTGGCGCAGGCGCAGGGCCGGGCCCAGGTGGTGCTGCAGGCGCTGGAGGACATCCGCGAGCGCAGCGTGGTCGCGTCGACGTCGGCGGCGCAGGTGCGCGAACTGAAATTGCGGGTGAAGTTCGTCTTCCGCGCCGAGACGCCGGCCGGCCGCGAACTGATTCCGCGCGCCGAGATCCTGCTGTCGCGCGACCTCAGTTTCAGCGAGACCGCGGCCCTGGCCAAGCAATACGAAGAAGCCGACCTGTTCCGCGAGATGCAGTCCGACATGGTCGCGCAGGTGCTGCGCCGCCTGGCCAGCGTGGTCTTGTAGAAGGTCTGCTCGACGCGATGCAATTGCGCCCCGACCAGCTCGACGCCCACCTGTCCCGCGGCCTGAAGCCGCTGTACACCATCCACGGCGACGAGCCCCTGCTGGCCCAGGAAGCCGGGGATGCGATCCGCACCGCGGCACGCGCTGCCGGCTACGGCGAACGCAAGGTCTTCAGTGTCAGCGGCGCGCATTTCGACTGGAGCGGCGTGCTCGGCGCGGCGCAGGCCATGAGCCTGTTCGCCGACCGCCAGCTGATCGAGATCCGCATCCCGTCGGGCAAGCCGGGCAAGGAAGGCTCCGACGCCTTGCAGCGCTACTGCGAGCACCTCAGCGGCGACGTGCTGACGCTGGTCCAGTTGCCCAAGCTCGACTACCAGCAGGCCAAGGCGGCGTGGTTCAACGCGCTGGATGCGGCCGGCGTCGTGCTGCGCGTCGAGACCCTGACACGCGCCGCGTTGCCGGCCTGGCTGGCGCAGCGCCTGGCGCGCCAGGGCCAGCGCGTCAAGGCAGGCGACGAGGGCCAGCGCACGCTGGCCTTCTTCGCCGACCGCGTCGAAGGCAACCTGCTCGCGGGGCACCAGGAATTGCAGAAGCTGGCGCTGCTGCACCCGGCGGGCGAACTCGGCTTCGAGCAGATCGAGGCCGCGGTGCTCAACGTCGCGCGCTACGACGTCGCCAAACTCACGGAAGCGATCTGGGCCGGCCAGGTGGCGCGCGCACTGCGCATGCTCGACGGCCTGCGCCACGAAGGCGAAGCCCCGGTGCTGGTGCACTGGACGCTGGCCGAGGACGTCCGCGCGCTGGCCCGCGCCCGCACGGCGCTCGACGCTGGCAAGCCGCTGCCGCTGGCGCTGCGCGAAGCGCGTGTCTGGGGCGCCAAGGAAAAGGTCTTCGAACGCGTGCTGCCGCTGCTCGCCGACCATCAGCTGGCCTACCTGCTCGACGCTGCCAGCCTGTGCGACGGCATCGTCAAGGGCCTGAAGCACCCCGACTGGCCCCCCGAACCCTGGGACGCGCTGCGCCGCTGGGTCCTGGCAATGCTCCAGCACACGCAGATGCCGGCCCGTGGCGTGCGGGCCAGCGCGGCGCCGGTGCTCGCGCTGTCGGCCTGACGCGCCCGAAGCCGCGAAGACGCGAAGACCCGAAGGCCCGAAGGTCCAACGCCACTGCAGCCAGCGCGACGTCACGCTGCGTTGGTCAGAAGCCGCGAGCCCGGTCCACCAGATGGGCCAGCGGCCGTCCGGCCTGCAGCGCACGCAGGTTGGCGGCAACCACCGCGGCGGCGCTGCGCGGGTCGGTCAGCGCGGCGACATGCGGCAGGACCGTGACGCGCGGATGACGCCAGTACGGATGCGCGGCCGGCAGCGGCTCGGTGTGGAAGACGTCGAGCACGGCGTGGCGCAATCGGCCGCTGTCCAGCGCCGCCAGCAGATCGGCGTCGACCACGTGCGCACCACGGCCCAGGTTGACCAGCGACGCCTGCGGCGACAGCGCGGCCAAGCAGCGGGCATCGATCAGGCCGCGGGTGGCTGGTGTCAGCGGCAGCAGGTTGATGAGGATGTCGCTGTCGGCGACGGCAGCGTGCAGCGGCGTGCCGTCGCGCCGCCAGCCGCGCACAGGGTAGCCGAGCGCAGCGATGCGCGCCGCCGCGGCCTTCCCCATCCGGCCGGCGCCGAGCACGGTGACCTGCAGTTCGTCGGCACGCCGCTGCGCATGGGCTTGCCACAGACCCTGTCGCTGGCGCTCGGCGTAGGCGAAGAAGCCGCGATGCAGCGACAGCACAGCCCACAGCGCGGTTTCGGCCATCGCTGCGGTCATCGCCGGATCGACCATGCGCGCGACCGGGACGCCGCTGGGCAGCGTCGGGTCGTCGAGCAGCCGGTCGACCCCCGCCCACAGGCTCTGGATCAGTCGCAACGCCGGCCAGCCCCGCAGGCTGCCGGCTGGCGGGTTGGCGACGACGGCGGCAACGACATCGCCCGGACCGCCGCGCGCAGCCTCGACATCGACGAACTCGGCCTCGGGCAGAGCGGCCGCCAGCAGGTCGCGCCAGCTTTCGCGCTCCGCCGCGTTGTCCCAGCTGCCGGCGAGCAGGATCTTCATGTCCGGCCGGCCTGCAACAGGCGCTGCAGGGCAGCCTGTACGCTGGCGCTGCGTACCGCGCCGCGGTCCCCAGGCAGCTGCAGGCGCTCGGCGCGCAGACCCGCCGCCGTGCCCCAGGCCAGCCAGACCGTGCCGACCGGCTTGCCCGGCACCGCCCCGCCCGGCCCGGCGATGCCGGTGACGGCCAGCGCCAGCTGCACCGGCGCGCGCTGCAGGGCGCCGGCGGCCATGGCCCGTGCCACCGCTTCGCTGACAGCCCCTTCGGCAGCGATCAGCGCGGCGTCGACCCCCAGCAGCTCGCTCTTGGCCGCGTTGCTGTAGGTCACGAAGCCGCGTTCGAACCAGTCGCTGGACCCGGCCACCGCGGTGCACGCCGCAGCGATCAGCCCGCCGGTGCAGCTTTCCGCGGTGGCCAGCCGCCACTGGCGGGCGCGCAGGGCATCGGCCAACCCTTGCACCAGCGTCTGGACGTCGGGACCATCGTGCATGGCGTGCATGTTGTTCGTGTCGTTCGGGTCGTTCATGCGGCCCACAGACGTTGTCCCAGAGCGATGACCAGCAGCGTGCAGCCGGCGGCCACCAGATCGTCGAACAGGATGCCGAAGCCCTGGCGCCAGCCGATGGCCTGGGCAGGCTGCAGCTTGAACAGCCGGTCGGCCCAGCCCACCGGCCCGGGCTTGGCGGCGTCGAAGAAACGGAACAACACGAAGGCCACGAGCTGCAGCCCCAACCCCGCCGGCAGCAGCTGCCAGAGCACGATCCAGAACGCCACCACCTCGTCCCAGACGATTGCCCCGGGGTCGGCGACCGCCAGGTGGCGCGCGGTCAGTGTGCAGGCCCACAGCCCGATCGGCAGCGACAGAGCCAAGACGACACCCCAGTCGAACGCATCGAGCCAGCGCGACAGCACCAGGAACGCCGCCCATGCCCACAGCGTGCCGATGGTGCCGGGCGCGCGCGGCGCCAGCCCGCTGCCGAAGCCCAGCGCGATCCAGTGCGCTGGATGGCGGCGCATGAAAGCGAAGCTGGGCCGCCGCGGGGCCCCGGGGGCGCTGGCGTGCACAGCGTCGGCGGCCGGCGGCAGGCTCGTCGTCATCGCGCGCGCATCAGGCGAAATGGTCGAAGCCACGCCAGTCGCCGGGCACCGGCGCGCCGCGCGCATCGCGCAGACGCAAGCCGGCAGCCGCCTCGATGCGGCCGATGCGCGTGACCGCCACGCCGGCCTGCCGTGCGGCGGCGTGCACCTCGGCCTGACGCGCCGGTGGCGCAGTGAACAACAGCTCGTAGTCGTCGCCCCCCGTCAGCAGGCACTCGCGCTGCAGCGCCGCCGGCTGCGCCGCCAGCACCGCGCTGCGCGGCAGGGCGTCGACCTCCAGCGTGGCCCCGACACGCGAGCGCTGCAGCACGTGGCCGAGATCGCCGACCAGCCCGTCGCTGAGGTCGATGGCGCTGCGGGCCAGGCCGCGCAGCGCGCGGCCCAGCGCCACCCGCGGCTGCGGCTGTTCCATCGCCCGGCGCACCTGTTCGAAGTCGGCGCCGGCCAGCGCGACGCGGCCACGAAAGACCTCCAGCGCCAGCCGCGCGTCGCCCAGCGTGCCGCTGACCCACAGATCGTCGCCGGCGCGCGCGCCGCTGCGCAACAGGGCCTGGCCCGGCGGCAGCTGGCCGAAAACGGTGAGGCACAGATTCAGCGGCCCGGCGGTGGTGTCGCCGCCGGCCAGCGCAATGCCGTGCTGGTCGGCCAGCGCGAACAGGCCGCGCGCCAGCCCGGCAATCCAGTCGTCGTCGACACGCGGCAGGGCCAGCGCCAGCGTGAAGGCCAGCGGTTCGGCACCGCAGGCCGCCAGATCGCTGAGGTTGACCGCCAGCGCCTTGTGCCCCAGCCGTTCGGGCGCGACGGTGGACAGGAAGTGCCGGCCTTCGACCAGCATGTCGCTGCTCACCGCCAGCTGCTGGCCGGGCGTCACGCGCAGCAGCGCGCAATCGTCGCCGACGCCGAGCTCGACGACGGCACCAATGTCTGCCGGCCGCGTGAAGTGGCGCTGGATCAGATCGAATTCACCGGCCATCAGTCGGCCCCGGGCTGACGCAGCAGATTGGCCAGCTCGACCGCCGACTTCACGCCCATCTTTTCGAAGACCCGCGCGCGGTGGACTTCGACCGTGCGCACGCTGATCTCCAGCGCGTCGGCGATCGTCTTGTTGGGCCGCCCGGCAACCACCAGCCGCATCACCTCGCGCTCGCGCTCCGTCAGCTCGGCCAGCGCGCGCCCGACGCCGAGGCCGGCACGCCTGGCGACCAGCCCCTGCGCGCTGATGGCCAGGGCCTGCTCGACGCGGTCGACCAGGGTGTTGTTGGAAAAGGGCTTCTCGACGAAATCGAACGCGCCGCGCTTGACCGCGGCCACCGCGGTCGGCACGTCGCCGTGGCCGGTGAGGAAGATCACCGGCAGCAACGGCAGCAGGCCGCGCTCGGCGAGCCGCTCGAACAGCACCAGGCCGCTGGTGCCGGGCATGCGCACGTCGAGCACCAGGCAGCTCGGGCCGGCGGGCCACGGCGGGCGCTGCGGCGCGGTCTGCTCCGCCAGGTGGGCCTCGAAGGCGTCAGCGCTGGCGAAGCCTTCGGACAGCAGCCGGCGCGAGCGCAGCAGCCAGGCCAGCGCGTCGCGGACCACGTCCTCGTCGTCGACCAGATAGACGACAGGCAGGCCGAGGGCGGGATCGGTCGGCACGGCGGGCGCGGCGAAATGGCGTTCAGGCGTTGGTCAGGGGCGCGGCAGGAGCCGGAGTTTCGCCCGAATCGACCGCCGCGCCGGCGCCCGCCTCTTGCGCACGCGGCGCCGGCAAGGTGAAGCGGAATTCGGTGCCGCGGCGCTCGCCGCCGCGGATCGGGCCGGGGCCGAAGTCGAGCGCGCCGCCATGCTGCTCGATCACCGTGCGGCACAGACTCAAGCCCAGGCCCATGCCCTCGGCGCGGGTGGTGAAGAACGGCGTGAACAGCCGGGTGGCGACATCGGGGGCGATGCCGGGCCCGGCGTCGATGACGCTGATGGTGATCCAGCGCTCGTCCGTCTGGCGAACGCGCAGCGTCAGCACGCGCTCGGCCAGCGGGATGCTGCCGTCCATCGCCTGGATGGCGTTGCGCGTCAGGTTCAGCAGCACCTGTTCGAGCATCGTGCGGTCGCAGCGCACCCGCGGCGCCCGCGCCGGTGCGGGCGGCAGGTCGATGTCGATGCGCGTGCCGCTCTTGCGCGCCTGCAGGCGCACCAGCGGCAGCACGGCGTCGATCAGCATCTCGACGCCGAGCGTCTCGTGCTGGTGTTCGCGCCGGCGCACGAAGTCGTGCACGCTCTTGATGATCCGGCCGGCGCGTTCGGCCTGCTCGGCGATGCGTTCGGTGGCTTGGCGCAACAGGGCCAGCGCTTCGCCGGCCTGCGCGGCATCCGGCACGCCGGCAGCGCCGTCGAGCACGTTGAGCGAGCCGCTGGCATAGCTGGCGATGGCGGCCAGCGGCTGGTTCAGCTCGTGGCTGAGCAGCGAGGCCATCTCGCCGACCGTGGCCAGCCGCGCCGTGGCCTGCAGCCGGTCTTGCTGCTGGCGCGACAGCTCCTCGACCCGGCGCTGGGCGCTGACATCGAGCACCGCGCTCATCCAGCCGGTGTGCCGGCCCTGGCCGTCGACCAGCGGCGCCTCGTAGATCATCACCGGGAAGCGTTCGCCGTTCTTGCGCATGAACACCGTCTCGTAGCCCTGCAGCGATTCGAAGACATTGCCGGCGCTCACGCTCAGCCGCGCCTGCTGGCGGGCGCCGTACTCGGCGGCATGCTCGGGCGGCCAGTAGGGCGGCGACACCTCGCTGGCGGCGCCCGCCGAGGCGCCGCGCAACTCGTCGTCGTCGAATCCGACCATCGCGCAGAAGGCCGGGTTGACGTAGGTGATCGCGCCGCGCAGGTCGCGGGCGCGCAGGCCGGTGATCAGCGAATCCTCCATCGCCTTGCGAAAGGCCAGCGCTTCGGCCAGCGCGCTCTCGGCGACGGCGCGGCGGCGCACGTCGCGGGCCAGCAGCAGGACCACCGCGAACAGCGCCAGCGACAGGCCGAGCACCAGCGCCGTGGCCAGGTTCGGAATCAGGCTGGGTCGGCCGGTGGTGCTGTCGGCGCGCAGCAGCAGGTTGGCGCCGGGCAGGTCGACGACCCGTTCCGCCAGGTACACGCCCAGCCCGCGCGTTGCCCCGCTGCGCGCCAGGCGGGTGTTGTCGCCTTCGACGAACGACAACTCGACGCGCCGGCCCTGGCCCGGCGGCATCGCCCTGTCGAGCAGCGGGACGAGCGCGAAACTGGCAACCAGGAAGCCGTCATCGCGGCCGGGGTGCTGCACCGGCACGCACAGGTCCATCACCTCCTGGCCCAGCCCGCCGGGCATCGGCACGAAATAGCTGCGTGAAAACACCGGTGCCGCGTTGCGCTGGGCGGCGATGCAGGCGAGTTCAGCTTCGACGTTCAGGTCGCTGCGCGGCAGCTGCTCGAACAGCCGCGGCAGGAAGGGCGTGTCCATGACCTCGACCACCGCCAGGCCGGCGCTGCGCCGCTCGATGCGACGCAACGGCTCGCTGGCTGTCAGCAGCGCCGCGGCACCGTCGCGCCAGGCCGGCAGCGACTGTTCGCTCCAGCCCAGCGCCTGCAGTTGCTGGGCGGTGCGCAGCAGTTCGCGGCGCAGTTCGGCGGCGGCCTCGGCAGCGATGCCCTCGGTTTCGTCCTGCACACGCGAGGCTTCGTAGCGGACCGTCAGCACCACCAGCAGCGTCTGCGCCACGCCGAGCAACAGCAGCAGCGCCACCCACAGCACAGGCCGGCGCCAGCGCCTGGGGGGCGCCGCGGCCGGCGCCGGGGTCGCACGGGGTGGGGGATTCACCTTGCAAGTATTGATGGCGCCACGGTCGATACTGCTACGCAGTTTCGCGCATGGGTGGCCCGCCTCGGGGCTGCGCACACCGCGACCTACAATTTGCGCCCGCTTCGTCTGGCCTGTCGGCGAGCGCGTTCCAGGAGAGTTGTGCGATGTCGACCGCTGACCCCCAAGCCGATTCCAAAGCCCACGATCCGACACCCGACAAGGCAGCCCAGGACAAGGCCGCCGAACTGAAGCGAGCAGCGCTGGAGTACCACGAGTTCCCGCGCCCGGGCAAGCTGGAGATTGCGGCGACCAAGCAGATGGTCAACCAGCACGACCTGGCGCTGGCCTATTCACCGGGCGTGGCTGCAGCCTGCGAGGCGATCGTCGAGGACCCGGCCAACGCCTTCCGCTACACCGCGCGCGGCAACCTGGTGGCGGTGGTCACCAACGGCACCGCGGTGCTCGGGCTGGGCGACATCGGCCCGCTGGCCGCCAAGCCAGTGATGGAAGGCAAGGCGGTGCTGTTCAAGAAGTTCGCCGGCATCGACGTCTTCGACATCGAGGTCAACGAGAAGAACCTCGACAAGCTGGTCGACGTGATCGCCGCACTCGAGCCGACCTTCGGCGGCGTCAACCTCGAGGACATCAAGGCGCCCGACTGTTTCTACGTCGAGCGCGAATTGCGCAAGCGCATGAAGATCCCGGTCTTCCACGACGACCAGCACGGCACGGCCATCGTCGTCGGCGCGGCGACGTTGAACGCACTGAAGGTCGTCGGCAAGCCGATCGCCGATGTCAAGCTGGTGGCCTCGGGCGCCGGCGCCGCGGCGCTGGCCTGTCTGGGTCTGCTGATGAAGCTGGGCTTGAAGCGCGAGAACATCTGGGTCACCGACCTGGCCGGCGTGGTCTACGAGGGCCGCACCGAACTGATGGACGCCGACAAGATCCAGTTCGCGCAGAAGACCACCCTGCGCACGCTGGCCGAGGTCGTTCGCGGGGCGGATGTCTTCCTCGGCCTGTCGGCCGGCGGCGTACTGAAGCCCGAGATGGTGGCGACGATGGGGCCGGCGCCGGTGATCTTCGCGCTGGCCAATCCGACGCCGGAGATCCTGCCCGAAGAGGTCAAGGCGGTGCGCGGCGACGCCATCATCGC
>JANMAP010000519.1:0-15954 GCA_031359905.1 Burkholderiales bacterium | reverse complement strand
CGTCGGGCACCAGGAGCCGCGCCGTCCGGTGGACGTCGGGCACCAGGAGCCGCGCCGTCCGGTGGACGTCGGGCACCAGGAGCCGCGCCGTCCGGTGGACGTCGCGGTGGGCGTCTTGATCGACGCGCATGGTCGTTTCCTCCTGACCACCCGCCCGCCCGGCAAGGTCTACGCGGGCCATTGGGAATTCCCCGGCGGCAAGGTCGAGCCGGGCGAGAGCATCGAAGACGCCCTGCGCCGCGAACTCCACGAGGAACTGGGCATCGCCATCGGCCCGGCGACGCCCTGGAAGGTCGAGTTGATGGACTACCCGCACGCCCGCGTCCGCCTGCACTTCTGCAAGGTCTTCGCGTGGCAAGGCGACTTCGAGATGCGCGAAGGCCAGGCGATGGCCTGGCAGGCGCTGCCGGTGACGGTCGCCCCGGTGCTGCCGGGCACCGTGCCGGTGCTGGCCTGGTTCGCCGCCGAGCGCGGCTTCGAGGGCTCCACCCACGGCGGACCACTAGACTCCGCGGTCATGGACTGGCTCGACAGCATCAAGTGGGACGGCAACGGCCTCGTGCCGGTGATCGCCCAGGAAGCCGCCAGCGGCGATGTGCTGATGTTCGCCTGGATGAACCGCGCGGCACTGGCCGCCACCGCCGAACGCGGGCAGGCCGTCTACTGGAGCCGGTCGCGCGGCCGCTTGTGGCACAAGGGCGAGGAGTCCGGCCACTTCCAGCAGGTGCACGAGATCCGCATGGACTGCGACAACGACGTGCTGCTGCTGAAGGTCAAGCAAGGCGGCCACGACCCGTCCATTGCCTGCCACACCGGGCGCCACAGCTGCTTCTTCCAGCGCTTCGAGAACGGCGCCTGGCAGGCCGTCGAGCCGGTGCTGCTCGACCCCGAGCGGATCTACAAATGAGCTGCGCCAGCCCACCGTCGTCGAACGACACGCTGGCCCGGCTGGCGGCGGTGATCGAAGCGCGGCGTGGCGCCAGTCCAGACCAGAGCTACGTCGCGCGCTTGTTCGCCAAAGGGCCGGACGCGATCCTCAAGAAAATCGGCGAAGAAGCCACCGAAGTCGTGATGGCCGCCAAGGACGGCGACCGCGCAAAGATCGTCGCCGAGGTCGCCGACCTGTGGTTCCACACCCTGGTGGCGCTCAACGCCTACGGCCTGCAGCCCGCCGACGTGCTGGCTGAGCTGGAACGCCGCGAGGGCCTGTCGGGCCTGGAAGAGTTCGCCTTGCGCAAGGTGCGACAGCGCGACGAGGACGAACCATGAAACTGGACCGGCCTGCACCTGCCGACAGCGCCGCCCCCGCTGGCGCCACCCGCTGACCCTGTCACCGGCCTGAGTCAACCATCGCCGTCGCGACCCCCCATGCACACCGACCCGAACTGCATCTTCTGCAAGATCGTTGCCGGGCAGATCCCGGCGAAAAAGGCCTTCGAGGACGACGATCTGCTGGCCTTCCACGACATCCAGCCCTGGGCGCCGGTGCATGTGCTGATCATTCCCAAACAGCACATCGCCACCCTGGCCGATGTCGGGCCAGAGCACGACGCGCTGCTCGGCCGCATGCTCGGCCTGGCGCCGCGGCTGATGCGCGAGCTGGGCGTCAGCAACGGCTTTCGCACTCTGATCAACACCGGCCGCGACGGCATGCAGGAGGTCTACCACCTGCACATGCACGTCATCGGCGGGCCACGGCCCTGGGCCAAAGGCTGAACCCGGATCCCCGGGGTCTGCTCTTGCCGTGGGGGGATGGCGCCCTCACCTAGAATCTAGCACTAGCTTTCAGGAGACAGATCATGGGTTCGTTCAGCATCTGGCATTGGCTGATCGTGTTGCTGGTCGTGGTGATGATCTTCGGCACCAAGAAGTTGCGCAACATCGGCACCGACCTGGGCAGCGCCGTCAAGGGCTTCAAGGACGGCGTGAAGGGTGGCGGCGAGCCCGAAGCGCCAGCGGGGCCGTCCACGCAAGTCACCGCCAACCAGCGCGCCGACGCACACACCGTCGACGTCGAGGCCAAGACCAAGGGCTGATCGCGGCGTGATCGATTTCGGCTTCGACAAGATCGCCCTGATCGGCGCGGTCGCACTGATCGTCATCGGGCCGGAGAAGCTGCCCCGGGTGGCGCGCACCGTCGGCCATCTGTTCGGCAAGGCGCAGCGCTACGTCGCCGACGTCAAGGCCGAGGTCAACCGCTCGATCGAACTCGAAGAACTCAAGAAGGTGAAGACCCAGTTCGAAGACGCCGCGCGCAACGTCGAACAGTCCGTGCGCAGCGAGGTCGATTCGGCGAGCAGTGCTTTCCAAAGCGAATGGAGCGGCGCGGTGGCCGCCGTCGAAGGCGCGAGCACGAACTACATCGCGCCACCGCCGGCGCCGCCCAGCTACCACCACCCGAAGAAGAACTGGCGCCTGAAGCGCGGCGCCACACCGCAGTGGTACAAGCACCGGCATGGCGTGCGCGCAAAGGCGCTGTCGGGGGCGGCACGGGTGGCGCGCTTCCGCCCGCCGGCTGCCCGCTCGGGCCCATGACTGCGTGCCGCCACGGCCGATGAGCGGCGGCCAAGAACCCAAGGACGAACTCGAAGGCACCGAAGCCCCGTTCGTCTCGCACCTGGTCGAGTTGCGCGACCGCCTGATCCGCGCCGTCATCGCCATCGGCATCGCCTTCGCGATGCTCGCTTTCTGGCCCGGCCCGTCGGGCTTGTACGACCTGCTGGCCGCGCCGCTGGTCGCCCACCTGCCCAAGGGCGCGACGCTGATCGCCACCAACGTCATCTCGCCGATCCTGGTGCCGCTGAAGATCACCCTGATGGCCGCCTTCATGCTCGCGCTGCCGGTGGTTCTGTACCAGGTCTGGGCCTTCGTCGCGCCGGGGCTGTACTCGCACGAGAAGAAGTTGGTGCTGCCGCTGGTCGTCAGCAGCACCATCCTGTTCGTCACCGGCGTGGCCTTTTGCTACTTCCTGGTCATCCCGGGAATGAGCAAGTTCATCCAGGCCTTCGCTCCCAGCACCATCACCGCCGCGCCGGACATCGAACAGTATTTCGGCTTCGTGCTGACCCTCTTCCTGGTCTTCGGCATCGCCTTCGAGGTGCCGATCGCGGTGATCGTGCTCGCCCGCATCGGCGTGGTCACGATCGACCAGCTGAAGCAGTGGCGCGGCTACTTCATCGTCGCGTCCTTCGTGGTTTCGGCGGTGGTCACGCCGCCCGACGTCATCTCGCAACTCGCGCTGGCCGTGCCGATGTGCGTGCTCTACGAGGTCGGCATCGTTGCTGCGCGGCTCTTCATCAGGCACACGCAGGCGCCGGATGCGGCTGGCGAAGCGTCCAGCAGCAAGTGATGCGCGCGAGGTGGCTGTTTGGCCACCGTGCTTCGCAAATTCAAAACTCAAGCCTCGCCCTCAAGGTGCTGCTGCCCGGCCGCGACGCCAAGCAGACGTTGGTGCGCGAGGTCATGACCGCCAATCCGATGACGGTCAAGCCCAGCGACCCGCTCGAGGCCTGCACGGGCCTGATGGCCAATCGCGGCTTCCGCCATCTGCCGGTGATGGACGGCCAGCGAGTCGTCGGCGTGGTGTCGGTGGGCGACGTGGTCAAGGACAACATCCGCCGCATGGGCGAGCAGATCGGTTTCCTCGAGACCTACATCAAGGGCCACGGCGGCGAGTAGCGCGCCAGACGGGTGCGTCGACGCGAGAGCGCCGCGCGCCGGGCAGAGCGACGGCGCGACGGCGCCATGTCGCCAGGACGCCCGTTCGCTACTTCACCCAGGTGTTCAACTGCATGATCGGCAGCAGCACGGCGAGCATGATCAGCATCACCACGCCGCCCATCGCGACGATCAGCAGCGGCTCCAGAATCGTCGCCACGCCGATCGCCCGCCGCTGCACCTCGGCCGACAGTTGCGCCGATGCGCGGCCGAGCATCACCGGCAGTTGCCCGGTCTGCTCGCCCAGCCGCGCGAACATCGCCAAGAGGCCGGGGAAGCGCTTCTTGCCGGCCAGCGCGCTGGCCAGCGGCGCGCCTTCGCGCACCTGCACCAGCGCATCCAGCGCGTCGGCACGCATCGCCCGGTTGCCCAGCGTTTCGGCGGCCGCCTGCAGGGCCTTGAGGATCGGCACGCCGGCACCCGCCAGCATCGCCAGCGTGCCGCCGAAGCGCGCCGCGTTGTAGCCGCGCGCCAGCCGGCCGACCAGTGGCAGGCGCAGGAAGGCCGCGTCGCTGCGCTCGCGGAAGGCCTCGCTGCGCCGCGCGAAGATGAAGCCGCCGACGCTGCCCGCGACCACCACGACGACCGCCCAGCCCCAGTTGCGGATGAAGGCGCTCAAGGCCAGCATGACCACGGTGATGGTCGGCAGCGCGCGCTTGGAACTCGTGAACACGCCGGCGATCTGCGGCACCACGTAGGTCATCAGCACGATGACGATGATCAGCGCCACCAGCGAGACGATCGCCGGGTAAAGCATCGCGCCGGTCAGCTTGGCGCGCAACGCCTGGCGCTGTTCGAGGTCGTCAGCCAAGCGTTCAAGGACGGCGCCCAAGGCCCCGCTCTGCTCGCCGGCGGCGACCACGGCGCGGTAGACGTCGTCGAACTCGCGCGGCGCGGTGGCCAGCGCGCGGGCGAACGGGCTGCCGGCGTTGACCTCGCTCTTCAGGTGCGCCACCAGCTCGCGCTGGCGCGAGTCGTCGGCCTCGTCGGCCAGGGCCGTCAGCGCGCGTTCCAGCGGCAGGCCGGAGCCGACCAGCCCGGCCAGCTGGCGCGTCCACACCGTCAGGCCCGTCGTGCCGAAGACGCGCCGCGTGAAACGCGGTGCGCTGCCGTCGCTGCTCGCGGTGGTGACCGGGACGACCACCAGCGGCACCAGCGCGCGGGCGCGCAACTGGGCGCGCGCGGCCTTGGCGTTGTCGGCGTCGAGCAGGCCGTTGCTGCTCTTGCCGGCGGCGTCCAGGGCTTCGAACTTGTAGGCTGGCATGGGGGTCAGCGCGGGCTGTTCGCTCAGGCGTCGCGCGTCACGCGGATCACTTCTTCGAGCGACGTGACACCGTTGCGCACCAGGCGCTCGCCGTCCTCGCGCATCGAGCGCAGTCCGGCCGTCGTGGCGGCGACCACCAGTTCGCTTTCGGCAGCACGGTTGTGGATCAGCGACTGCACCTTGTCGTCGGCGACCATCAACTCATAGACCCCGGTGCGCCCCTTGTAGCCGGTCTGGCTGCACTGCGCGCAGCCCACCGGGTGCCAGCGCCCGTCGCCATCCGCGCGCCTGCACTGCGGGCACAGCTTGCGCACCAGGCGCTGAGCCAGCACGCCGAGCAGGCTGCTCGACAACAGAAAGGGCTCGACGCCCATGTCGACCAGCCGCGTCACGCTGCTGACCGCGTCGTTGGTGTGCACGGTGGCCAGCACCAGGTGGCCCGTGAGGCTGGCCTGGATGGCGATCTGCGCGGTCTCGAAGTCGCGGATCTCACCGATCATGATCACGTCGGGGTCCTGGCGCAGGATGGCGCGCAGCGCCTTGGCGAAGGTCAGGTCGATCTTCGGATTGACCTGGGTCTGGCCGATCCCCGGCAGTTCGTATTCGATCGGGTCCTCGACCGTCAGCACGTTGGTCGTGGCGGTGTCGACACGGCCCAGGCTGGCGTACAGCGTTGTCGTCTTGCCCGAGCCGGTCGGCCCGGTGACGAGCACGATGCCATGCGGCTGCTGGATCAGCCGGTTGTAGGCCGTCAGCACGTCGCCGCTCATGCCCAGGCCTTCGAGCGTGAACTTGGACTCGGCCTTGTCGAGCAGGCGCAGCACGGCGCGTTCGCCATGCGCGCTGGCGAGCGTCGAGACGCGCACGTCGATCGCCCGCCCGCCGATGCGCAAGCTGATGCGCCCGTCCTGCGGCAGGCGCTTCTCGGCGATGTCGAGCTCGGCCATGATCTTCAAGCGCGAGATCAACGCCGCGTGCAGCGCCTTGTTCGGCTGCACCACTTCGCGCAGCGTGCCGTCGACGCGAAAGCGCACCGCGCTCGAGCGTTCGTAGGGTTCGATGTGGATGTCGCTGGCGCCGTCCTTGGCAGCCTGCGTCAACAGCGCGTTGAGCATGCGGATGATCGGCGCGTCGTTGGCCGCTTCGAGCAGGTCTTCGACCGCCGGCAGGTCCTGCATCATGCGGCTCAGGTCGACGCCGGATTCGACCTCGCCGATGACCGCAGCGGCGCTGCTCTCGCCACCGGCATACACCGCGGCGATGCGCTGGGCCAGCGTGGCCGCGGCTTCGTGTTCGAAGCGGTCGATCTCGAACAGACGGGTGACTTCGGCCAGCGCCGAGGGCGACGGGCTGTCGCCAGACCACAGCACCAGTTGCTGGCCGTCGTCTTCCAGCAGCAGCGTGTGGGCCTTGGCGAAGCCGTAAGGCAGCGGGTGGCGCGATCCCATGGCGCTCGGTCTCAAGACGGCGCCTTGGGCTGCACCGGGGCCCCGCCCGGGGAGGGCGCATTCGGCGGCGGCGCGCTGGCCGCGGGGGCCGGCGGCGGCAGTGCGGGCAGCAGCGGCGCTTCGTTGACCGGCAGCACGATGCTCGGCGTCGGCTGCGCCTGCAGCTGCTGGCCACGCAACTGGTCGTAGCGGTCGATCGAGAACTTGTTCGAGCTCTCGGCGTCGCGCATCACGATCGGCCGCAGGAAGACCATCAGGTTGGTGCGCTTGCGCTCGCGGCTTTCGCTGCGGAACAGCGCACCGAGCAGCGGGATGTCGCCGAGCAGCGGCACCTTGTTCTGCGTCACCGTCACGTTGTCTTCGATCAACCCGCCGAGCACCAGGATCGCGCCGTCGTCGACGGTCACCGTGCTCTCGATCGACCGCTTGGTCGTCGACGGCCCGGCGTTGGTCGTGCCGGCCGCAGTGGCCGCCAGCACCGCGCTCTGTTCCTGGAAGATGGTCATGCGGATCGCCCCGCCCTCGCCGATCTGCGGCTTGATGCGCAGCGTGATGCCGACGTCCTTGCGCTCGATGGTCTGGAAGGGGTTGGTCGCCGCGGTGGCGGTCTGCGTGAACTGGCCGGTGATGAACGGCACGTTCTGGCCGACGACGATCTTGGCTTCTTCGTTGTCCAGCGTGATCAGGTTCGGCGTCGAGACGATGTTGGTGTTGGTGCGGCTTTGCAGCAGACGCAGGATCGCGCTCAGCGAAGTGACGCCGTTGACCGCGCGCACCAGCCCGAGGTTCAGGCCGTCGCCGAGATTGATCGTGCCCTGGGCCAGCCCGGTGTTGATGCCGATGATGTTCGAGTTGCCGCCTGAGGGCAGGTTCTGCACCGCCTGCACCGACTCGTTGCCGTTGCGGCCGAGCACGCCCTGCCATTGGAAACCGAAGTCGACGGCATCGCCGCCCGAGACCTCGACGATCATGCTTTCGATGTAGACCTGGGCGCGCCGCGAATCGAGCTGGTCGATCATCGCCCGCACCTGGCGGTACAGCGGCTCGGCGGCGGTGATGATCAACGAGTTCGTCGACGGGTCGGCCTGGATGAAGCCGCCGGTCGACGGCTGGGACGACGACGCGCCACCGGTCAGCGACGGCGCGCCGCCGAGGCCGGCGCTGCTGGTGCCAGCGCCCTGCGTGGCCTGGCCCAGGTTGGCCAGGCTGGGTGTCGGGCTGGTGCTGGGCGTGCTGCCGGCCCCGCTGCTGCCGCCGCCCCCGCCGAAGGCCGCGCGGATCACCGTCGCGAGCTTGACCGCGTCGGCGTTCTTCAGGTGCACGACCCACAGGCCGCCGCCCGGGCCGATGTTGCTGCTCGGCCGGTCGAGCCGGGCGATGGTCGCGCGCACGCTGGCCAGCCGCGCCGCATTCGGCGCCCGCACGAGCAGCGAATTGCTGCGCGCGTCGACGAGCACGGCGACGGCACCGCCGATCGTCGGCTGGCCCGGCAGCAAGGCGCCACCGCTGTCGGTCAGGCGCTGCACCAGCGGGGCCAGATCGGCGGCCACCGCGTGCTGCAGCGGGATCACCTCGACATCGGTGCCCGACGGCTGATCGAGCGCGGCGATCATCCGTTCGATGCGCTTCAGGTTCTCGGCGTAGTCGGTGATCACCAGCGAGTTGTTGCCCGGGTTGGCGTTGATCGTGTTGTTGGCGCTGATCAACGGCCGCAGCACCGCCACCAGGCTGTTCGGGTTCTCGTACCGCAGCGGAAAGATCTGCGTGATGATCTGGTCGCCGCGCACCGCGCCGCGGGCTTCACCGATCGTCACGGTGGTGGTCTGCAGCTTGGCGTCGGCCTCGGGGACGACCTTCAGCAGCCCGCCGCTGTCGACCACCGCAAAGCCCAGACCGCGCAAGGCCGCCAGGTAGTTCTGCCAGGCCTGGTTGATGCTCTGCGGCTGTTCGCTGTAGACCGTGATCGCGCCCTTGACGCGCGGGTCGACGAGGATGTTGCGGTCGATCATCACCGCGAAGGCGCGCGTCACCGCCTCGATGTCGGCATTCACGAAATTGACCGTCACCGGCGCGCGCGATCGGCTCGACGCGGGCGTGGGTGCGGGGGCCTGCGCGGCCGCCGGCGGCAGGGCCAGCGCGCCGGCCAGGCAGGCGGCCAGCACGCGGCGGGTGCGATCGCGGCCCGCCAGCGCGCGGGGGTGTGGTGCGTTCATTCGTGTACCCGACGTGCTGCGCGCGATCCCGCCAGGCGGGAATTCGCACTCGAGAGGCCCTTGTTGCTCATGCTCATCCGATCGAAATGACGGACAGCGCGCCCTGGCGCCGCCCAATGATGTTCAACAAATTGTTCAGCACCGCTTCCGAGCCGGGCGCCGCGCTGGCCTGCCCCTGGAAGCGGAACTTGGCGCCCACCCACTGGCCGCTGCCCGACAGCAGCAGCGCGCCGCGGATCGTGCTCAGCTGCAGGCTGGCGGTGTCGGCGCCGCCGGCCAGCACGAGGCTGTAGTTGCCCAGCTCGTCGAGCGTCGACACGCGCGAGGCGATGGCTTGCAAGGTCAGCTCGGCATTGCCTTCGAAGCGCCAGCGGCCCTGCACCGATTCCATGCTCAGGCCGGGGCTGCTCAGCTGCAGCGAACCGGTCGGCTGCAGGGTGTTCCAGGGCGTGCCCAGGCCTTGCAGCCAGGCCGCCGGCCATTGCCCGATGGCCCCAGCGCGACCCGGCAACTCGACGCGCACGCGGCCCCAGCCGGGTTGCAGGCGCAGCGCCAGATCGCCGTTGATGCAGCAGGCCTGGCGCAGCTGCAGCGCCCAGGCGAGGCCGGACGGCGCCAGACGCCAGTCCAGCCGGCCAGGCAAGGCACTGGCGTCGCGGCTGCCGACGCCCCCGGTGAGCACCGGCACCGCACTGCCACGCCAGACCGTGCCGCGTGCATCGGTCAGCAGCAGGCGCTGGTCGGTGGCCTGGGCCACCGCCGCGGCCAGCCAGGTGGCCGGGGCGAACAGCAGCAGCGCCAGCAGGCCGCCGACGAGCACGCCGAGCAGCACCAGGCGCTTCATCGCCAGCCCGTCGCCATGCGGGGGGTCGGGACGATCGTCACGGCGCGCCCCCGATGCTGACCACCAGCGTGCCGCTGTAGCCCTGGGCGGCGCGCGACAAGGTGGCCTCCAGCGGGCGGGCGCGCGCGCCCGAGCGGGCGTCGGCCAACCAGTCACGCAATTCGCTGGTGCCGACGCCGCTGAGCGTCAGCACCGCGCGTTCGCCCTGCACCGACAGCTTGCCGTGATCGCCCAGGCGCGCGGTGGCGGCCTGCAGCGCGGCCACCGATTGGGCGGGGGCCAGCGGGGGCGCGGCGCGCAACTCGACCGCTTCGGCGGCCAGCCGCTGCATGCCCTGCAACTGCAGGTCCAACGCGTCGATCTGCGCCGGCGCGCTGGCCAGCGTGCGCCAGGCCGGCTGCACCGCCGTCCGCCAGACCAGGAAAGCTGTCAGCACCACGCCGGCGCCGACCAGCAGGCGCCGTTCGCGGGCCGCCAGGCCGCGCCACCAGCCGCGCGCCGCGGCGACGCGCGGGGCCAGCGCCGGATGCGCCAGCCAGCGCTGGGCCGTCATGCCGCGGCCCCGCGCTCGCCGGCGCGGGTGATCGTGATGCGGCCTTCGTTGAGCTCGGCGACATAGCCGGCGGCGCGCAGCCGGTCGCGGAACTGCGCCATCTGCGGTTCGGGCCAGCCGGGGGCGGCCAGCGTCAGGCGGCCGATCTCGAACTTCAGCGTCTGCGCCGGGCCCTGGCCGTCCGGCCAGGCGGCGGCAGCGGCACCCAGCAGGGCTTCAAGATCGCCGTCGCCGGCCCGCCCGGCGGCAGCCCGCAGGCGCTCGGTCTCGCGCTGCATCTGAAACGCCGGATCGAGCACCGCGCGCACGCCGGGGTGGGTGCTGCGCAGCAGGTCGACAGCCGCCTGCTGACGCGCGACGAGCTGGCGGCGCTGCTGCCAGGCCGATGCGTTGAGCCCGAGCAGCTGGACCACCAGCAAGGCCGCGACGCCCCAGCGCACGGGCCGCCAGGCGGGGCTCAGCAGACGCCGCCAGGCGTCGCGCAGGGCCAGCGTGCCCCGGTGGCGGGCGGCGAGTTCGAACTGGCGCAGGTTGATGCCGCTGACGGCGGCGTCGAGCGCCTGCTCGGCGTCGGTGCGCAGCGCCACCGGCACGCCCAGCCAGCGTTCGGCCGCCGCGGCCGCCGACGGGGTCGCCGTCCAGACCACCCCCAGTTCGGCGGGCGGCTGCAGAACCCGCGCCAGAGCGCCCGCCAGGCTGATGCAGACCACGCCGTCGGGCGTTGCCAGGTTCAGCGTCGGTGCCGCCTCGGGGTCGGGATCGGGGGCCGAGAAATGGCCGCGGGCGCGGTCGGCGGCACCGCCGCGCGCACCCACCGGCGCGTTGAGCGGGGCCACCCGGTCGACCTGCACCCCGGCGCCTTCCAGCGCGGTCAGCGCCGCGCTCAGCCAAGGCCGCTGCAGCACCGCCACCCAGCCGGTCTGACCGGGGGTGGCTGTCGGCGCCAGCGCAAAGTGCCAGCCGTCCTCGTCGTCGAGCAGGGCTTCCTCGAGCACCCCGGCCAGGGCCAGCGGCAGCCGCGCGGCGGCCGCCTTCGGAATGGCCAACCGATGCCAGGCGACGTCGACGTCGGCCAGCACCAGGACCACGCTGTCGGCCTTGGGCAGCAGGGCCGGCGCGCTGCGGCCGCTGCTGGTCACGCTGCGGCCGTCGTCGCTGAACACGAAATCGAGTTCGGCAGGCAAGCGCGGCCCTGGAGATGCTTCGCCCGACCGGGCCGACAGGCGCGGCCGGGGTGGCAGCTGGATCACGAGCAAGGACATCAGTTCAGGGCGGCATCTGGAAGAATGGTGGCGAACAACTGCCTCTCGCGAGGCAGCCTTGCGCCGGCGGCGCGGGGTCGGGCGGGCCGCAGCATACGGGGCATATTGTCGCCGGACGCGTTGCCGCGCCCGGCAGGCCGCGCCGAGCCCGGCGCGTCAGGGCTGGCATCAAGGCCGGCATCAAGGCCGGCATCAGGGCCGGCGGGCCGCCGCAGCGTCGCCCACCGCGGCCGCCAGGCTGAGCCGCTCGCGGCGCAGCACGACGACCTCGGCGTTGCGGTCGGCACCGCGGCGCTGCAGCAGTGATCGCTCTTCCAGCGCCCGGTCGTCGAGGCGCAGGCGCCCGGTGACTTCGAAGAATGACGAGCCCACGCTGAGCCGCGACGGCTCGACGACCACACCCGCGGGCAGCAGCGGTTTGACCTGGTCCAGCGTAGCGAACGGCTGGCGTTGGCGCTGCTGCACGATCCGCCCGGCGCCACCGCTGTCCAGCCCGTCGATCACGGCCACCAAGACTTCGCGCGGCGCAGTGTTGACGTTGACGGGGGTGCGCACGGGCAGCAGATCGAGCCACGGCGCCAGGCGTTCGAGGACCAGCGGCTCGATGCCCAGCCAGGCCAGCTCCGCCAGCCGGGTCGGTGCCAGTGGCGCGTCGGCGGCCTCGCCGGTCGGCGGCTTCCAGGCCTGGATCAGGCCCGCCGCGATGCGCGTTGCGACATCGCCGGACAGGTTCGCCTGGCTGCACAGGCGCAGCAGCACGGCCTGTTCGGCATCGACCAGCTTGCCCTGGTCGTCGGCCAGGTTGCGCAGGTTCCAGCGCGACTGGGCGTCGACGATGGCCCCGGAAATGAAGGCCTCGGGCCCGGCGTCGACGTTGTTGTTCTGATCGGCGGCGAGAAAGCTCGACAGGCGCGCCTCGGCCAGCGGAGTGGCCCAGGGTTCGTCGAGCGAATCGACCTGGCGCCCGCCGCGCGCGTCTTCGCGCAGGATCAGGCGCGCCCAGTCGAGGGCGCCGCTGAGAATCCACGCCGCCTGGGTGCGCGCGCGCTCGGCGGCCTCGACCTGGATCGCCCGGCTCTGCTGCCAGACCATGCCCGCCGTGATCGTCGCCACCAGCACCAGGATGAGCATGGCCAGCAGCAGGGCAGCGCCGCGGGCGGGCGGCAGGCGACGCCGGGCCGGGCAGCGAGGGCACGGGCTCATGTGCCGCCCGGCCCCAGCGCGATGTCGCGGGTCAGCGACTGGCCGCCCAGCCTGATCACCAGCCGCACCGCATTCGGCAGTTGCTCGCGGGCGGCCACCGGCGCCGCGGCCGACGGCGCCGCACCGCTGGCCGCCGAGGCCGGCACAGGGGGGGCCACGACCGGCGCCGCCTGGACCAGATCGCCGGTCGACTGCGCGTTGGTCCAGGCGTTGCCGCGGAAGAAGTAGACCTGCCAGTCGCTGGCGTCGAGCAGACTCAGCTGGCCGGGTTCGTTGCCGATCAGCTGCTGGCTGCGCAGCCACGCTTCCTGCAACCCACCGACCCGCTGGAGCACCGGCGACGACCAGCGCTGCCAGACGCCGCCACGCACGCTCCAAGCCACCAGCACGATGCCGCCGTCGACCCGCCGCGTCAGGCGCAGCGTCTGGCCGTCGAAGGTCAGCGGCGGCACGCTGCCGACGTCCTGCAGCGCCAGCAGGTCCTGCTCCCATTGCGTGATGACGGTGTTCAGGCGCAGCGTGCGGTCGAGCACCGCCCGGCTGCCGTCGCGCGACCGCACGATGCCGTCCAGCCCCTGCCAGGCCAGGCCGGCGAGCAAGGCCATGATGAGCAACGCGACGAGCACCTCTACAAGCGTGAAGCCGCGGCAGCGCCGAGGTCGACCACAGGGACGAGCGTCGCGCGACCGAGCAGACGCCGTGGAACCGGCTCCGCCGGGCCACTGGCGTCGCCCCCAAGGTCGCGCAGCGACCCCTGCGTGGCCGCGGGGGGAAGCGCCGCAGGCGCTCCGGGGGGGGGGCATCAATTCCTCCCGAGCACCGTCGACACGGTCACCAGGACATGGCCGGCCGAGTCGCTGACGACCGCATCGACGCGCCGAAAGCCGGGGTTCGGCGTCGACCGCGTGACCAGCTTGCCGGGGTAGCTGCGGCCGAGCTGCTCGCAATTGAAGTCGGCATCGCCGACCCCTGGAAAGATGCGCTCGAGCCGCAGGCCGGTGAGCTGGTTATCGGCACACCACTCGGCGACGATGACGTCGGACAGGCGCTGCGCGTTGTCGACCAGCACGCCGGAGGCGCGCAGACCCGCACCCAGCGCCACCGCGACCACCGCCAGGGCGACCAGCACCTCGACCAGCGTGAAGCCGCGGCGCCGCGTCATGGCGCGGCGGCAGCAGCGGCTGCCGGGCCGAAGGGACCCAGGCCGTCGGTGGCGATTTCCAGGCGCTGGTCCTGCAGGCGCAACAGGATCCGCTGGGCCGGGATGATGGCGTCGGGGCCGAGGAGCACCGCGTTCGCGCCGGGGATCTGCGCGTTGACGCGCTCGTCGAGCCAGCGCGTGGGCAGTTGCTGTGCGGCGGTCAGGCCGACGAAGCGGAAGTTGGCGCTGCCCGCCGCCGCATCGCCGTCGCCGGCCGCGACGGGCATCCAGCGCACCGCGGTGCCGGTGACCCGCGATTCGGCGCGCGCCATTTCCAGCAACGCGGCCAGACGTTCGCCTTCGCGTTCGAGCTGCGTCGAGGCGCTGTCGCGCAAGGACAGGCTGACCGCGGCCACCGAGACCGCGATGATGGCCAGCACGACCAGCAGTTCGAGCAAGGTGAAGCCGCGCGCCGCGCCGGCCGCGGCCCGCGTCGCCGGGCGGCCGGCGGGGCGTGGGATCAGCCGGCGGCTACTGCCAGGAGCCGAGATCGGCATTCTTGCCTTCACCACCCGGCTGGCCGTCGGCGCCGTAGCTGAAGACATCGATCTCGCCCTTCAAGCCCGGGTTCAGGTACAGGTACGGACGTCCCCAGGGGTCGGCGGGCAGCTTGTCCAGGTAGGGCTTCCAGTTCGGCGGGACGGTGCCGACGGCCGGCTTCTTGACCAGCGCATCCAGGCCCTGTTCAGCGCTCGGGTAGCGCTGGTTGTCGAGCTTGTACAGCTTGAGCGCCTGCATCAGGTTGTTGACGTCGGTCTTCGCGGCGGTAACGCGCGCGTCGTCGGTGCGGTCGATCAGGTTGGGAACAATCAGCGCGCCGAGCACGCCGATGATCACCAGCACCACCATCAGTTCGATCAGCGTGAAGCCGCGACGGCGACCGGCGATCCGAGCGGCAAGGAGCGGGAGCGTTGTCATGGTGGCCGGGCCGGGCCCGCGCGGGCTGCTGCGAAAAAGTGCCTGGATGATAATCACTTGCATGTGGGGACGTTGGTCGGCATTCGGGGTCTGGGCGGTCGTCGCGGCGACGGCGGTATTCTGGGGACTGCGGGTCTTCGTTCATGGTCAGCCCGCGCCGGCCCAGACACAGGTCGCACGGACCGGCGCACTGGTCCGTGGCGACCTGACGCGCATCCTCGGCAACGACGCGCCGGTGGTGGTGGCCGCGGCCCCCGCCGAACCGGCGCCCGACGCGCGCTTCCAGCTCATCGGCGTGGTCAGCCCCCGCAGCCCGCAGGCCGTCGGCGAAGGCGTGGCCCTGATTGCCGTCGACGGCAAGACGGCCAAGGCCTACCGCGTCGGCGCGGCGGTCGACGGCAACACGGTCTTGCAGTCGGTGCGCCCGCGCGGCGCCACGCTCGGGCCGCGCAACGGGCCGGCGCTGGTGGCGCTCGAGATTGCTGCCCTGCCGCCAGCCGCCACCGGCGCGCTGCCGGTTGGCTTGCCAAGTGGCCTGCCCGGTGCTTCGGGCATCGGCAGCGGCGAAGGGCCGACGATCGGTGTCCAGCCCGTGGCGCCTGCTGCAACGCAGGCGGGACCGGCACCCTTCGGCCGCCAGCGCGCGTCACCCATTGCGCCACCGCCGGTGCTGCCCCCACCGATGCCGTTCGGAGTCTCGCCGGCGCGGCCGGCGGTGTTTCCGCCGCCCGGGATCGCGCGGCCGGTGCTGCCGGTCATCCCGGCGGGCGATCCCGCGCAAGGCGCCGTTCCGGTGCCACCGAGGCCGGGCGGCGACCAGCCGGCGAACAGCGCCGAGACCACCAGGTGACGCTGGCTTGAAGCCCTGACGCACCCTGACGCCGGGCTGCCCGGTCCGGCGGGCGGCGGTCCTGCCGATCAGTACAAGGTGTCGCCGAAGGGCACGGCTCCGCTGGCTGGCTGGTCACCCAGGCCAGCCGGCCGCGAGGGGCCGGCGTCTTCGCCATCGGCGACCTCGGTCAGCAGCGCTGCCGCGCTTCGCACCAGCGGCCAGGCCAGTGTCGCGCCCGTCCCGTCGGTGCTTTCCATGCCCAGTTCGAGCAGCGCCGAGGCGCGGAACAGACCGAGCGCCTGGTCCAGGCCGTGGTGGCCGTGGCTGCGGCAGAACAAACAGTAGTCCGTGACCGGCTGGGCGATGCGCGCGGCGAGCATCAATGCTGCGCAGGCCGGCAGGCCGTCGATGATCAGCAGGTGTCGCTTGCTGGCGGCCATCAGCATCACGCCGACCATCACTGCCACCTCGAAGCCGCCGAACGCGGCCAGCACCTCGA
>JANMAP010000504.1:0-2411 GCA_031359905.1 Burkholderiales bacterium | reverse complement strand
AGAAGACGCACTTCGTGGTCGCTGGCGAAGAGGCCGGCAGCAAGCTCGACAAGGCCCGCGAACTCGGCGTCACGGTGCTCGACGAGGCCGGGCTGCGGGCCTTGCTCGATCCTGCACGACCATAACCAGGCCCCGCCGGAGCTGCTGGCCCTGGTCCAGCGCCGTGACCGTGACCGTGGTCTGCGACCCGGACTTCGACTTCGTGCAGGACGGCGCGTGCCGCGACGACGCTTTCGCGCTGCGCCGCATGCCTGGACCCTGCAGCTTGTGGTGGCACACGGCGTGCGGGCGCTGCGCGTGCACGGCACGGTGGCGTCGCGAACGGCCCAGGGCCTGCATGCGCTGCAGCCGCGGGCTGCAGCCCCTGCCCGGGCCCGCGTGCCGCGCGCCGGCACAATCGCCCGATGACCGTACGCGAAATCCTCAAGATGGGCGACCCGCGGCTGCTGCGCGTCGCACCCCCGGTGCAGCAGTTCGACACCCCCGAACTGCACGCCTTGATCGCCGACATGTTCGACACCATGGACGCCGCCAACGGCGCCGGCCTGGCCGCGCCGCAGATCGGTGTCGACCTGCAGCTGGTGATCTTCGGCTTCACGCGCAACGACCGATACCCCGAAGCGCCGCCGGTGCCGCGCACCGTACTGATCAATCCGCTGATCACGCCGCTCGGCGATGCGCTGGTCGACGGCTGGGAAGGCTGCCTGTCGGTGCCCGGTTTGCGCGGTGTCGTGCCACGGCTGGCGCGCATCCGCTACAGCGGCTTCGACCCGCAGGGCCGGCCGATCGAACGTGAGGCCGACGGCTTCCATGCCCGCGTCGTCCAGCATGAATGCGACCACCTGATCGGCCGTCTGTATCCGACACGCATGACCGACCTGACGCAGCTGGGCTTCACCAGCGTGTTGTTCCCCGATCTCGATCCGGCGGACGACGACTGACCAGGCGTGCCGCCCGCCGCACCCCGGTCGGGCTTTACAACTCGAAGCGTCGGCGCACCCGGCGGTTGCAGCGTTGAGCGCTGATGCGCATTCCGTCGTTCATTGACCACCACGGCGGCCTGCTGGGCCGCGTCTTGGTGCTGCTGCTGGCCTTGGCCGCCACGGCGGTGCGCGCCGAAGGTGATCCGCCAGGCCGCGTCGGCCGCCTGTCCGAGTTGCGTGGTGCGGTGTCGTGGTTCGACGACGAACGCGGCCAATGGGGCCCGGCCGAGCGCAACCGGCCGCTGACCAGTGGCGACCGCCTGTCGACCGGGCCGGATGGCCGCGCCGAACTGCAGGTCGGATCGACCACCTTGCGCCTGGACGCTGGCAGCGAGCTCGAGGTGCTGCGTCTGGACGATGCGCGCCTGGCCTTCCAGCTGCACAGCGGCAGCCTGGCCTTGCGGGTCCGTTCGCGCGAGGTGGCCGGCGAGATCGACCTGGTGACCGCCGAAGTGCGGCTGCGCCCGCTGCGCGCCGGTCACTACCGCGTCGACCGGATCGACGACACCACCTTCGCCGGCAGCTGGCGCGGTGAATTGCGCGTCGACGGCAGCGACGGGTTTGACATCGTCAGCGGCCAGCGTGCCGAGCTCTGGCGCGACGGCGGGCGCTGGCCGGGTGGCACGTTGCGCCACGCCTGGGGCGCGCCCCCGGACGACGGCTTCGCCGCGCGCGTGCTGGCCCAGGACCAGCGCGACGAGCGCAGTGTGGCGTCGCGATTCGTCTCGCCGGAGATGACCGGTGCCGAGGACCTGGATCGCTATGGCCGCTGGGACCGCCACCCTGATCACGGTCCGGTGTGGTTCCCGGTCGAGGTGCAGGCGGGCTGGGCGCCTTACCGCCACGGCCGCTGGGCCTGGCTCCGGCCGTGGGGCTGGACCTGGGTCGACGAGGCACCCTGGGGCTTCGCGCCGTTCCACTATGGCCGCTGGGTGTTCTGGAGCGGGCACTGGGGCTGGGTGCCGGGGGTCTACGTGCCGCGCCCGGTGTTCGCACCTGGTTTGGTGGCCTGGATCGGTGGGCCGCGGGTGGGAATGTCGGTGCAGATCGGCGGGCCGACCGTCGGCTGGGTGCCACTGGCGCCACGCGAGCACTTCGTGCCCTGGTACCGGCATTCGTCGGTGTATGTCGATCGGGTGAATGTCGGGCCACCGGGCGATCGACGCCACGACGCCGATCGCGATCGTTTCGATCGCGGCGGCCGCGCGGCGCCGGGCGCGCCATTCGTCTTCGGCAATCAGGCCGCCCCTGGCGCCGTGACGGTGGTGCCGCGCGACATCCTGCTGCGGCGCCAGCCGGTGGCGCGTGCGGTGCTCGTCGAGCCCGAGCTGCTGCGCGGCGCTGGCCGCGACGCGCTGGCCCCGATGGCGCCCCCGCCGAGGCCGGTGCCGCCGACGGCCCGCGCGCCGGCCGTCGGCCTGCCCGTCG
>JANMAP010000501.1:0-6880 GCA_031359905.1 Burkholderiales bacterium | reverse complement strand
CATCGGCGGGCAGGGCGATGGCCTCGCGCGGAGCGACGCCCGACAGGTCGATCAGGCAGGCCAGCCGGTCGCGCAGCGGCGCGGCCAGCGCTTCGTCGGGGCCTTCGCCTTCGTCCAGAGCGACGAGCCCGAGGCGCGCCGGGTGACGCAGGGCGACACCGTCGCGCTCGGCCAGCACCTCGCCACGGTCGAGCACCGCCGCCAGCCGCGCGACGGTGCCGGCGTCCAGCCGCTCGGCCATCGCCAGCAGCAGCACGCCGCCATCGGCATCGGCCAGCAGGCCCCGCTGGGCCACCGGCCGGCCGGCCTGCAGCGTGGCCGCCAGGTCCAGCCCGCCGAGCAGGCGCTCGTCGCGGATGTGCAGCGGCAGGCGGCGCCAGGGCAGGCCAGCGCAGTGCTGACGCAAGCCTTCGAGCCAGACATCACGCACCGGCCCGGCCGCGGCGCGGACGGTCAGTCCGGTCCCGGGCGGGTCGATGGCGAACAGCCAGGCCGCGAGCAGTGCATCGGCCCAGCGATCTGCGCTTGCTGCGCCGGCCGTGCTGTCCGGGTCGCTGGGGCCATTGGGGCCATTGGGGCCATTGGGGCCGTTGGCGTCGTTGGGGCCGTTGGAGCCGTTGGAGCCGTTGGAGCCGCTGCGGTCGCGGGCCGGGCCGGCCGACGGTTCGGGCGGGGCCCGCCGCGGCATGGTTTGAGCTGCGGCGACCGTCCCGCCAGCGACCGCAGCCGCGCCGCCGTCGCGCTGCAGCGGCGGCTTCACGCCGCGAAGAGTTCGGCCACCGCGCGCTCGACGCGGGTCGTCGACCCGCTGTCGTCGAGCGGGTTGCGGCGCAGCCGGTGGCGCAGCGCGGAGGGCGCGATGCGCTGCAGGTGCTTGTCTTCGACATGGCGGTCGCCGTCCAGCGCGGCCAGTGCGCGGGCGGCGCGGATCAACGTCAGCTCGCCGCGCAGGCCATCGGTGCCGAGCTGCATGCACAGCGCCGATGCGCGCTCCAGCGCGGCATCGCTCAGCGCCACGTCGGGTAAGCGTTTTCGCGCGGCGACGATGCGCTTGCGCACGCGCTCATCTTCTGCCGCCCAGGTTTGCACGAAAGCCTCGGGCTCGCGTTCGAAGGCATCGCGGCGGCGGACGATCGAGATGCGCGTGGCCAGGTCGGTCGGCGTGCGGACCTCGACGCTCAACCCGAAGCGGTCGAGCAACTGCGGCCGCAGTTCGCCTTCTTCCGGATTGCCGCTGCCCACCAGGACGAAGCGTGCCGGATGACGCACCGACAAACCTTCACGTTCGACCAGGTTTTCGCCCGACGCCGCCACATCGATCAGCAGGTCGACGATGTGATCTTCGAGCAGATTGACCTCGTCGATGTACAGGAAGCCGCGGTGCGCACGCGCCAGCAGGCCGGGCTCGAACGCCTTGACGCCCTGCGACAGCGCGCGTTCGAGATCGAGCGCGCCGACGACACGGTCTTCGGTGGCACCCAGCGGCAGGTCGACCACCGGCACGGCGACGAGTTCGGTCTTCGGCTTCTTGCCGCCCTTGAGCAGCGCGCATTGTTCGCACGCCGCGCTGGCTTCGGGCGCGCAGTGGTAACGGCAGCCGACCACCGCACGCATCGGCGGCAGCAGCGCGGCCAGCGCGCGAACGGCGGTCGACTTGCCGGTGCCGCGGTCGCCGAAGACCAGCACGCCGCCGACCGTCGCGTCGACGGCGGCGATCAGGATCGCCGTTTTCATCTCGTCCTGGCCGACGATGGCAGAGAAAGGAAAGGTCAACGACATCGAGCGGCGAGGGGGTGGCGGGCGCGGCGGAGTATGGCATCGCTGCGCCGCCCACCGCCCGCCAGACCGCGCCGCTGCGGCCCCGCCCGGTTTCAGGGGACAATACGCACTTCGCGCTGATCCGGGGGCGCCTTCCCGGCTCCTGAACGCTATGACCACACGCCGCACGATCTCCAGCCCCGCTGCACCCGCCGGCCCGAAGCTCCGCCAGACCCAGGCCGAGTACACGGCGGCACGCCCGAACGCCGAACCGGGCGTCAAGCCGATGATGTCGAGCTCGAAGATGTACGTGTGCATTCGATGCCACGCCAACTTCAAGACCGGCGACGGCAAGCCCGACCCGCGTCTGCGCGGGCTCGGCCGTTGCAACAGCTGCCTGGGCGTCGGCGTCACCACGACCTGACCGCCGCCCCGGCCGGATCGCGACCGCGGCCGGCCAGCCTCCCTGGCCGCTGACGGCGCGACCGGTCTCCCCCCGACCGCACACGCTCTGCGTCATGCAAGCAATGCCTGGGTGTGACGGGCGATCTGCTCGTCTTCCTGCGACGGTAGCACCAGCACCCTGCAGCGCGATGCGGCGTTGCTCAGGGGATGGCCCGCCACCCGGTTGCGGTTGTCGTCCAGGCTGATTCCGACCCATGACAGGCCGCGGCAGACGTCGGCACGCACCGCTGCGTCGTTTTCGCCGATGCCGCCGGTGAAGACGAGCATGTCCAGCCCACCCAGCACGGCGGTCATCGCGGCCACCTGCTTGCGCACGGACCCGCAGAACATCTCGATGGCCAGGCGTGCATCGGGGTTCGATGCAGATGCCGCGTGCAGGCGCCGCATGTCGCCGCTGATGCCCGAGATGCCGAGCAGGCCGGACCGCTGATCGATCAAGGCCTCCAGCTCCGCGGCATCGAACTGCTTTTCGCGCATCAGGTAGACCAGCACGCCGGGGTCGATGTCGCCGCTGCGCGTGCCCATGATGACCCCGCCGCTGGGCGTCATGCCCATGCTGGTGTCGATCGACCGGCCGGCCTTCACCGCAGTGATGCTGGCGCCGCTGCCGAGGTGCGCGATGACCAGGCGATCCGGAACATCGGCACCGAGTTGGCGGACGATCGATTCGAGCGACAGGCCGTGAAATCCCCAGCGGTGCACGCCTTCCGACCGCAGCTCGCGGGCAATCGGCAGCACACGCGCCGCGTCCGGCAGGTCGGCATGGAACTGCGTGTCGAAGCACGCCACCTGCGGCACGCCGGGAAAATGCATCTGCGCGAAGCGGATGACCGCCAGCTCGGCAGGAGCGTGCAGTGGCGCGAAGGCCGCAGCGCCCTGCAGCTGCCGCAGCACCGCTTCATCGATGCGGCAATGCCGGCGCAACGCCGGCCCGCCGTGCACCACGCGGTGGCCGATCGCGTCGGGTCGTGGCATGCGGGACGCTGCGAGCGCGCTGGCAACACGGGCGGTCACGTCTTGTCGATCCGCCGTGGGGATGGTCTCACCGAGCAGCTTCTGTGCGCCTGCGGCATCGACGCGGTACAGGCCGAACTTCAGCGACGACGAGCCGCTGTTCAGCGCCAGAACGTGCAGCGCATTCAAGACGCGCCCGGCGCGGTGGGCCATCGCCAGTTCAGGATCTCCGGCATGTCGTCGCCGTGTTCGGCGATGTACTGCTTGTGCCGCTGCAGCGTGGCATCGAAGCGCGCGGCTTCCGCTGCCACGCGGCCGGCCAGCCGGGGGATGCGCCGGATCGCGTCCAGCGCCAGTTGAAAGCGGTCGACGTTGTTCAGCACCACCATGTCGAACGGCGTCGTCGTGGTGCCCTCTTCCTTGTAGCCGCGGACGTGGATGTTGGCGTGGTTGCGGCGCCGGTAGGTCAGCTTGTGGATGATCGCGGGGTAGCCGTGGAAGGCGAAGATCACCGGCCTGTCGTCGGTGAACAGCGCGTCGAATTCATGATCCGACAGACCGTGCGGGTGTTCCGACGGCGGTTGCAGCACCATCAGGTCGACGATATTGACGAAGCGGATGCGGATGTCGGGCACATAGCTGCGCAGCAGCGTCACCGCGGCCAGCGCTTCCAGCGTCGGCACGTCGCCGGCGCAGGCCATCACGACGTCGGGGTCCCAGGGCACGTTGCTGGCCCACTCCCAGACGCCGGCGCCGGCCGCGCAGTGGCGCACCGCGGCATCGATCTCCAGCCACTGCGGTGCGGGCTGCTTGCCGGCGATGATCAAGTTGACGTAGTTGCGGCTGCGCAGGCAGTGGTCGGTGACTGAAAGCAGGCAATTGGCGTCGGGCGGCAGGTAGATGCGCACGACATCGGCCTTCTTGTTGGCGACGTGGTCGATGAAGCCGGGGTCCTGGTGTGAAAAGCCGTTGTGGTCCTGCCGCCAGACATGTGACGTGAGCAGGTAGTTCAGCGACGCGATCGGCTTGCGCCAGGGAATGCCGTTGCAGACCTTCAGCCACTTGGCGTGCTGGTTGAACATCGAGTCGATGATGTGGATGAAGGCCTCGTAGCACGAGAACAGGCCGTGGCGCCCGGTCAGCAGGTAGCCTTCGAGCCAGCCTTCGCACAGGTGTTCGCTGAGCACTTCCATCACCCGGCCGTCGGCGCTGAGATGGTTGTCACGCTCGTCCTGCACCCCGTCCAGCCAGGTCTTGCCGCTGACCTCGAACACGGCGTCCAGCCGGTTCGATGCGGTCTCATCCGGGCCGAAGATGCGGAAGTTGGCCGCCTTCAGGTTCAGCCGCATCACGTCGCGCAGGAACCTGCCCAGCACGCGTGTGGCCTCGGCGTCGACGGCGCCGGGCGCGGGCACCGCGACGGCATGGTCGCGGAACGCCGGCATGTCCAGCGGCCGCAGCAACCCACCGCCATGGGCGTGCGGGTTGCAGCCCATGCGGCGCTGGCCGGTCGGGGCCAGCGCTGCCAGTTCGTCGACGAGCCGACCATCGTCGTCGAACAATTCCTCGGGCCGATAACTCCGGAGCCAGCTCTCGAGTTGCTGGACATGACCGGCGGTCTTGAATTCGGCAATCGGCACCTGGTGCGAACGCCAGCTGCCTTCGACCGGGTTGCCGTCGACGCGCTTCGGCCCGGTCCAGCCCTTCGGCGTGCGCAGCACGATCATCGGCCAGCGAGGGCGTGCCGGCGACTGCGATGCATCCAGCGACCGCGCGTCGCGTTGAAACCGGCGGATCTGCGCCAGGACGTCGTCGAGCACACCCGCCAGCGCCTGATGCACCCGTGCCGGGTCGTCACCTTCGACGAAATGCGGCTCGTGGCCGTAGCCGCGCATCAGATCGGTCAGTTCCTGGTGGCTGATGCGCGCCAGCAGCGTGGGGTTGGCGATCTTGTAGCCGTTGAGGTGCAGGATCGGCAGCACCGCGCCGTCGTGCGCGGGGTTGAGGAACTTGTTGGAATGCCAGCTCGCCGCCAGCGCGCCGGTTTCGGCCTCGCCGTCACCGACGACACAGGCAACGATCAGGTCGGGGTTGTCGAATGCGGCCCCATAGGCGTGAGCCAGCGAATAGCCCAACTCTCCCCCTTCGTGGATCGAGCCCGGCACGTCGGGCGACACGTGGCTGGGAATGCCCTGCGGCCAGGAAAACTGCCGAAACAGCCGCTGCAGACCGCTGCGGTTGCGTTCGATCGCCGGGTAGTGTTCGGTGTACGAGCCTTCCAGATAGCTGTTCGCGACGATGCCCGGCCCGCCGTGCCCGGGGCCGATGACGGCCATCATGTTCAGGTCGTTGTCCTTGATCAGCCGGTTCAGGTGGACATACAACAGGTTCAATCCCGGCGTCGTGCCCCAATGGCCCAGCAGGCGCGGCTTGATGTGTTCCAGCCGGAGCGGCGCTTCGAGCAGCGGGTTGTCTTGCAGATAGATCTGCCCGACAGACAGGTAGTTTGCCGCTCGCCAGTAGGCGTCCATCTTCTGCAGGGCATCGGCGGTCAGCGGCGTGGACATGGCGGACTTTCGGAGTCGATGACCTTCGATCGGCAGCTTCACGCCGCCGGCACGTTCGCGGCTCCCACCGCCAGCGAACTCTTGTCGCGGATTCGCGCCATCAAGGCGCCCCAGGATTCGGCAAATGACCGAAGACCCGCCCGCTGCAGCCGCACGGCGAGCTTGTCGACGTCGATGCCTGCACGTTTGAATTCGTCCAGCACCGCTTCTGCAGGCCCGCCATCGGCTGCCAGGGTCGTGCCGACCCTGCCGTGGGCGGCGAAGGCGAGCAGCGTCTTTTCCGGAATCGTGTCGATCGTCTGCGCCGCCGCGAGGGCTTCGACATACAACGTGTCAGGGGCGGTCCGGTCCTTCGTGCCGGTACTGGCCCACAGCAAGCGCTGCGGGCAGGCACCGGCAGCAGCCAGGCGTCGCCAGCGCTCGGAGGCGATCAGCTCGCAGTACGCCTTGTACGTGCGCATGGCCATCGCGATGCCGAGGCGGTTGTGCAGTCGCGCCGGAACGTCGTCCTGCACCACCACGTCCCAGCGGCTGACGAACAGCGACGCGACCGATTCGACTCGCGGGCCGCGCCCGGCCGCGATGCGCCGCTCGATGCCGCGCAGGTAGGCGTCGGCGGCCGCAAGGTAGTGTTCGCGAGAGAACAGCAGGGTCACGTTGATCGGCACGCCGTCGAAGATCGACTGCTCGATGGCCGGAATGCCCTCGGGCGTTCCGGGAATCTTGATGAAGAGGTTCGGACGTGCGGCCCGCGCGTGCAGACGTGCAGCGGCCTGGATGGTTCTGGCGGTGTCGTCCGCGAGCAGCGGGGAGACTTCCAGCGAGACCCAGCCGTCGCTGCCGCCGCTCGCGTCGTGGATCGGGCGGAACAGGTCGGCGGCCTGCGTCAGGTCGGCCAGCGCGAGCTCGAAGACGATGGCGTCGCTGGGCAGACCTTGGGAAGCCAGCTGCCGGATCGTGTCGTCGTACAGGTCGCCGCTGCCGATCGCGTTCTCGAAGATCGTCGGGTTCGACGTCAGCCCGGTGACAGACAGCTCGGCGATGTAGCGTGCCAAGGTCCCGTCGTTCAACATCGCGCGCGTGATGTTGTCGAGCCAAAGGCGCTGCCCGAGATCGTGAAGCTGGCGCGTGTTGAG
>JANMAP010000484.1:0-14416 GCA_031359905.1 Burkholderiales bacterium | reverse complement strand
GTGCGCCGCGCGCTGGCCATCAGCACGCCGACCTTGGCGAAGGCCGCCCGCGCCTCGTCGCCGAACTTGCCCATCGCGCGCTTCATGTAGCGCAGGTAGGCGCCGCCGTGACGCGCTTCGTCGCGCGCCAGTGTTTCGTAGATGACCTTGATCACCGGTTCGGTGTGCCATTCGGCGGCCCGCCGGTACCAGTGGTTGAGGCGGATTTCGCCGCAGAAATGCAGCATCAGCGTTTCCAGCGCCGGCGCGGGGTCGAATTCGAAGCGCACGGCGTGCAGTTCTTCCTCGGTCGGCACCAGGTCGGGCCGGAACCGGCGCAGGTATTCCATCAGCACCAGCGAGTGCTTCTGCTCTTCGAAGAACCAGACGCTCATGAAGGCCGAGAAGTCGCTGTCTTCGCGGTTGTCGCGCAGGAACATCTCGGTGGCCGGCAACGCCGCCCATTCGGTGATGGCGTTCATCTTGACCGTCTGCGCCTGCTCTTCGCTGAGCTGGCCGACCTCGAAGCGATCCCAGGGGATGTCGCGGTCCATGCTCCAGCGCACCGCTTCCAACTGCTTGAAGAGTTCGGGATAAAGCATCGTGTGGCCTGATGTGACAGTCGCGTGAAGAGTCCGCATTCTAGGGACGCGACCCTCGATACGCGAGTCTTCAGTCGGCGGATGCCCGCCAGCGGCGCACCCCGCCGGCGACTTCATCCAGCGACGCGATGGGATCGACACCGTCGACGCGACGCCGGAACAGCACCGGCGCGCTGCCGCCGGCCCACACCTTCACAGCGGGCGGCAGCTTCTGGCGCAACTCGGTCAGCCCGTCGACCACCTGATTGGGATTCATGCAGCCGGTGAAGCTGAGCGCCACGATGTCGGCGCGGTGCGCGGTGGCCGCGATAACGATGTCCCACAGCGGGGTCTGCACCCCCATCGACACGCACGCGCAGCCTTCGATCGCGAACAGCGCTTCGGCCATCAGCAGCCCCAGCCCATGCGGCTCGTTCGGGAAGGTGGTCAACAGCACGCGCGGCAGGCCGGCAGCGCCCGGCGCCGGGATGCCGCCGATGGCCTGGCGCAGCACCGACTGCACGACCTCGGTGTAGGTGTGTTCCTCGAAGATTTCCATCTGGCCGCGCAGCCAGGCGTCGCCGACCGCGGCATTCAGCGGGCCGACGACCTCGATGACGAATCGCGCCACACCGACGCGGGCCAGCAGGCGGGACAGTTCAGCGCGCAGGCCGGGCACATCGTGGCTGCGGATCAGTTCGAGATGGGCGCGCACGTCGGCGCTTCCGAGGGCCATTTCGACCGTGCGCAGCGGCTGGTCGACGGTGGAATCGCTGAGCTGCTGCAACTCGGCGAAGGGCAGCGGAACGATGCGGCCCGGGCGATGGCCGGCGTCCATCAGGCGCTTGACCACACGCAGCTTCTCGACCTGGTCGAGCGTGTATGCGCGTTCGCCGATGCCATCGCGGCCCGGAGCGGGAAAGCCGTAACGGCGTTCCCAGACACGCAGGGTGTCCTTGCTCAGACCAGTGTCGCGTTCGACTGCGGCGATCGACAAGGTGATGGGACTCAAGCGGGTCAGGTCGTTCACGTCAGCTTCGATCTGCAGGCCAGGTCCTGGGCGGAGGGCCTGCGCGGTTGGCACCGGCCAGTTCGTTTTATTGTCTTGGACAAATCCACAGTCTTACTTGGACAAATTGAGAATATACGGCCGATAACGGCGTTTGAACAGGACATCTTCAGGTCAATCAGCACGCCGGCCTTGGACGAAACGAGACATGGATGGACAGCGAGGCCCAGTTTTACCGTATAGTTATTTGGTGACTAAGTAGTTCAAAACCGCAGTGGCGCTCGGCGACCGTGCACCCAAATCGCGTTTCCTTGCGTATCGCCGACCGTGATCTCTTCGCCTCCTTTGATCCCCGCCGCGTCGCACTCGTTCGCTTTGCCGACCGGTGCGGAACTTCTCCGCGAGCGATCGCTCCATCGTCAGGGCAGCAGCAACTGCCCAAGGTTTCGACTGTCGTGCAGTCTTCCGGCCTGGCCGGCTGTAATCCCTGAGCGTCTCTCCTCCTCCTCCCTCCCTCCCTCGTTGGCTCAGGGGCGCTGCACGGCAGCATTTCTCAGTCCGGCCCGCGCCGCGGGCCGGACGTCGGCGGGCCACCGCCGATGAGGCGGGTCGCCGTCGTCGGCTCGGGCATCGCCGGTCTGACCACCGCCTACCGGCTGGCTGGTGCCGCATCCGGTAGCGCACCCAGTAGCGCATCCGGCGCCTCACACGTCACGTTGTTCGAGGCCGGGGCCTACTTCGGCGGCCACACCCACACGGTCGATGTCACGCTGGACGGCGTGACCCATGGCGTGGACACGGGCTTCCTCGTCTTCAACCACCGCACCTATCCGCATCTGGTGCGCCTGTTCGAGGAACTGCAGGTCGACACGGCGCCGTCGGAGATGTCGTTCTCCGTGCAGGTGCCGCAGACCGGCCTGGAATGGAGCGGCTGTGACCTGAACACCGTGTTCGCCCAGCGCCGCAACCTGGTGTCGCCGCGCTTCTGGGGCATGCTGGCCGACATCCTGCGCTTCAACCGGCTGGCCAGTGCGCTGGCCGAGCGCGGCGCCGACAGCGAACTCGCCGAATCGATCGGCGACTTCCTGGCCCGCCATGGCTTCGGGCCACGCTTCCGCGACGGCTACTTCCTGCCGATGATCGGCTGCATCTGGTCGTGCCCGACCGACCAGATGCTGCGTTTTCCGGTCGCCACGATGATCCGTTTCTGCCACAACCATGGCCTGATCCAGATCACCGACCGGCCGCAGTGGCACACCGTGCGTGGTGGCGCCAGGCACTATGTCGACAAGCTGCTGCGCGGCATTCCCGACGCGCGGCTGAACAGCCCCGTGCGCAGCCTGCGCCGCCTGCCGCCCGGCCAGGGCCAGGCCGGTGTGATGCTGGCCACCGACCAGGGCAGCGAACGCTTCGACGAGGTCGTGCTGGCCTGCCACAGCGACCAGAGCTTGGCGCTGCTGCACGACGCGACACCGGCCGAGCGCGCGGTGCTGGGCGCCATCCGCTACCACCCGAATCGCGCCGTGCTGCACACCGACGCCAGCCTGCTGCCGCGCCGCCGTCGTGCCTGGGCGGCCTGGAACTACGCCCGCGCCAGCGACGCCGCGCAAGAGCAGGCCGGGGTCTGCCTGCACTACCTGATCAACCGCCTGCAGCCGCTGCCCTGGCGGCAGCCGGTGGTGGTGTCGCTGAACCCCGACCCGGCACGCCTGCCCGATCCGGCGTGCGTGCTCGGCGAGTTCGAGTACAGCCACCCGGTGTTCGACCGCGCGGCGATCGACGCCCAGCAGCGCCTGGCGTCGATGCAAGGCCGGGCGCATGTCTGGTTCTGCGGCGCCTGGACACGCTACGGCTTTCACGAAGACGGCCTGATGTCGGCGCTCGATGTCGTGGCCCGCCTGCAGCAGCGCTGGCAGAACGACCCGGCGGCGCGCGCCGCGGCGTGATGCAGAACAGCCCGGCCCTGCTCGGCACCGGCGTCGTTCGCCACAAGCGCCTGCGGCCGCGCGAGCATGCCTTCGAGTACCCGACCTACTTCCTGATGCTGCCGCTGCGCAGCCTGCGCCGCGCGCCGGCTGCGGCGCTGCCGCGCAACCGGCTCGGCTGGTTGAGCTTTCACGATACCGACCACGGCGACGGCCGCGCCGATGCGCTGGCCTGGCTCGACGAGTTGTTGATCGCCGAAGGTTTGCACGACGCCGTCGACGAGGCCGGCGAGGTCTGGCTGCACTGCTATCCGCGGGTCCTGGGCTATGTCTTCAAGCCGGTCAGCTTCTGGTATTGCCAGCGCGCCGACGGCACGCTGGCGGCCATCGTCGCCGAGGTCAACAACACCTTCGGCGAACGCCACTGTTATCTGCTGACCGGCGCGGGGCTCGGCTTCGGCCGCGAACTGCAGGCGCGCAAGGTCTTTCACGTCTCGCCGTTCTGTGCCGTGCAGGGCCGCTACCGCTTCCGCTTCATGCGCACGGCCGACCGGATGGTGGCCCGCGTGGACCACGACGACGAGGCCGGGCCGCTGCTGCAGACCAGCGTCAGCGGGCACCTCGAGCCCCTCACCGCCGCGGCCGTGCTGCGCGTCTTCTTCGGCATGCCGATGATGACCTTCGGCGTGATGCTGCGCATCCATTGGCAGGCGCTGCAGCTCTGGCGCAAGCGCGTGCCGTTCTTCAGCAAGCCGGCGCCGCCGGCCACGCTGGTGTCCCGCTAGGTTTTTGTGTTCACGACCATGCCGCCAGCCATGACGACATCCACTGCTTCCGCAACCGCCTCATCGCTGCCCGCCGGTGCACCCGCAGCCGCACGCGCCGTCTTTGCCCTGTTGCACCAGATGCGCGTCGGCGCGCTCGATGTGCAGCTGCCCGACGGATCGCAGGCCCACTTCGGCCGGCGCCGCGACGGCGAGCCGCTGGCTGCCATCCGGCTGCTCGACTGGAGCGTGTGTTCGTCGGCGCTGAAGAGCGGCGACATCGGCTTCGCCGAGGGCTACATCGCCGGGCGCTGGACCAGCCCCGACCTGGTCGCTCTGTTGCAGCTGTTCATCGCCAACCGCGACGCCATCGAATCGATGGTCTACGGCAGCTGGTGGGGGTCGCTGGCCTACCGGATCAAGCATCTGCTGAACCGCAATTCGCGCCGCGGCTCGGCCAAGAACATCCACGCCCACTACGACATCGGCAATCCGTTCTACCGTTTGTGGTTGGACGAGACGATGAACTATTCGAGCGCGCTGTTCGAAGGCGACCTGGCGCGCCCGACCGCCGACGCGCAGGCCGCCAAGGTGCGCCGCGCGCTGCGCGAATGCCAAGTGCGGCCGGGCGACCGCGTGCTCGAGATCGGCTGCGGCTGGGGCGCCTTGGCCGAGATGGCGGCCGGCGAGTTCGGCGCCCAGGTCACCGGTGTGACGCTGTCCAGCGAACAGCTGGCCTTCGCCCAGGAACGCATGGCCCGCCATGGGCTGGCGGCGCAGACCGACCTGCGCCTGCAGGACTACCGCGACATCGCCGACGGCCCGTTCGACGCCATCGCCTCGATCGAGATGTTCGAAGCCGTCGGCCGCGAATACTGGGGCGGCTTCTTCAGCGCCCTGCGCGAGCAGCTCAAGCCCGGCGGCCGGGCCTGCATCCAGACCATCACCATCCGCGACGACCTGTTCGAACGCTACGTGCGATCGACCGACTTCATCCAGCAGTACATCTTCCCCGGCGGCCTGCTGCCCAGCCCCGAGGCCTTCCGCCACGAAGCGCGCCAGGCCGGCCTGGTGGTGTGCAACGAATTGGCCTTCGGCAGCGACTACGCCGAGACGCTGAAGCGCTGGCGTGCGCAGTTCCTGGCCCGCGACGGGCAGGTGCGGCAGCTCGGGTTCGACACCCGCTTCATGCGCATCTGGGAGTTCTACCTGGCGTATTGCGAGGCGGCCTTCGCCACCGGCAACACCAACGTCATGCAGTTCACGCTGCAGAGGCCCTGATGCGGCGCGCCACTGCCGACGTCACGCCGCCCGACCGGCTGCGCCGTGGCGCGCTGCTCGCCGCGCTGGGCGCAGCGCTGCTGACCATCGCCGCTGGCCCGCTGGCCGCCCAGACAGCCGCCCCGGCGGCAGCCGTCGCACCGCCTGAACTGGCGGCCGATCTCGCCGGCGCGCGCCTGCAGGGCAGCGGCCGGGCGCGCTTCATGGGGCTGCGCGTCTACGACATCCGCCTGTGGACCCGCGATCGCCTGGCCGACGGCGCCGATTGGGCCGCGGCGCCGCTGGCGCTGGACATCGAATACGCCCGCACGCTGGCCGGCGAAAAGATCGCCGAACGCTCGCTCGACGAGATGCGCCGCCAGGGCGAGATCGCCGACGCCGACGCGGCGCGCTGGCTGACGGCGATGAAGAAGTTTTTCCCCGACGTGCGCGAGGGCGACCGCCTGACGGGCGTGCAACTGCCCGGCCAGGGGGCGCGCTTCTTCTTCAACGGCTCGCCGCGCGGCGAGCTGCGCGATGCCATCTTCGCCAAACGCTTCTTCGGCATCTGGCTGTCCCCGCAGACCAGCGAGCCGGCGCTGCGCGAGGCCTTGCTCGGCAGCGCCACTCGTTGACCCGCCGCAGCACCGGGCCGATCGCATGAAGGATGCCGCGGCGCTGCCCGGCTGGCAGGGTGGCTGGGCCCACGGCTTGGCCTACGGCGCGCTCGGCCTGCCGCTGGCGTTCGTCGCGCTGCCGCTGTACGTGGTGCTGCCCAACCATTACGCCCGCGAGTTCGGCATTCCGCTGGCCACGCTGGGGGCGCTGCTGCTTGGCGCACGGCTGCTCGACGCCTTTGCCGACCCGCTGATCGGCCGCGCGGTCGACCGCTGGTTCACGACCTCGACGCGGCAGGTGCTGCTGATCGCTGCGGCCGCGGCGGCGCTCTGCGCGATCGGCTTTCGCGGCCTGTTCTTTCCGCTGGTCAGCGGGGCGACGGCGCTGCTCGTCTGGTGTGCGGCGCTGCTCGCGCTGACCTACCTCAGCTACAGCGTGCTGGCCGTGCTGCACCAGGCCTGGGGCGCGCGGCTGGGCGGCGGCGAAGACCAGCGCGCGCGCATCGTCGCGTGGCGGGAAGGGTTGGCGCTGGTCGGCGTGCTGGTGGCCAGCGTGCTGCCGTCGCTGGCCGGGCTGTCCGTGGCCAGCCTGGCGTTCGCCGGGCTGCTGGTGGTCGGCCTGGTCGGCCTGGCGCGTGCGCCGCAAGCCCGCTTCGGTGTTGCCGCGGCCAGCCTCTCCAGCCTGCTGGCGCCGCTGCACAGCGCGGCGTTCCGGCGCCTCTTGCTGATCTATCTGGTCAACGGCGTGGCCAGCGCGGTGCCGGCCACGCTGGTGCTGTTCTTCATCCGCGACCGCCTGCAGGCCCCGGCCTGGGAGCCGCTGTTCCTGGCCAGCTACTTCGCCGCCGGGGCCCTGTCGATGCCGCTGTGGGTCCGCGCGGTGACGCGGTTCGGACTGGCGCGCTGCTGGTTGGTCGGCATGTTGCTGGCCATCGCCACCTTTGCCTGGGCCGCGCTGCTGGGCAGCGGCGACGTGATCGCCTACGTCGGGGTGTGCATCGCCAGCGGCGTGGCGCTGGGCGCCGACCTGTCGCTGCCCGGCGCGCTGCTGGCCGGGGTGATCCAGCGCGCCGGCCACGGCCAGCGCCTGGAAGGCGGCTACTTCGGCTGGTGGAACTTCGCCACCAAGCTGAATCTGGCGCTGGCCGCGGGCATCGCCCTGCCGCTCCTGCAGGCCTTTGGCTACCGCCCGGGCGGCCGCGACGAGCCCGCGCTGATGGCCCTGACGATCGCCTACTGCCTGCTGCCCTGCGCGCTCAAGCTCGGCGCCGCGGCGCTGCTGTACCTGGGCTGGATCCGCCCCGGAATCCACCCTCCACTGGAAGTTGCACGATGAAATCCCTGCTCGCCTTGACCCTCGCCTTGACCTTGTCCGCTGCGCTGCTGGCCGGCTGCGCGTCGCCGACGCCTGCCGACTACGCGGCGGAGAAACCAGCGCTCGACCTGAAGACCTATTTCAACGGCGAGATGGTCGCCCACGGCCTGTTCACCGACCGCTCGGGCAAGGTCGCGCGGCGCTTCATCGTCAAGCTCACCGGTACCTGGCAGGGCAACCAGGGCACGCTCGACGAACGCTTCACCTACAGCGACGGCAGGACCGAACGCCGCGTCTGGCGCCTGACCGACGACGGCAACGGCCGCTGGACCGGCCGCGCCGACGACGTGGTCGGCAGCGCCATCGGCATCTCGGCCGGCAACGCGCTGAACTGGCGCTACACGCTGAAGCTGCCGGTCGACGGCAAGGTCTACGAGGTCGACTTCGACGACTGGATGTACCTGATGGACGACAAGGTGATGTTGAACAAGGCGGTGATGAGCAAGTTCGGCATCCGCCTGGGCGAGGTCACGCTGTCCTTCTACAAGCCCTGACGACGCCGTGTCCTTGAATCCCCGCATCGTCGACTGGGCCGGCCAGCGCGTCTGGCTGGTCGGCGCGTCGACCGGCATCGGCCTGGCGTTGGCCGCCCGGTTGCACACGGCGGGCGCCCGTGTGGCGCTGTCGGCGCGCAAGGCCGACGCGCTGCAGGCCTTCGTCGACCAGCACCCCGGCAGCCTGGCGCTGCCGCTGGACGCCACCGACCGCGGCGCGATGCACGGCGCCGCCGACCGCATCGCGCAGACCTGGGGCGGCATCGACCTGGCCGTCTATTGCGCCGGCCACTACCAGGCCCAGCGGGCCACCGCCTTCGACCTCGACGATGCGCTTCGCCACCAGCAGGTCAACTACGTCGGCGCGCTGGTCATGCTCGACGCCGTGCTGCCGCTGCTGCTGCGCCAGAACAGCGGCCACATCAGCCTGGTCAGCAGCGTCAGCGGCTACCGCGGCCTGCCCAACGCGCTGGCCTACGGGCCGACCAAGGCGGCCCTGATCAATCTGGCCGAGTCGATGTGGTTCGACCTGAACGACCGCGGCATCGGCGTGTCCGTCGTCTGCCCGGGCTATGTGGCCACGCCATTGACGGCGCAGAACGACTACAAGATGCCGGCGCTGATCACCGCCGACGAGGCCGCCGGGCACATGCTGGCGGGCTGGCAGGCGGGGCGCTTCCACATCCACTTCCCGAAACGCTTCACGGGCTGGGTCAAGGCGCTGAGCCACCTCGGCGACGGCCTGTACTTCCGCGTCGTGCGGCGCGTCACCGGGCTGTGATCGCGGCCCCGCGGCACCTGCAACAGCAGCCCGCCGGGGGGAGCCCCCCGGCACCGCCCGGACCACCCCGGCCCGGGCGCGCGCGCCCTCAAGACCGGCTTGAGCCGGCCGATATCGCGGTGTGCACGACGCCGCGCCATGCTGAAACAAATCTCCGTTGACGACCTGGTGCCGGGGATGTTTGTCCAGCGCATCGATGCGCCGTGGTCCAGCCATCCCTTCTGGCGCCGGTCATTCCCGCTGCGCACGTTGACGCAGGTGGTCGAACTGCAGACCAGCGAGGTCAGCGAGGTGTGGATCGACACCGCGCGCGGCATCGACGTGCCCGCGGCGCCCCGCCCTGCGCCGGCGCTGCCGGCCGCGGTGCTGGAACCACTGGAAGCGGCGGCGGCTGAACCACCCGCGCGGGCCCCGGAATCCCCCCCCAGCCCGGCGCATGACGGTTTGGCGCTGTGCGGCCAGGCGCGCAGCGCGGTCCAGGCCTTGTTCGCCCAGGCCCGCATGGGCCGCACCGTCGACAGCCGCGGCTGCATCGACGTGGTCGCCGGCATCACCGAGCTGATCAGCCGCGAGCGCGGCACCTTCCTGACGCTGGTGCGCGTCAAGCACCGCGACGAATACACCTACATGCATTCGGTGGCCGTGGCGGCGCTGATGGTGGCGCTGGCCCGCACGCTCGGCTTCAACGACGAGCAGACGCAAGCCGCCGGTCTGGCCGGCATGCTGCACGACATCGGCAAGGTCAGCGTGCCGCTGGACATCCTGGCCAAACCGGCCCGGCTGACCGAGCTGGAATTCGGTCTGATGCGCGAGCACGCGCAGGCCGGCCACGACCTGCTGCTGCGCAGCGGCGCGCAACACCCGATGGCGCTGGACGTGGCGCTGCACCACCACGAAAAGGTCGACGGCAGCGGCTATCCACACGGCCTGCGCGGCGACCGCATCTCGCTGGTGGCCAAGATGGCGGCGGTCTGCGACGTCTACGACGCGGTCACGTCGGATCGCCCCTACAAGCGAGCCTGGGATCCCGCCGACGCCGTGCGCCGGATGGCCCAGTGGCCCGGCCACTTCGACCCGATGGTGTTTCAGGCCTTCGTCAAGACGGTGGGGATCTATCCGGTGGGCGCGCTGGTGCGTCTGGCGTCCGGCCGGCTGGCGATCGTCGTTCGCCAGCACGACGACGCTTTGCTGACCCCGGTCGTGCAGCCCTTCCATGCGATCGACAGCGGGCAGACGCTGGCCGTGCCGCCACTCGACCTGCGCCAGGGCGGCGACCGGGTGGCCAGCGCCGAACGGCCGGTGGACTGGGAAGGCCGCGGCGTCGTCATGCCCGCCGTACCGGGCATGTCCGTGAGGCCTGTCACACGCTGACTCGCCACGCGGACTTCAGCGCAGCCAGCCCTTGCGCCGGAAGTAGATGAACGGCGCCGCCACCGAGGCCGCCATCAGGCCGAGCGCGTAGACATAGCCATGGCTCCACTCGAGTTCCGGGATGCTCTTGAAGTTCATGCCGTAGATGCTGGCGATCAGCGTTGGCGGCAGCAGCGCGACGCTGGCCACCGAGAAGATCTTGATGATCTTGTTCTGGTTGATGTTGATGAAGCCGACCGTGGCGTCCATCAGGAAGTTGATCTTGTCGAACAGGAACGCGGTGTGCGAATCCAGCGAATCGATGTCGCGCAGGATCTGCCGCGCTTCCTCGAACTGCTCGGCGCTGAGCATGCGGCTGCGCATCATGAAGCTGAGCGCGCGGCGCGTGTCCATCACATTGCGGCGGATGCGGCCGTTCAGGTCTTCCTCGCGGGCGATGGCGGTCAGCGCCTCGCCGGCGGCCTGGTCGTTGACGTCCTGCGTCAGCACCCGCGCGCTGACCTTCTCCAGCCCGTCGTAGATGCCTTCCAGCGCATCGGCCGAGAATTCGGCGTCGGCGTCGTAGAGCTTGAGCAGCACGTCCTTGGCGTCTTCGATCAGCGCGGGGATGCGCCGCGCGCGCAGGCGCAGCAGGCGGAACACCGGCAGGTCTTCGCCGTGGATCGAGAACAGCACGCCTTCGCGCAGGATGAAAGCCACGCGCACGTTGCGCGCCGGCTTGCCGTCGCTGCCGCTCTCGGCGTCGACCAGGAAGTCCGAACGGATGTGCAGCTCGCCGTTGTCTTCCTCGTAGAAGCGGGCTGATTCCTCGAGGTCGTCGTCGACGGCGTCGCTCGGGATGCTCAGGCCGAAGCGCGCGCCGATCCAGTCCTTCTCTTCAGCGGTCGGGGCTTCGAGGTCGACCCACACCGGCTGCACGTGGGTCAGCGCTCCAGGGCTGTCGATCTCTTCCTGAAACAGCCGGCCGTTGGCCAGCGTGAAGACATTCAGCATCGCGGTCTCTCAGGGACGGCCCGGCGCGATGCACTGCAGCAGCCGGACGGTGGGGCGGGGAATCGGGAAGTGGCCCGTCTCATCCCGTGGCCCCCAGTGCGCCAGGGCGCGCTGCCGGAATGGACGGTCACCGAGGGTGACTCTGGTCCAAGGAAAGCCTTTCAAAAAGCAACGGCGGATTATGAGCGCCCCAAGGCCGGCCGAAGCCGACCACCCCCGGGGGGATCAAGGAAAGTGGCAGAGCCACATTTCCTTGTGAGACAAGCCCGCCGCGCTTCAGTGGCAGACTGGCCGGCGATGAAGACATGGCACCGCTGGGCGTCGGGAGCGCTGTTCGTCCTGCCGCTGACCGCGGCGCTGTTCGCCGTGCTCGCGCTGCAGGGCACCGCCCGCGTGCCGCCGCGCGATGACGTGGCGCTGGCCGACGTGAGCCATGCGATGGCCGTCGCCCGGGCCCACGATCCGCGGCGCGCGCGCATCGGCAGCGTCACCGCGGCGGCGGTCACCGAACGCGACCTCGAGTTGCTGCTCAATCACGCCGCGCGCCGCCCGTTGGGCGTGCGGGTGCGCGTCACGCTCGAACCGGGGCAGGCCCTGATCGAAGCCAGCGCCGAGCGGCCGGGCCACGCTCTGCCGGGCCTCGGGCGCTGGCTGAACCTCGAAGCCCGGCTGCAGGAAAGCCCCGGCCTGCCGACGTTGGACAGCCTGCGCCTGGGCCGGCTGCCGCTGCCGGCTTGGCTGGCCGCGCCGCTGCTGCGGGCGCTGGCCGCCGCCAACGAGCATCAAGCCGACCTCGAACTGGTGACCGATGTCGTGCAGCGCGTGAAGTTCGAGCGCGACCGCCTGACCGTGGTCTACGTCTGGCGCGACGACACCTCGCGCCGGGTGCTGGCGGCGTTGACTCCCGACGACCAGCAGCAGCGGCTGCGCGCCTACAGCGACCGCCTGGTCGCGCTGACCGGCCAGCCCGACACCGGCTGGACCATCGCGCTGCCGCGGTTGCTGGGCCCGATCTTCGCGCTGGCCCGCGAGCGCTCGCGCGTCGGCGACGCCGCTGGCGAAAGCCGCGCGGCAATCCTGACGCTGGCGCTGTACGTCACCGGGCGGCATGTCGGCGCGGTGGTGCCCGCCGCGCGGGCGTGGCCGCGGCCGCGGCTGCTGCGCGTCACGCTGAATGGCCGCGACGACTTTCCGCAGCACTTCCTGGTGTCCGCGGCGCTGGTCATCGAAGGCACGACGCCGCTGGCGCAGGTCATCGGCGTTTACAAGGAGGTGGCCGATTCGCAAGGCGGCAGCGGCTTCAGCTTCAACGACCTGGCCGCCAACCGCGCCGGCCAGCGCTTCGGCGAAGCCGCGCGCGCCGACCCTGGCGGGTTGCAGGCGCGCCTGGCCGGTGGGGTCGACGACCGCAGCCTGATGCCCGATGTCGCCGACCTGCCCGAATTCCTCAGCGCCGCCGATTTCGCGCGCCGCTACGGCGGCGTCGGCGCACCGGACTACGAGCGCGTGCTGGCCGACATCGAGCGTCGCGTTGCCGCGTTGCCGCTGTACCGTTAGGCCGCAGCGCCGCCGTTGGCCAGTTCGCGCAGCGCCTGCTCGAAGGCCTCGGGCGGCTGGCCGCCCTGGATCAGATGCCGGCCGTCGATGACCACCGACGGCACCGCGTTGATGCCCAGCCGCTGCCAGTGCTGTTCGGCGGCGCGCACCTCGTCGCCATAGGCCGAACTGTCGATGACCCGCGCGGCCTCGGCGGTGTCCAGGCCGACCTCGGCGGCCGCGGCGATCAACACGTCGCGCGCGCCGGGGTTGCGGCCTTCGCCGAGATAGGCGCGCAGCAGCGCGTGCTTCAGCGCGCGCTGGCGTCCGCCGGGTTGCAGGCCGGCCCAGTGGAGCAGGCGATGCGCGTCGAAGGTGTTCCAGACCCGGCTGCGGGTGCCGAAGTGGAAGCCGACGGCGGCCCCGCGTTCGCGCAGCGCCGCGCGTGCCGCCGCCCGGCGTTCGGGCCCGCCGCCGTATTTGCGCTCGAGGTGCTCGTCGGTGTCCTCGCCTTCGGGCGCCATCTGCGGGTTGAGCTCGAACGGCTGGAACGTCAACTGCACGTCGACCTCGCCGCGCAACCGGTCGATGGCCAGTTCCAGCGCGTTCAGGCCGACGGCGCACCAGGGGCAGGCGATATCGGAAATAAAGTCGATCTGCAGTTGCGGCGTGCTCACGGGAGCCCTTTCTCGACTTGGTCCACTGAACCACTGAACCACTGGTTCATTGGTCCAGTGGTTCATTGCTCAATCTGTCCGCGGGACAGGTGATCGAACAACGCTGGATTGTCCATCCCGGCGCCAACCGGCGCTGGCGGCGCAACGGCCGGCCCTGGCGTTGGCGACGGGCAATGCCTTCGACGCCTTCAGGCCTTCTGCGCAGCCGCCAGTGCGGCGGCATCCGCGCTGGCGGCCTTCGCGGCCATCGCGTCGCGCAGCTTCTTCAGCCGGTCGCGCGGGTCTTCCTTGGCCTTCACCTCGTCGAGCTTCATTTCCTGGATGAAGCGACTCGGCACGCCGGCCACCGTGTCGCGGCCCTTCTTGCGCCGGCGCAGCGTGCTGACGACCAGCGTGCTGCGCGCGCGCGTGATGCCGACATACATCAGCCGGCGCTCTTCTTCCAGCCGTTCGGCGGTCATCTCGCGGTCCTTGTCCTCGCTGCCGGAACGGAACGGCAGCAGGCCTTCGTTGACGCCGGCCAGCATCACGTGCGGCCATTCCAGGCCCTTGGCGGCGTGCAGCGTCGACAGGGTCACGACGTCGTGCTCGTCGGCGCGGTCGGCCAGGCTGATGATGATGCTGATGGTCTGGGCGACCTGCAGCACGGTCTGCTTCTCGATCTCGAAGGTGCCGACGTCTTGCACGACGTCGCCGCCGCAGCGCTTGGCCATCCAGTCGACGAAGTCAAGCACGTTGGTCCAGCGCGCGGCGGCCAGCTTCTCGCTGTCCTCGCCGTCGTACAGGTGCTGTTCGTAGCCGATGTCCTTCAACCAGCCGAGCAGCAGCGCCTTGGCGTCGTCGCTGCCCTGGGTCCGTCGGGCGCGCTGTTCGAGGTCGTTGACCTCGCGGCCGAATTCCTGCAGCGATTCGATCGCCTTGCCCTTCAGCACCGTGGCCAGGCTGGGCGAGAACAGGGCCTCGAACAGGCTGACCTTCCACTTCGACGCGAACTCGCCGAGCGCGCCCAGCGTGGTGTGGCCGATGCCGCGCTTGGGTGTCGTCACGGCGCGCA
>JANMAP010000467.1:0-3884 GCA_031359905.1 Burkholderiales bacterium | reverse complement strand
GCCCGCGCGCCGAGCAGCCGGATGACGATCTCGCGGTCGGACAGCGAGGTGTAGTTGTACGGGATCTCGCGCAGCCGCGGCGCGGTGTCGTCGGCCAGCACCGGTCGCGGCGCCGCCTGCAGCGGATGGGGTGCGTTCATGGAGTGCGGCTGCGTCATCATGCGCAGCGGCCGAGCCCGTGGACACAAATGCTACCGCAGCGCAGCATGCCCACGTTGGCGCAGGGCCGCGGCGGGTAAGTCCCGTAGCCCGCGGCCTGTCGCCCGTGACAGAAACGCGGCTGTCACAGAGCTGCCGCACGATGCGCGGTTGGCATTCGAATCATTGCTGGGAGAGACCATGACCCGACGTTCCTTCGCGCTGGCGGCCGCCGTCTGCGCCGCGGCCACCGCCCTGCCGGCGCAGGCGCAGACCGAGATCCAGTGGTGGCATTCGATGACCGCCGTCAACAACGAGTGGGTCAACGATCTGGCCAAGGAATTCAACGCCAGCCAGAAGGACTACCGGATCGTCCCCACCTACAAGGGCGGCTACGACGAGTCGATGACGGCGGCGGTGGCCGCCTTCCGCGCCGGCAATGCACCGCACATCCTGCAGGTGTTCGAGGTCGGCACCGCCACGATGATGGCCAGCAAGGGCGTGGTCGTCCCGGTCGGGCAGATGATGAAGGACGCCGGCTTCAAGTTCGACCCCGCGGCCTACGTGCCGGCGGTGGCCGGCTACTACACGGCGCCCAACGGCCAAATGCTGAGCTTCCCGTTCAACAGTTCGACGACGGTCTTCTACGTCAACCGCGACGCCTTCAAGGCCGCGGGGCTGGACGCTGACAAGCCGCCGACCACCTGGCCCGAGGTCGCGCTGGCCGCGGCCAAGCTCAAGGCCTCGGGCCACAAGTGCCCGTTCACCACCGCCTGGCAGGGCTGGACGCAGCTGGAGAGCTTCTCGACCTGGCACAACGTCGAGCTGGCGACCAAGCGCAACGGCCTGGGCGGGATGGACGCGCGCATGGTCGTCAATTCGCCGCTGCACACGCGGCACATCGAGAACCTGGCCAACATGGCCAAGCAGGGGCTGTTCGTCTACAAGGGCCGCGGCAACGTGCCCGAAGCGACCTTCACGTCGGGCGAGTGCGCGATGATCACCACGTCCTCGGGCTTCTACGGCAACGTCAAGCGCAACGCCAAGTTCGCCTTCGCGCTGGCACCGCTGCCCTACTACCCCGACGTGCCCGGCGCGCCGCAGAACACCGTCATCGGCGGCGCCAGCCTGTGGGTGACCTCGGGCAAGAAGCCGGCCGAATACAAGGGCGTGGCCACCTTCTTCAACTACCTGTCGAACCCGGAGGTGCAGTCGGCCAGCCACAAGCGCACCGGTTACCTGCCGATCACCATGGCCGCCTACCAGCTGACCGAGAAGTCGGGCTTCTACAAGGAGAACCCGGGCACCGACACGGCCGTCAACCAGATGATCCGCAAGACCACCGACAAGTCACGCGGCATCCGCCTGGGCAACTACGTGCAGATCCGGGCCGTCGAGGACGAGGAGCTGGAACAGGTCTGGGGCGGCAAGAAGTCACCCAAGGAAGCGCTGGACAGCATCGTCAAGCGCGGCAACGAGCTGCTCGAGCGGTTCGAGAAAGCGAACAATGGCTGAGGCCCTTGTTCGCTGCGGCAGGGCCTGTGGCCCTGCCGACATGACGGCACCCCTCCCCGTCCCTCTCCGCCGCGCGGGGAGGGTCTAGTCAGAAGGACGAAACTTGGCCGTCGAAAAGCGCGTCCGCTTCAAGAGCTGGTGGCTGCCCTGGGTGCTGGTGGCGCCGCAGATGGCCATCGTGCTGGTGTTCTTCTTCTGGCCGGCAGGGCAGGCGCTGTACCAGAGCGTGATGCTCGAGGACGCGTTCGGCACTTCCACCCAGTTCGTCGGCGCCGAGAACTTCACCCGACTGTTCGCCGACGACACCTACCTGGCCTCGTTCCGGACCACGGCGGTGTTCTCGGTACTGGTCGCCGGCACCGGGCTGACGGTGTCGCTGCTGCTGGCGGTGATGGCCGACCGCGTGGTCAAGGGGGCGACCTTCTACAAGACCTTCCTGATCCTGCCCTACGCGGTCGCGCCGGCGGTGGCCGGGGTGCTGTGGCTGTTCCTGTTCGCGCCCTCGGTCGGTGTGGTCAGCTACAGCCTGCGCAGGCTGGGATTCGAGTGGAACCACCTGCTCAACAGCAACCACGCGATGGCCCTGATCGTGCTGGCCGCGGTGTGGAAGCAGATTTCCTACAACTTCCTGTTCTTCCTTGCCGGGTTGCAGTCGATCCCGAAGAGCCTGATCGAGGCCGCGGCCATCGCCGGCGCCGGCCCCTGGCGCCGCTTCTGGACCGTGCAGTTCCCGCTGCTGTCGCCGACCACCTTCTTCCTGCTCGTGATCAACGTCATCTACGCCTTCTTCGAGACCTTCGCCATCGTCGATGCCGCGACGCAAGGCGGGCCGGGCAAGGACACGGCGATCCTGGTCTACAAGGTCTACTTCGACGGTTTCAAGGCGCTGGACCTGGGCAGCTCGGCCGCGCAATCGGTGGTGCTGATGCTGATCGTCATCGCCCTCACCGTGGTGCAGTTCCGCTACGTCGAGAAGAAAGTTCAATACTGATGGTGCCCCCAAGCTCACTGCGTTCCACGCAACGCCAGAGGCGTTGCTCGTTTGGCCGTCCAAGTCCGCGCAGGCGGACTTGGAGCCGCGGCCTGCACCCCCCCGAGGGGGCGCGTTCCGGGCCGGGAAACCCGGACCCGGAACCGACATGATCGAGAACCGCCCCGTCGCGCGTGTGCTGTCGCACCTGGTGCTGGTGCTGGGCGTGCTGATCGTCGCCTTCCCGATCTACCTGACCTTCATCGCCTCGACCCACACGGCGCAGGAAATCGCGCAGCAGGCGCCGATGTCGCTGCTGCCCGGCGGCAACATCGCGCAGAGCTACAGCCTGGCGCTGTTCGGCGGCCAGTCCGACAACGGCGCGCGCACGCCGCCGGTGGCGCCGATGTTGTGGGTCAGCCTGGTCAGCGCGCTCGTCATCTCGCTCGGCAAGATCGCCATCAGCCTGCTCAGCGCGTTTGCGGTGGTGTACTTCCGCTTCCCGCTGCGCAACCTGGTGTTCTGGATGATCTTCGTCACCCTGATGCTGCCGGTGGAGGTGCGCATCCTGCCGACCTACAAGGTGGTCTCCGACCTCGGTCTGCTCGACAGCTATGCCGGCCTGACCATCCCCTTGATCGCCTCGGCCACCGCCACCTTCCTGTTCCGCCAGTTCTTCCTCACCGTGCCTGACGAGCTGGTCGAGGCGGCGCGCATCGACGGCGCCGGCCCGATGCGCTTCTTCTTCGACGTGCTGCTGCCGCTGTCGCGGACCTCGATCGCGGCGCTCTTCGTCATCCAGTTCATCTACGGCTGGAACCAGTACCTGTGGCCGCTGCTGGTGACCACCAGCGAACACATGTCGCCGGTGGTGATGGGCATCAAGCGCATGCTCGCCGGGGGCGACGCGGCCATCGACTGGAACGTCGTCATGGCCACGGCGCTGCTGGCCATGCTGCCGCCGGCAGCGGTGGTGGTGCTGATGCAGCGCTGGTTCGTCAAGGGCCTCGTGGACACCGAAAAATAAGAGGCACATGGGCGCAATCTCTCTTCACAAGGTCGAGAAATCCTACGGCCGCGGGCCGAAGGCGAACAAGGTCATCCACGGCGTCGATGCCGAGATCGCCGACGGCGAGTTCATCGTCATCGTCGGGCCTTCGGGCTGCGGCAAGAGCACGCTGCTGCGCATGGTCGCCGGGTTGGAGGAGATCAGCGCCGGCGAGGTCTCGATCGGCGGCCGCGTGGTCAACACGCTCGAGCC
>JANMAP010000410.1:0-1777 GCA_031359905.1 Burkholderiales bacterium | reverse complement strand
TGCGCGCCTTGGCGATCTCGTCTTCGGCGCGGCGGCGGGTGTTCTCGGCTTCTGCTTTCGAGCGCAGGTAGGCGTCGGAGACTTCCGCGTGCCGGGCCTCGAGCTCCTGGAGCCGGGCTTCGGCGTCGAAGGAGGAGGCCGTCTCCTGCGCAGCGGCTGTAGCAGCGTCGGACGGCTCGGGGGGCGTGAAGGTAGGGTCGATGTTCGTCATGGCGTTGGGGGTTCCGTAACGGAGCATCTGGCGCCATTGCCCTCAGGTTCAAGAGGGGATTGCGATGAAAATTCGCCCTGTCACTCCGGCTCGGCGGAGGCGCTCCAGCGGTTCCAGTCGGCGAGCTGGCGCCGGTCGCGCTTGGTGGGGCGGCCCTGGTCGATCGCCAGCGCCGGTTCGTGGTTCAGGCGCCGCTCCAGCGCCTGGCGCTCGCGCCGCTCGATGCTTTCGGGCGTTTCGGCATACATCGCCTGCGCAACGCTGGCCGGGCCGCGCTGCTCGCTGGTCGAGGTGACGACGACGCTGCGCAGCGTGATGCCCTGGCGCCACTCGATCGTGTCGCCCACGCGCACCTCACGTGAAGCCTTCGCGACCACGCCATTGACCTGCACCCGGCCCTTGCCGATGTCTTCGGCGCTCAGCGCCCGCGTCTTGAAGAACCGCGCCGCCCAGAGCCACTTGTCGAGCCGCACCCTGGTGGTCGCCGCGGTCTTGTCCGATCCCTGCTTCATGCGGCAGCATTCTCCGCCACCGGCAGGCTCACTATCGCGTCGAGCCCGATTACCCGGCCGCGCGCGCCCCGATTCTCGAGCGCGAGGCTGCCGCCGATCGAGTCGACGATCTCCTGGCAGATCGCCAGTCCCAGCCCCGAGCCGCGTTGCAGGTTTTCCGCCTGCGCGCCGGTCGCGAACGGTTGGAACAGGCGCGCGCGCTGGTCGTCGGCGATGCCGGCGCCGCTGTCGGCGATCGTCAGCGCCACGTGGTGCGAGTCGCGCGACATCGTCAGCGCGAGCCGCGACCCGGCTGGCGTGTTCTTGATCGCGTTGTGCAGCAGGTTTCGCACCAGCTCGCGCAGCGCCCACTCGTGCGCGCGCACCGGCGCCGGCAGCGTCTCGAGCGAGAAGTCGAGGCGGTTCTCGGCGATCAGCGGCGCCAGGTCGAGCGCGACGGCCCGCACGATGCCGGCCCACCCGGTCACCGGCGGGTCGCCCTGCTGGCGCAGCTGCTCGACCTTGGCCAGCGCCAGCATCTGGTTGGCGAGTTCGGTCGCACGCCGCACGGTGTGCTGGATCTCGCCCAGCGCCTGCACCGGCTCGACATCGCCGCGCAGCGCCGACTGCACCTGGGTCGTCAGCACCGCGAGCGGATGCGCAGCTGGTGCGAGGTGTCGCGCACGAAGCGCTTCTGGTGCTCCAGCAGGTGGCCCAGGCGCGCCATCACCTGGTTGGTGGCGTCCACCAGCGGACGCAGCTCGCGCGGCGCCCCGCTGAGCGCGATCGGCGTCAGGTCGTTGGCGCTGCGGGCATTGATGCGCGCGCTCAGCGCCCGCACCGGCTGGGTGGCGCGCTGCACGACCACCACGACGACGCCGGCGATCAGCGCGATCAGCGCCGCCTGCCGCCACAGCGTGTCGATCAGGATCTGGCGCGCCAGCGTCTGGCGCAGCTCCAGTGTCTCGGCGACCTGGATCGTCGCCATGCCGCGGCCCTCGGTGCCGGCCACAGGTTGCAGCAGCACGGCCACGCGCACCGGCTGGTCGCGGTAGGTGTCGTCGTAGAAGTCGAC
>JANMAP010000394.1:0-4562 GCA_031359905.1 Burkholderiales bacterium | reverse complement strand
CACCCCTGGGAATGGTTTGCGATCGCCAAGGCGATGCTGGAAAGCGGCATCCTGCCCGACTTCATCGTCGTCGACGGTGCCGAGGGCGGCACGGGCGCGGCGCCACTGGAATTCACCGACCATGTCGGCGCGCCGCTGCAGGAAGGCCTGCTGCTGGTCCACAACACGCTGACCGGGCTGAACCTGCGCGGCCAGGTCAAGATCGGCTGCGCCGGCAAGGTCATCGGCGCTTTCGACATCGCCCGCATGCTGGCGCTCGGCGCCGACTGGTGCAACGCGGCGCGCGGCTTCATGTTCGCGCTCGGCTGCATCCAGGCCCAGGCCTGCCACACCGGCGCCTGCCCGACGGGGGTGACCACGCAGGACCCGCAGCGCCAGCGGGCGCTGGTCGTCCCGGACAAGGCCGAACGGGTCTACCGCTTCCACCTCAACACGCTGATGGCGCTGAAGGAACTGGTGCAGGCCGCCGGGCTGAACCATCCGCAGGAGATCACCGCTGCGCACATCGTGCGCCGACGCGCCGATCACGACGTGCGCCTGCTGTCCAACCAGTTGTCGTTCATCCGTCCCGGCGCTTTGCTCGACGCGATGGCCGGCCGCGCCGACTGGCCGCACAACGTCTTCCGCCAGTACTGGCCGCAGGCCAGCAGCGACCACTTCAAGCCGCTGATCGGTGAACCCGTGGTTGTCGCCTGACGAACCTGCCGGTGGCGGGCTGCGGGCGCGGCTTCTTCGCCCTCAGGTCGGCGGCGCGGTCTCGGCGAAGCTCGGCCGGGCGGCCAGCTTGTCGTAGAGCTTGTGCAGGTTGGGGTGCTCGGCGCGCCAGTCGATGGCCGGGAAGCGGAAGTCGAGGTAGCCCAGCGCACAGCCGACGGCCACGTCGGCCAGCGTGAAGTGGTTGCCGGTGCAGAAGGACTTGTCGGCCAGGCCTTGGCCCATTGCGCGGACGGCGGCGTGCACGCGGCTCATCTGGCGGTCGATCCAGGCCTGCGAGCGCTGGCCCTCGCGGCCGGTCCAGGTGGCTTCCAGCCGCGCCAGGATGCTGGCGTCGAGCACGCCGTCGGCCAACGCTTCCCAGGTGCGCACCTCGGTGCGCTCACGGCCCAGCGGCGGGATCAGCTTGCCGACCGGCGAGAGCGTGTCGAGATATTCGACGATGACGCGCGAATCGAACACCGCCTCGCCGCCTTCCATCACCAGGCAGGGCACCTTGCCCAGCGGGTTGCTCTTCAGGATCGCGTCCTGTCCCCACACGTCTTCGAGCAGCAATTCGAAGTCCAGCCGCTTTTCGGCCATCACGACGCGCACCTTGCGGACGTACGGGCTGGTGAGTGAACCGATGAGTTTCATGGCGGGAGACTGTTGCGGGAGGCGGGGACCGCGAAGCACATCGCAGCGAAATCATTCTAGCGATCGGGGGCCGGCGGCTGGCCGACGCCCTGTCGCGTGAAATCCACGCTCGCCGGCCGGCCGGGCAGCGACAGCGCCGCGGTGGCCGGCGGCATGCGCGAGATCACCCGCCCGCCGCGGACCACGACCAGGCGCTGCGCGCGCAGCCGCAGGGCTTCTTCGGGCGACGCGGCCTGCAGGAGCACGAAATCGGCGCGGCAACCCGGCGCCAGGCCGTAGCCGGCCAGACCGAGGATGCGCGCGTTGGTCGCGGTCACCGCATCGAAGCACTGGCGCTGGCCGGCCAGCGACGTCATCTGGGCCACATGCAGGCCCATCGACGCGACCTCCAGCATGTCGGCCGAGCCGAAGGAATACCAGGGATCGAGAACGCAGTCGTGGCCAAAGCCGACCTGCACCCCGGCGGCCAGCAGTTCGGGCACACGCGTCATGCCGCGGCGCTTCGGATAGGTGTCGTGCCGCCCCTGCAGCGTGATGTTGATCAAGGGGTTGGCAACCACGCTGACACCTGATTCGGCGATCAACGGCAGCAGCTTGCTGGCGTAGTAGTTGTCCATCGAATGCAGCGACGTGCAGTGCGAGCCCGTGACCCGTCCCTGCAGGCCCAGGCGCTGGGTCTGGAAGGCCAGTGTTTCGATGTGCCGCGACCAGGGGTCGTCGCTCTCGTCGCAGTGCATGTCGACCGGCAGGCCGCGCTCGGCGGCCAGCTCGCACAGGATGCGCACGCTTTCGGCGCCCTGCTCGGCCGTGCGCTCGAAGTGCGGGATGCCGCCGACGACGTCGACGCCCAGATCCAGCGCACGCTGCAGGTTGGCCAGCGCCTGCGGCGCGCGCAACAGCCCGTCCTGCGGAAAGGCCACCAGCTGCAGGTCGAGGTAGGGCGCGACGCGGCGCTTGACGTCGAGCAGCGCGCGCACCGCCAGCAGGCGCGGGTCGCAGACGTCGACATGCGAGCGGATCGCCAGCAGGCCGCGCGCCACCGCCCAATCGCAGTACTGCAGGGCGCGCTCGGCGATCGCCTCTTCGGTCAGCAGCGGCTTGAGCTCGCCCCACAGCGCGATGCCTTCGAGCAGCGTGCCGCTGGCATTCACGCGCGGCAGGCCCTGGCTGAGCGTGCTGTCGAGATGGAAATGGGCGTCGACGAAGGGCGGGCTGAGCAGCTGTCCGCCAGCGTCGATGACCTCGGCGCCCGCCGGCGCCGCCAGCTGCTCGCCGACAGCCTGGATGCGGCCGCCGAAGGCCAGGACGTCGATGTTGCGGCGTCCATCGGGCAGGCTGGCGTGGCGGACGATCAGGGCGGGGCTGGTCATGGATCCAACGTCGTGCTGCGCGCCTCGGGCGGCTGGGCGGGCTCATCGAGACATGCCGCTGGCGGCTCGGTCCGCGAGGCAGAAATGCAAGATATACACGCCAGCATACGGCGTGGCGACACACCTGCAAACGCGGTCGACCACACCGGCACAAGCGCACACAAGACGCCCCTGCGCCGTCTGGGGCACCCGCTTGTCACACTCCGGCAACCGGAGCACACTGGGTCGGACGGGCAAGCCCTCTGCCCAGCAGTGTCACCCTCCCGAATGTTTCCCCAAGCGTTTTCCCGAAGCCTTCCCCGAGCGCCTTCACTGAGCCCGGCCAGGCGGTCGATCCGATCCCCGTGTTTCCCGTCGCCGGCCTGCCGCCGGCCTGTTTCCCAACCCTCGCAAAGGAGGTTCTGATGAACTTGACGATCAGCGGACATCACCTGGAAGTCACACCGGCACTCAGAGAGTACGTGCTCACGAAGCTGGACCGAGTGACGCGGCATTTCGATCAGGTGGTGGACGTCACCGTGCTGTTGACCGTCGAGAAGCTCAAGGAAAAGGAACGAAGGCAGAAGGCCGAGGTGACGCTGCACGTCAAGGGCCGCGACATCTTTTGCGAACAGTCAAACGAGGACCTGTACGCCGCGATCGACCAGTTGATGGACAAGCTGGATCGTCAGGTCGTGCGCCACAAGGATCGGGTCCAGGACCACCACCACGCGTCGGCCAATCGGCTGGACGCCAATGCGTTGTAAGTTGCCCGGATCGCGTTGAACGGCCCTGCGGGGCCGTTTTTCATGGTCGACCGGACGGTTGTTGCTGCAATGCCGCATCGTCGGGCGAAAGCACCGCTTTCAGGGTCCTCTTCCTAGGCAGGCGGCGAACAGCGGTGGTTATCATGCATCGGTCTGTAACACCTGCCAACGCTCGGCCCGACTCGGGCGTGAAAGAGCAGTGAGGAAATGGCTTCGATGAACCGTCTTGCAGCAATCCTGCCGTCCGGCAATGTGCTGGTGAACGTCGACGCGACCAGCAAGAAGCGCGTGTTCGAGCAGGCGGGTCTGCTGTTCGAGAACCAGCACGCGATCGCCCGCGGCACCGTCACCGACAACCTGTTCGCGCGCGAACGCCTGGGCTCGACCGGCCTGGGTCACGCAGTGGCCATTCCGCACGGCCGCATCAAGGGGCTGAAGAACCCGCTGGCCGCCGTGGTCCGCGTCCAGCAAGCGATCCCCTTCGACGCGCCCGACGACGAACCGGTGACCCTGCTGATTTTCCTGCTGGTGCCCGAAGCGGCAACCCAGCGGCACCTGGAAATCCTCTCGGAAATCGCCGAGATGCTGTCCGACCGCGAACTGCGCGAGCGCCTGAAGTCCGAGCCGGACGCCAACGCCGTCCACAAGCTGATCTCCGACTGGGAGCCCTTGAAATCCGTCGCCTGACTGCGCGCTGCGCAGCCCCCAGAGCCGCGAAGCGGCCCCTGTTGGGCCGCGCAGGGATCCGGCGCTCCGGGGAGGTGGCATGAAACCCACCTCGGTCAGCGCCGAAGCACTCTTCGAAGCGCATCGTGAGGCCCTGCATTGGGAGTGGATCGCAGGCCATGCGCACCCCGAGCGACGCTTCGACGACGCCGCCGTGCGCGACGCGCGGTCGGCCGCCGATCTGGTCGGCTATCTGAACTACATCCACCCTTACCGCGTGCAGATCGTCGGCCGCCACGAGGTCGCCTACCTGACCGATGTCACGCCGGAGGACCAGGAACGGCGCATTTCGCGCATCGTCACGCTCGAGCCGCCGGTGCTGATCGTCGCCGACGGTCAGACGCCGCCCGATCGCCTGGTGGCGATGTGC
>JANMAP010000344.1:0-17474 GCA_031359905.1 Burkholderiales bacterium | reverse complement strand
GTCGCCGAGACCGGATACGACACGGTGGCACTCACCGACGTCTATTCGGTAACGGTGACCGCGAACATCTTCGAGGGCCTGTACAACTACGACCAACTGGCGCGCCCGCCCAAGGTCGTGCCGCTGGTGGCCACGGCACTGCCCGAGATCAGTCCGGACTTCCGCGTCTGGACGATCAAGATCCGCCCCGGCATCTACTTCGCCGACGACCCGGCCTTCAAGGGCCCGGACGGCCGCCGCGTGCCGCGCGAACTGGTGGCCGAAGACTTCGTCTATAGCTTTAAGCGCTTCGCCGACCCGCAGAACAAGAGTCCGAGTTGGGCGACGGTGGAGAACGCCCACATCGTCGGCCTGGACGCGCTGCGCAAGCGGGCGCTGGACGGCAAGAAGCCGTTCGACTACGACAAGCCGGTGGAAGGTCTGCGCGCGCTGGACCGCTACACCCTGCAGTTCAAGCTCGAGCAGCCGCGGCCGCGGCTGATGGAGATCCTGGCGGCCACCGAGGTCTACGGCGCGGTGGCCCGCGAAGTGGTGCAGGCCTACGGCGACAAGATCAGCGAGCACCCGGTCGGCACCGGCCCGATGCGGCTGACGTCGTGGCGGCGCTCGTCGCGCGTCGTGCTCGAGCGCAACCCGGGCTACCGCGAACGCCTGTGGGACGCCCAGCCGGGGCCCGACGATGCCGAAGGCCAGGCCATCGCCGCCAAGCTGCGTGGCCGCCGCGTGCCGCTGGTCGACCGCGTCGAGATCTCGATCGTCGACGAGGCCCAGCCGCGCTGGCTGTCGTTCCTCAACGCCCAGGCCAACTTCATCGAACGCGTGCCGGCCGACTTCATCAACTCGGCGATGCCCGGCGGCAAGGTCGCGCCGAACCTGGCCAAGAAGGGCATCGCCGGCCAGCGCGTGCTGGTTGCCGATGTGGTGATGAGCTACTTCAACATGGACGATCCGGTGGTCGGCGGCCTGCAGCCCGAGCGCGTGGCGCTGCGCCGTGCGATCAGCCTGGCGGTCGACCTGGACCGCGAGATCCGCCTGGTGCGCCGCGGCATGGGCATCCCGGCGCAGAGCCCGGTGATGCCGTGGACGTCGGGCTATGACCCGACGTTCAAGAGCGAGAACAGCGAGTACAACCCGGCCCGCGCCAAGGCCCTGCTCGACTTGTACGGCTACGTCGACCGCGACGGCGACGGCTGGCGCGAGCAACCCGACGGCAGCCCGCTGCAGCTGACTTATTCGACGCAGCCCGACCAGCAGAGCCGTCTGCTCAACGAGCTGTGGCAGAAGAACATGAACGCCATCGGCGTGAAGATGGGCTTCAAGCCGGCCAAGTGGCCCGAGAACCTGAAGGCCGCTCGCAACGGCAAGCTGCAGATCTGGGGCGTCGCCAGCTCGGCCAGCGGCGGCGACGGCCAAAGCATCTTCGACCGCTACTACGGCCCCGAGTCCGGCCAGGGCAACCTGGCGCGCTTCAAGCTGCCGGCGATGGACGCGCTCTACGACAAGCTGTCGCTGCTGCCCGACGGCCCCGAGCGCGAGGCCGTGTTCCTGCAGGCCAAGCGGCTGGCGGTGGCCTATGTGCCGTACAAGCTGCACTGCCACCGCTTCGTCGCCGACATGATGTACGGCGATCTGATCGGCTACCGGCGCCCGGCGTATTGGTACAACTGGTGGCACCTCGTCGATGTCACTCCCGCCGCGGCGGGGCGAGCTGCCTGATCGCATCGTGATGAAGCGCCGCGACACCTTGGCCCTGGGCGCGACGCTGGCGCTGCCGGCGCTGAGTGCGCGGGCCGCCGCCACCCCGCTGGCCTCGGCCGCCCCGGCTGCGCGGGTCCTGCGCTATGCCTTCCCGATCGCCGAGACCGGCTTCGATCCGGCGCAGATCAGCGACACCTATTCGCGCACCGTCACCAGCCACATCTTCGAAGCGCTCTACAGCTACGACCACCTGGCCCGCCCGGCCAGGATTGTTCCGCTGACGGCCGACGGCATGCCCGAGGTCAGCAGCGACTTCCGCACCTGGACCGTCAAGGTCCGGCCGGGCATCTTCTTCGCCGACGATCCGGCTTTCCAAGGCAAGAAGCGCGAGCTGGTGGCCGAGGACTACGTCTTCGCGTTCAAGCGCTTTGCCGACCCGCTGGTCAAGAGCCCGCTGTGGGCCAGCGTCGAAAACCGCAAGCATGTCGGGCTGGCCGCGTTGCGTCAGCAGGCCCTCGACCAGAAGAAGCCCTTCGACTACGACAAGCCGATCGACGGGGTGCGGGCGCTCGACCGCCGCACCGTCCAGTTCCGCCTCGAAGATCCCACGCCGCGCTTTCTGGAGACGCTGGCCGTCAGCGACCTGTTCGGCGCGGTGGCCCGCGAGGTCGTCACGACCTACGGCGAGCGCATCGCCGAGCACCCGGTGGGCACCGGCCCGTTCAGGCTGGCGCAATGGCGGCGGTCGTCGCTGATCGTCCTCGAACGCAACCCCGGCTACCGCGAACGCCTGTGGCAGTCCGAACCGGCTGCCGCCGACGCGGCCGGGCAGGCCATTGCCGCGCGGCTGCGCGGTCGCCGCCTGCCGCTGCTCGACCGGGTCGAGATCTCCATCGTCGAGGAATCGCAGCCGCGCTGGCTGTCGTTCCTCAACGGCCAGGCCGACTTCATCGACCGCCTGCCCAACGACTTCATCAACGTCGCCTTGCCCGGCGGCCGCGTGGCGCCCAACCTGGCCAGGCAGGGCATCGTCGGCGAGCGCGTGCTCAACGCCGACGTCACGATGACCTACTACAACATGGACGACCCGGTGATCGGCGGTCTGCAGCCGGCACGCGTGGCGCTGCGCCGGGCGATCAACCTGTCGGTCGACCTCGATCGCGAGATCCGTCTGGTGCGTCGCGGCATGGCCATCCCGGCGCAGAGCCCGGTGATGCCGCACCTCAGCGGCTACGACCCGGCGTTCAAGAGCGAGAACAGCGAATTCAATCTGCCCAAGGCCAAGGCCTTGCTCGACATGCATGGCTATGTCGACCGCGATGGCGACGGCTGGCGCGAACAGCCCGACGGCAGCCCGCTGCTGCTGCAGGCCGCTACGCAGCCCGACCAGTTGAGCCGCCAGCTCGACGAGCTGTGGCAGAAGAATCTCAGCGCCATCGGCGTGCGGGTGGCCTTCAAGCCTGCCAAGTGGCCCGAAAACCTGAAAGCCGCGCGTGCCGGCAAGCTGCAGATCTGGAGCCTGGCGTCGAGCGCCAGTGGCGGCGACGGCCAGGGCATGCTGGCGCGCTACTACGGCAAGCAGGTCGGGCAGCAGAACCTGTCGCGCTTCAGCCTGCCGGCCTTCGATGCAATCTACGACCAGCTGACGGTGCTGCCCGACGGCCCCGAGCGCCTGGCCTTGTTCGACCAGGCCAAGCGCCTGGCCATCGCCTATGCGCCGTACAAGCTGCACGTGCACCGTTTCGTTGCCGACCTGATGCATCCGCAGGTCGCCGGCTACCGGCGGCCGCTGTTCTGGAACGAGTGGTGGCACATGGTCGACGTCGACCCGGTGCGGCCCGCTCGCAACGCATGACTCCGATGAACCCGATGCCCCCGATGGCCCCGATCGCCGAGCAGCGTCCGCCGCCCCGCATGGCGATCTACCAGCGCTGGCTGGCCGAACGGCATGGCCTGGAATTCGCCAGCTACAACGACCTGTGGCAATGGTCGGTGAGCGACCTGCCGGCCTTCTGGCAGTCGATCTGGGACCACTTCGACGTGCAGTCGCCGACGCCGCACCACGCTGTGCTGGTGAATTCGGTGATGCCCGGCGCGCAATGGTTCCCGGGCGCGCAGGTCAACTACGCGCAGCAGGTCTTGCGCCATGCCGACGCCGCGCACGCCGCCGGCCACCCGGCGCTGGTGTTCCAGAACGAACGCCTGGCCGCGCCGGTCGAGATGTCGTGGCCCGAACTGCGCCGCCAGGTCAGCGTCTTCGCAGCGCGGCTGCGCGGCTGCGGGGTGGTGCCGGGCGACCGCGTCTGCGCCTATCTGCCCAACACCCCGCAGGCGGTGGTCGCGTTCCTGGCCTGCGCCAGCGTCGGCGCGGTGTGGAGCGTGTGTTCGCCGGACATGGGCCCGGTGGCGGTGCTCGACCGTTTCCGGCAGATCGCGCCCAAGGTGCTGGTGGCGGTCGACGGCCAGTTCTGGGGCGGCACGCTGCATGATCGGCGGCCGGTGCTGCGCGAGGTGCTGGCCGGCCTGCCCAGCGTCGAGCAACTGGTCTTCTGGGCCGACGTGCTGGCCGACGCCCGCCCCGACGAGTTCAGCGCGCCGGGCCGCGCCGTGCATCGCTTCGACGATTGGATCGCCGGCCCGCCCGGCGTCGACGACGCGGCCGGCGCGCCGGGACCTGACGACCCGGCAGGGAAGCCGGAGTGGCTGCCCTTCGACCACCCGCTGTGGGTGGTCTATTCCAGTGGCACCACCGGCCTGCCCAAAGCCATCGTGCACGGCCACGGCGGCATCGTGCTGGAAATGCTCAAGGGCAGCCTGCACAACGACGTCGCGCCGTCGCTGGGCACCGGCGAGCGCTTCTTCTGGTTCAGCAGCACCGGCTGGATCATGTGGAACGCACAGGTCGGCGCGCTGCTCGGGGGGACGACGGCCTGCCTGTTCGACGGCAACCCCGGCGGCCCGTCGAAGGCGCCAGACTGGGGCACGCTGTGGCGCTTCGCCGGCGCGGCGCGGGCCACCTGGTTCGGTGCTGGCGCAGCCTTCTACGCCAGCTGCCTGAAGGCCGGCGTGGTGCCGCAACAGCAGGCCGACCTGTCGCGGCTGCGCGCTGTGGGCAGCACCGGCAGCCCGCTGTCCGACGAAGGCTACCGCTGGATCTGGGACCACCTGCCGCGGCGTGACGACGGGCAGCCGATCTGGCTCAACGTGATCAGCGGCGGCACCGACTTTGCCGGTGCCTTCGTCGCCGGCAACCCGCTGCTGCCGGTGACCCAGGGCGAGATGCAGTGCCGCTGCCTGGGCGCGGCGGTCGAGGCCTGGAGCGAGGACGGCCGGCCGCTGATCAACGAGGTCGGCGAACTCGTCTGCACGCGGCCGATGCCGTCGATGCCGCTGTACTTCTGGGGCGATGAAGGCGCCGGTTCGTCAGCGGCTGCCGGCGTCGGTCGGCGCTACCGCGACAGCTACTTCGACATGTTCCCCGGTGGCCACGGACAACCTGCGGTGTGGCGCCACGGCGACTGGATCCGCCTGGTGCCGCACCCGGACAGCGGCTCGGTCGGCGCGGTGATCTACGGGCGCAGCGACGCGACCATCAACCGCCACGGCATCCGCATGGGCACGGCCGAGCTGTACCGTGCCGTCGAGGCCTTGCCGGAAGTCCTCGACAGCCTGGTCGTCGACCTTGAATACCTGGGCCGCGAAAGCTGGATGCCGCTGTTCGTGGTGCTGCGCGATGGCGTCGTGCTCGACGCCGCACTCGAGAAGCGCCTGCGCAGCGTGATCAAGACCGCGCTGTCGGCGCGCCATGTGCCCAACGCTATCCACCAGGTGGCGGCCGTCCCGCGCACCCTGTCGGGCAAGAAGATGGAACTGCCGGTGAAGAAACTGTTGATGGGCGAACGGCCCGACAAGGTTTTCAACCGCGATGCGATGGCCAACGCCGATTGCGTGGACTGGTTCATCGCTTACGCCGCTGACCATCAAGCGCGGCACGGCGGCGCTAGGACGCGCTGAGGGACGCGTTAGATGGCGGCTGCCGCCTCGCGGCGCGCCTGCGGTGCCCTGTTCAGGCCCGCGAATTCAAGCGTGCCACCCAGACCGTCGCCCCTTCGGCGCCGTAACGCTCCTCGTGCGGCACCTCGCGGTCCAGCTCGAACCCCTCGCCGGCGCGGACGTGGCGCGTCGTGCCGCTGCAGGTCAGCCAGAACTCGCCGCGAACAACCTGCGCGTCGACGCCGAAGGGGTGCGTGTGCTGGCCGACCACCTGGTTGGGCTGCCATTCGCGGACCAGCACTTCATCGAAGCCGCGGGCCCGGGCACTGCTCTCGAACTCGGCGAAGGTGGTCTGCGGCATGGTCGGCTCCTGTAGGGCAAGATCGAGCCCCGAACTCTACGCCGGCCGCCGCTCGCCGAGGAGATGCAGATGATGCCGATGTCCCTGAAGTCCTTGGCTGGCGCGGCTGACGCACCGGGTGCCTCGTCGGCAACTGCTGCGTGCGGTTGCGCCGCCGGGCGGCGCCGCTTCGCAGGCTGGCTGCTCGCCGGCACGCTGACGGCCAGCGGCGCAGCGCGGGCGCAGATCCCCGAGTGCAAGCGCTCGGCCATCGCCAACGTGGTGCCGGCAGGCAGTGTCGAGAGCGCGGCGCAGCAGCAGTATCAGCAGATGATGCGCGAGGCGCAGGCCCAGAGTGCGCTGGCGCCGGCCAGCCACCTGCAGCTGCAACGCCTGCGCTACATCGCCAGCCGCATCGTGCCCTTCGCCCGGGACTGCAACGAGCGCGCGGCCGACTGGCGCTGGGAGGTCAACCTGCTGGGCAGCAAGCAGCTCAATGCCTTCTGCATGCCGGGCGGCAAGATCGCTTTCTACAGCGGCATCCTCAGCCAGCTGCAGCTCAGCGACGACGAGGTGGCGATGGTCATGGGCCACGAAATCGCCCATGCCTTGCTCGAACATGCCCGCGAACGCATTGCCAAGAGCACCGGCACCAGCCTCGGGCTTCGCCTGGGTGCGGCCTTTCTGGGGCTGGGAAACGTGGGGGACATTGCGGCGCAGGGACTGGCCAACCTGGCGAGCTTGAAGTTCGGGCGCGACGACGAGCTGGAGGCCGACGCGTTGGGTTTGGTCCTGGCCGCGCAGGCCGGCTACGACCCGCGGGCGGGTGTCTCGCTGTGGAACAAGATGACTGAGATGACGGCCGGCCGCGCGCCGGCGCAGTGGCTGTCGACGCACCCAGCCGGCGCGACGCGCATCCGCGACATCGAAACGCGCCTGCCGTCGGTGCTGCCCAGGTTCAACGCTGCCAGCCCGCCGGATCGGCGATTCGCGCCGCCAGCCAAGGCCTGAACCAGGTCTGAATCAGGCCAGGAGCACGCCACCGGCTACCACTTCGCCGGCAGCTCGCGCTTGAGCAGCACGCGGCGGCGGCCGACTTCGACATAACCGCCGCGTTCCAGGTCTTTCATGATCCGGCTGACCATTTCGCGGGAACAGCCCAGGCGCTGCGACATTTCCAGATGCGAAGGTGCCGGCGCCGCCAGACGGACGCCGTCGGCTGCCGGCTCGGCGATGGTTTCCAGCAGGGCCTTCAAGCGGCCATAGACGTCATTCAGCGCGATCTGCTTCAGGCCCAGCGTGGCCGAGCGCGCGCGGCGAATGACCTTGGCCAGCAGTTCGAAGGCGAACGACGGGTCGTCGCGCAGATGCGCCTGCAGCGTCGCGCGGGCGATCACCGCGCACAGCGTGGGCTCGAGGGCCTCGACATGGGCTGAACGCAGGCCGCCGTCCAGGCCCATCTCGCCGATGTACTCGCCGGGGCCGTAGGTTCCGTAGGTGATTTGCCGGCCGTCGCTGCCGCTGCTGTAGGCGCGCACCCGGCCCTGCAGCAGGATGAACAGCGTGTCGCCGCTGTCGCCTTCGGTGATCAGCTGCACGCCGCGGCGCAGCCGCCGCAATTCACCGCGGCGGGCCAGTGCGCGCAGCGATTCGCTGAGCGGCGCGGCCTCGATGGGATCGGCCGCAGCCGCGCGAGCGGAAGACCTGACAGTGTTCGGCATGGCAGAAGAAGGCGCCACGAACGCCCTCGCCCATGCCGCGGCGCGATGTTATCGGCAGGACAGCGACATCCCGCCGGCGACCACGAAGTTGCTGCGCAGCGCGCCGACCAGCGGCGGCAGCAAGGCCACCTGGCGCACCAGCTCACGGATGCTGCCGGCACCGGTCTTGGCGCGGATGCTGCCGATCTGCGTGCGCACCGTCGACACCGCCACACCCTGGCGCGTGGCGACTTCGGTCGGCCGCACGCCGGCGCAGAGCATCTCGAGCACGCGGGTCTCGGTCGGGGTCAGCGACATGCTGCGGGCGAATCCCTGCACCGACAGCTGGGCGCACATCTGGCGCTTGCCCAGCACCAGCAATGTGGTCTGGCTGGCGAGCGCGGCGCGCGGCGACAGCTCGTGGATGGTCGGGCCGTCCGCCGCGCAGGGCAGCGGCACCACCGAGATGCTGACGCGGTGCTCGCCTTCGCCGAGGGTCACCAGCTTGCGCAGGCCGCGCTGGGCGGCGGCCAGCGCGTCGTACAGCGGGGCCACGTCCTGCGCCCGGTGGGCACGCAACTGTTGGCCGAGCAGCTGCAACGGGTGGTCGCCGTCGAGTTCATGGCGCGCAGCGTGGTTGACGAACAGCACCCGCGCATCGGCGTCGACCAGCAGCATGCCGTAGTCGATCTCGTCGAGCATGCGTGTCAGCCAGGGGCCGGCGTCGCCGGGGGTCGCGTTGACGGCGGTGGCGCTGACGGCGTTGCCGGCGATCTGAAAGATAGCGGGGCGGGCGGCGGTTGCGGCGGCAGGCCGGGCGATTTCGAACATGGGGAGCTCCTTGTGACGGGCCCGACTGCGGAGCCTTGGCCACGAGGATAGGAAGCCGCCCCCCGCCTGGGCAGGGAATCTGCGCGCGCCGTTCGGTGACTTATTCACCCGCGCGATCAGCGCGCGTCTCAGTGCCGGCAGGCGCGCCAGGTCGCTGAGCAAGGCCGGCACGCTGTGGCGGCCGGCCTTGCGGCGCAGGCTGACGACCTGGCTGCGTACCGTCGACACGCCGGCCCCAACGTGCGGGCGACGGCCTGCGCCTTGTGGCCGGGGGCCAGGCGGGACAGGCATGGTTGCCGAGGGACCCACCGTCCGACGACCGGGCATCCGCGATGCAGGGATGCCAGGGCTGCTCGACGCCGCCTCGGCAGCGCGGCGTGCCGGCGACCCTCGGTCGGCAGACCCCGCCGCTATCATCAGCCGGGTGGTTCCGCGCCCTGCCTGTCAGCCATTGCAAGCCCTGTGCGGCGTTGCCTTTCAAGGGTCGCGGCGCATCGATTGCGAACGCAGGGGGCGCCGGTGATTCGCGTCGAGGACATCGCCGCGCAGGCCGATTTCCGCCCGCTGCGCAGCCTGCGGGGCGTCGGCCACGAACTGCGATATGCCGGCACGAACAACTTCGCCGGACGCCTGCTGTATGCCGGCTTCGATTGCGCCTGGCTGCGCTGCGAAGCCGCCGCCGGGCTGGAAGCCGCCGCGGCCTGGCTGGCCTTGCAGCGGCCCGGCTGGCAGTTGCGAGTGCTCGACGCGCTGCGTCCGCAGCGGGTGCAGGAAGCGATCTGGCGCGACGTCGTCGGCACGCCGATGCAGGCCTACTTCGCCGAGCCGGTGCGCGGATCGATCCACAGCTTCGGCATGGCCGTCGACGTCACGTTGCTGCGCCCGGATGGCGCCGAGGTTGACATGGGCAGCGGCTTCGACGAGATGACGCTGGCCTCGCACCCTGCGCTGCACGCCGAGCATCTGGCCCACGGGGTGCTGACGCCGGCCCAGGTCGCCGAACGAGCATGTCTTCACGCGGCGATGCTGCAGGGGGGGTTCCACGGCATCGGCACCGAGTGGTGGCACTTCGATCATGGCGACCGCGCCAGCGTGCGCCGCGATCTGCCGCGGGTCTACTGAAGGCGCACAGCCTGCCAGGCGCACCCCGACCGTGATGCTCCATCGACGCCACCTGCTCGCCGCCAGCCTGGCCGGGACCGCCCGGGTGCCCGCCGCGGCCAGCGCCCCGCGCCCGCCGCCGCTGCGGCCGCGCCGGTTGCAGCCGGGCGATACCGTTGCCCTGATCAACCCGTCGGCCGCGATCTACGAACGAGCGCCGTACGACATCGCCATCGAATCGCTGCAGGCCATGGGCTTCAAGGTCCGCGAGGCACCCCACCTGCGCGCACGCCGCGGCCATCTGGCCGGCACCGACGCGCAGCGCGCCGCCGATGTCAACGCGATGTTTGCCGACCCCGGCGTGCACGGCATCCTGGCGATGCGCGGCGGCTCGGGCGGCAACCGCATGCTGCCGCTGGTCGACTACGCGGCCATTCGCCGCAACCCGAAGGTGCTGGCCGGATTTTCCGACCTGACCGCGCTGGTCAACGCCGTGCAGGCACGCAGCGGCCTGGTCACCTTCCATGCTCCGATGGCCACGTCGGAGTGGAATGAGTTCACCGTGCGCCATTTCCGCGGCGTGTTGATGGACGCCGAATCGATGCTGCTAGCCAACCCGATCGACCGCGACGACGGCCTGATCAGCAAGGCCAACCGCACGCTGCGGCTGCGCGGCGGCCGCGCGCGCGGGCCGCTGGTCGGTGGCAACCTGGCGGTGCTCAGCGCGATGGCCGGCTCGGCCTACTGGCCACGCTTCGATGGCGCCATCCTGGTGCTCGAAGAGGTCGACGAATACATCTACCGTGTCGATCGCATGCTGTCGACGCTGAAGCTGGCCGGCGCGCTGGACAGCCTGGCCGGCGTGGTGCTTGGTGGCTTCACCAACTGCACGCCGGGCGAAGGCTTCGGCAGCTTGACACTCGACGAGGTCTTTGACGACTACTTCGGCGCCTTGGGCGTGCCGGTGTTCAGCGGGGCCAGCTTCGGCCACGTCAAGCGCAAGTGGACGCTGCCGATCGGGCTGGACTGCGAGGTCGACGCCGACGCCGGCACGCTGCGCCTGCAGCAGCCGGCAGTCACCTGAAGCGGCACGTTGCCGGGCTGCCGATTCAGGGCTGGCCGACGATCGAGGCGGTGGCCATCAACTCTTCGAACAAGGCCATCGACACGGCACCCGACACCACGTACGGGTCCAGCGTCGGCCGCTCGCTGTACTTCAACAGCAGCGCCGGGTTCAGGCGCGAGATGTTGACTTGACCCATCGACCAGCCGGCGAACCGGCGTTCGCCGATCTCCTCGTACTTCAGCAGCTCGACCTGGCTGTGGCGCGAATCGGTGACGATCCGGTTGTAGAGCTTGTTGACGGCGCTGCGCCCGCCTTCCAGCGCCTGCAGGAAGATGCCTTCGCTGAAACACAGCACGCCGGTGACGCCCAGCGACGGGTTGTTGGTCTTCGACTTGCGCAGGATGGCGACCAGCTCGTTCTGGTCGATGGCGGGCACGGCCCGGCTGGCATACATGAGGCGCACGAGCATGGCGATTCCTTGGAAGCGGGAGAGATGGGTCAGGCGTTCTTGCGCGACAGCAGCGAGAGAAACTCGCGGCGCAGGTTGGCGTCTTTCAGGAAGGCGCCGCGCATCACGCTGTTGACCATCGCGGTGTCGGTGTCCTTGACGCCGCGCCAGTGCATGCAGAAGTGGTCGGCCTCCATCACGATGCCCAGGCCGTCGGGGCGCACGCGCTGCTGCAGTTCGTTGGCCAGCATGGTCACGGCTTCTTCCTGGATCTGCGGCCGGCTCATGATCCAGTCGGCGATGCGCGCGTATTTCGACAGCCCGATCAGGTTGGAATGTTCGTTCGGCAGGATCCCGATCCAGACCTTGCCGAAAATCGGGCACATGTGGTGGCTGCAGGCGCTGCGCACGGTGATCGGGCCGACGATCATCAGCTCGTTCAGGCGTTCGACGTTGGGGAACTCGGTCACCGCCGGGATCGGCACGTAGCGGCCGCGGAAGACCTCGTCGATGTACATCTTGGCCACCCGCTGGGCCGTCTCGTTGGTGTTGTGGTCGCTGTCGGTGTCGATCACCAGAGCCTGCAGCACGTCCTGCAGCTTGGCCTGGACCTCGGCCTTCAGCTCGGCCAGTTCACCGTCGCGAACGAAGGCCGCGATGTTGTCGTTGGCGTGGTAACGCCGGTCGGCGGTGACCAGCCGGTAACGGATGCGTTCCGACGCCGGCAGCGCGGCGAGTTCTTCTTCGCTGCGAAACAGCCGTCCAGGGGCCTTGGGCAGGGATGTGATCGACATGGGTGCGGATGCGTCGTGACAGCGGCCGGCGATTGTGCGCCTCGCCGCCAGCTGGCGTGCCGGCGAGGGCTAGACTGGGCAATGACCCGCCAAGGCACTCCCCCGTCGCTGCCCGTGCTCGGTCTGGCCGGGCTGAGCGGGCCGAGCGGGCTGAGCGGGGAGGCCGCCGTCGGCAGCGGTGCCGGCCCGGGTGCGACTGCGGGCGGGCCGCAGGCGGCGCCCTTGTGGCGCCTGCTCGATCTCACAGCCGACGCGGTACAGGCCGTGCGCAGTGGCCAGTCGCTGGCCGATCAGCTGGCCCGCGTGCCGCCGGATCTGCGCCCGGGGGTGCAGGCGTTGAGTTTCCACGCCCTGCGCTGGCTGGGCAGCGCCAGCGAAGTGCGCGCTCGCCTGGCAGGCAAGACGCCAGCCCCGCCGGTCGACGCCCTGCTGGTTACCGCGCTGGCGTTGCTGTGGCCCGGCGAAGCCGCACCCTATGCCGAGCACACGCTGGTCGACCAGGCCGTCAGCGCGGCGCGGCAGCGCACACCGGCGGCAGCCGGCTTCGTCAATGCCGTGCTGCGGCGCTTCCTGCGCGAACGCGACAGCCTGGTCGACGCCGCGCGGCACGCCCCGCTGGGCGCCTGGAACCATCCGCCGTGGTGGATCGAACGCGTGCGCCACGATTGGCCGCAGGCCTGGCAGGCGCTGCTGCGACAGGCCAACCAGCGCCCGCCGATGATCCTGCGCGCCAACGCCCGGCGCGGCTTGGCTGGCGACTACGTGCAGCGGCTGGCCGCCGCCGGGCGCGCGGCCTGCCTGATCGACAGCCCCGAGGTCGGCGGCCAGGCCATCGTCCTGGCCGAGCCCAGCGCGGTGCAGCGCCTGCCGGGCTTTGCCGAAGGCGAGGTCTCGGTGCAGGACGCCGCCGCACAGCGCGCCGCACCGCTGCTGCTAGGTGCCGGCGACGGCCTGCCGGCGCTGCCCGCCGGCGCCCGCGTGCTCGACGCCTGCGCCGCGCCCGGCGGCAAGACGGCGCACCTGCTGGAGCGCGCCGAGCTCGACCTGCTGGCGCTGGACAGCGACCCGCTGCGCCTGCCGCGCGTGCAGGACACGCTGCGGCGGCTGCAATTGCCGACTGCCGGCCCGGGCGGCGGCCGCGTCGAGCTGCGCGTCGGCGACGCCCGCCAGCCGCGGGCCTGGTGGGACGGCCGGCCATTCGACGCCATCCTGCTCGACGCGCCGTGCACCGCGTCGGGCATCGTCCGCCGCCACCCCGACGTGCGCTGGCTGCGCCGGGCCGACGACGTCGGCCACCTGGCACGCATCCAGGCCGAATTGCTGGACGCGCTGTGGCCGCTGCTGAAACCCGGCGGACGCCTGCTGTACGCCACCTGCTCGATCTTCAAGGCCGAAGGGCAGGCGCAGATCGACGCGTTTTTGCAACGCCAGCCCGCCGCCACGGCTCGGCTGGCCGCCCACTCGCCCGGCCACCTGCTGCCGCTCGCCGACAATGCGGCACCTGGGGTCGTTGCCCGCAGCCCTGCGCTGCAAGACGGTTTCTTCTACGCCCTGCTTCACAAGACCTAGAGAGCACCCCGCCCGCCCATGCACCCGCCGCTGGTCCGCCGTCGCATCCTGCAGGGCCTGGCGCTCGGGCTGCTGGCATGCCGCCTGGGCATCCCGCCGGCGCACGCCACGGGGGTCGAACTGGCATCGCTGCAGGTGACCCGTGAAGACGGTGCACTGGCGCTCGAATTCGCGGTCAGCGTGGTGCTGCCCAAGGCGGTGGAAGACGCCCTGCAGCGCGGCGTGCCAATCTACTTCATGGCCCAGGCCGACCTGAAGCGCAGCCGCTGGTACTGGCGCGACGAGCGGGTGGCGCGGGTGCAGCGCTCCTGGCGTATCGCCTACCAGCCGCTGACCAACACCTGGCGCGTCGGCCTGGGCGGGCTGTACCAGACCCACGCCAGCCTCGTCGAGGCGCTGTCGACAGCGTCGCGCAGTGCCGGCTGGCGGCTGGCCGAACTCTCGCAGATCGATCCCGACGCGCGCCATTACGTCGACTTCAGCTACCGCCTCGACACGTCCCAGCTGCCCGGCCCGATGCAGTTCGGCCTGGGCAACGGCGGCGACTGGGCACTCGGCGTCGAGCGCAGCCTGCGCGTCGAATAGCCGCTGTACGCTCCCGCCATGAGCCGCGCCATCAGCCGCGATGAGACCGGCGCCGCCGCCGGGCTGCACAAGCCGGCGCACCGCAGCGCGGCGCGCTGGGCCTGGACCGTCGCGGTCGTGGTGGCCACCGCGGCCGCGCTGGTGCTGGCCTTCGTGCTGTCGCTGAGCACCCAGGACGGCGGCTTCTACGAACGCCACTTCGTCTGGCTGTTCTGGGTCAACGTCGCGGTGGCGCTGCTGCTCGTGCTGGTCATCGGCGTGGCCGTGCTGCGCCTGGTGGTGCGCATGAAGCGCGGCAAGTTCGGCAGCCGGCTGCTGATCAAGCTGGCCGGCATCTTCGCGCTGGTCGGGCTGCTGCCGGGGCTGGTGATCTACACCGTCAGCTACCAGTTCGTGTCGCGCAGCATCGAAGCCTGGTTCGACGTGCGCGTCGCCGGAGCGCTGGATTCCGGCCTGGCGCTGGGCAAGGAATCGCTGGATGCGCTGAAGGACGACCTCGGGCGCAAGACCCGCGTCGCCGCCGAGCGGCTGGCCGACAGCGGCGTGGCGGTGCTGCCGTTGACGCTGGAGCGGCTGCGCGAACAACTCGGCGCGCGCGAGGTCTCGATCGTCGCCAATGCCGGCCAGGTGCTGCTGACGGCCGGCGGCAGCGCCAGCGCCGGGCCGCCCGAACGCCCCCCGGCGGCGCTGCTGCGCGGTGCCCGCCAGGCCGGCCTGGCCAGCCAGGTCGAAGGGCTCGACGAGGAATCGCTGGCCGGCGGCGGCAGCGGCGCGCGCGTGCGTGCGCTGGCCCGCATCCCGCGGCCGGGCATCGCGCTGGCCGGGGGTGCAGAGCGCTTCCTGATGGTTGTCCAGCCGGTGGCCGCCAGCCTGGCGGCCAATGCGCTGTCGGTGCAGGCGGCGTACAGCGAATACCAGCAGCGCGCGCTGGCCCGCGACAGCCTGCGCCGGATGTACGTCGGCACGCTGACGCTGGCGCTGATCCTGGCGGTGTTTGCTGCGGTGCTGCTGGCCATCCTGCTCGGCAACCAGCTGGCGCGGCCGCTGCTGCTGCTGGCCGATGGCGTGCGCCAGGTGGCCGCCGGCGACCTGACGGCCAAGCCGGTGTTCCCCAGCGGCGACGAGCTCGGCGGCCTGACGCGCAGCTTCGCCGCGATGACCGCGCAGGTTGCAGAAGCCCGCGAACAGGTGCAACGCAGCGTCGGCCAGCAGGAAGCGGCACGCACCCGGCTGCAGACCATCCTCGACACCTTGACTGCGGGCGTCATCGTTTTCGACCGCGACGGCCGCATCGACACCGTCAACCCCGGCGCCACGCGCATCCTGCAGCGGCCGCTGTCGGCCTGGCGCGGGCGCAAGCTGTCCGAGTTGCCCGAGCTGAAGGCGCTGAGCGACAGCGTCGAGCAGCGCTTCGAGCTGCTGGCCACCAGCCCCGAGGCCGGCGAACGCGACCAATGGCAGGACTCGTTCGAACTGACGCGCGGCGACGGCGCACAGCTGACCCTGCTGGTGCGGGGGGCGACGCTGCCGGACATCGACCCCTTGGGCACCGCCGTGCTGCGCCCGCTGCCAGGGGAGGCGGCGGCGCCTGCGGTCCGCCGGGCGGCGGCGGGCGCCAGCCTGATGGTCTTCGACGACATCACCGAAGTCGTCTCCGCGCAGCGCAGCGCTGCCTGGACCGAAGTGGCGCGGCGCCTGGCGCACGAAATCAAGAACCCGCTGACGCCGATCCAGCTGTCGGCCGAGCGCCTGCGCCACAAGCTCGAAGCCAAGCTCGAAGGCGCCGACCAGGCGCTGCTGCTGCGGTCGGTCAACACCATCGTCAGCCAGGTTCAGGCCATGCAGACGCTGGTCAACGAGTTCCGCGATTACGCCCGCCTGCCAGCAGCACAGATGCGGCCGCTGAACCTCAACGCGCTGGCCACCGAGGTGCTGGCGCTGTATGGCCAGGCGCTGGACAACGGCCTGCTGCGGCCGAGCCTGGCCGCCGATCTGCCGCGCATCCAGGGCGATGCGACGCAGCTGCGCCAGGTCATCCACAACCTGGTGCAGAACGCGCTGGATGCGGTGGCCGACCGTCCCGACGGCCAGGTCGAACTGATGACCAGCGCGGCACGCGGCGAACAGGGCGAACTGCGCGCGGTGCGCCTGACCGTCATCGACAACGGTCCGGGCTTTGCCGACAAGGTGCTCAAGCGCGCCTTCGAGCCGTACGTCACGACGAAGACCAAAGGCACCGGCCTGGGCCTGGCGGTGGTCAAGAAGATCGCCGACGAACATGGGGCGCGCTTGCGCGCTGCCAACCTGCACGCCGGCGACGAACCCGACGGCCCGGTAACCGGGGCCCGGGTTTCGCTATCATTTTCGAAGTTTTCCCCGCCGCCCACCGGGCCCGAGCCGACCAGTGACGCGGCGGCGGATGCAACCGGGGACGTCCCGATCGCAGCCGTCGCTCCAGCACCGGTTCCCGGCGACACAACGCAGGTGCACTAACGCCCGAATGGCAACCATCCTGGTAGTCGATGACGAGTTGGGCATCCGTGCCCTGCTGTCCGAGATCCTCACTGACGAGGGCCACACCGTCGAGCTGGCCGAAAACGCCGCCCAGGCCCGCAGCGTGCGCGAACTCATGCGGCCCGATCTGGTGCTGCTCGACATCTGGATGCCGGATGTCGACGGCATCACGCTGCTCAAGGAGTGGTCAGCCAACGGCCAGCTGCTGATGCCGGTGATCATGATGAGCGGTCACGGCACCATCGACACGGCCGTAGAGGCCACCAAGCACGGCGCGAGCGCCTTCCTGGAAAAGCCGATCACGCTGCAGAAGCTGCTGCGCGCCGTCGAACAGGCGCTGGTCCGGCCGTCGTCGCAGCGCCCGTCCGGGAGCACCGTCGAGGCTGCGCCCGAAGGCCGGCCGGCCGGTGTCGAGGTCACGCCGCCCGGCATCCCCACCCCCGCCGCGGCCGCGTCCGGCGGCCTCCAGCCCGAGCAGAGCTTCGACCTCGATCGCCCGCTGCGCGAGGCGCGCGACGCCTTCGAGAAAAGCTACTTCGAATTCCACCTGGCCAAGGAAGGCGGCTCGATGACCCGGGTCGCCGAGAAGACCGGACTGGAGCGAACGCACCTGTACCGCAAGCTCAAGCAGCTGGGCGTGGACCTGGCGCGCAACAAGCGCGGGCTGGTCTGAAGCTGGCGGGCCGCAACCCCGTGGCGGCAATGGCGCCGCCGCTATACTGACCGGCTCGCCCAAGGCCTGGTAGCTCAGTTGGTAGAGCAGCGGATTGAAAATCCGCGTGTCGGTGGTTCGATTCCGCCCCAGGCCACCATACAAATCAACGGCTTGCATGCG
>JANMAP010000321.1:0-8772 GCA_031359905.1 Burkholderiales bacterium | reverse complement strand
GGCTGGCAGCCGCACGCCGCACGCACCCAGGCGCTGCGCTTTCGCCAGCACAACATCGAGCTGATGCACCAGATGGCGCCGCACCAGGGCGACGAGAAGAAGCTGATCTCGTTGGAGCGCCAGGGCCGACAGCAGCTCGAGGAGCTGTGGGCCCGCGAACGCGCCGACCGCCAGCGCCAGAGCGGCCGGCGCGGCGAAGGCTGGACCAGCACCGCTTCCTCCGAAGGCGACGACTGACGCGGCCGCCCCGGCGGCGCCGGTGGCCGCCGAACCGGTGGCCGACACACCGATGTCGCGTTGCCGCTGGCCACACACGGAGCGCGCAAATCAAACGCAGACTGCACGCAGAGGACACGCAGAAGACACGCAGAAAGCATGCACAAAGCACGCCGCATGCGTGGTTCCCGCAGCCGCCGGCCGTTGACCTTCCTCTACAGTCTGAGTCCCCTCTCTTCGCGACCCAGGGTGCGCTGGCCGACGCGCCGAGGTGTTCGATCCGGCCATGGTCTCCGCCCTGTTGTCTTCGGCGCTCGCCCAGCGGCGTTCGCTGGTCTTGTCGATGCGCTCGCAGCTGGCACTGCTGCTGCTGTTGCACGTGCTGTTGTGGACCTGGATCGGCATCGCCTCGCGTTCGAACTTCGACACGCCCGGCGACATGGTCGAGGCGTACGCCTGGGCGCAGTCCTTCGAATGGGGCTACTACAAGCATCCACCGCTGTCGGCCTGGGTTGCCGGGCTGTGGTTCGCGGTGGTGCCCGAATCGCACGCCGGCTATTCGCTGCTCGCCGCTGTCAACGGCGCCGTCGGCCTGGCAGGGCTGGCCTGGCTGGCGCGCGAATTCCTGCCTGGCCGGTGGGTGCTGCTGGTCGTCGCCGCGGCATCGCTGACCCCGGGCATCAGCACGCTGTCGATGCGCTTCAACGCCAACGCCATCCTGATCGCCACCTGGCCGTGGGCGACGGCGCTGTTCGTGCGCTGGATGCAGCGCGGTCGCCCGCTCGACGCGGTGTTGTGCGGGCTGGCCTGCGCGCTGGCGATGCTCGGCAAGTATTACTCCGGCGTGCTGCTGGCCAGCCTGCTGGTCAGCGCGTTGTGCTTGCCGGCTTGGCGTTTGCGGCTGCGCCAGCCGGCCTTCGCGCTGGCGCTGGCCGTCCTTGCCGTCGCCCTGGCGCCGCATGTCAACTGGCTGCTCGGCCAGGTCAGCGGGCCGCTGCAGTACGCCCAGGACGCCACCGGCGTCGAGACGCGCGGCGATTCGCTGCTGCGTTCGCTGCGCTTCGCGCTGTCGATGTATGTCTTTCCGCTGCTGGCCTTCATCGTGCTGGGCATCGCCCTCGACGGCCCGGCACGCCACCGCGCCTTCTGGCAGGCGCTGAGCGCGCCGCTGCGACCGCGCGGCGACGTGATCTGGCTGCTGGCCATCCTGCCGGTGATCGGCACCATGCTGGCCACATTGCTGACCGCGGCGCGCACGGCATCCGTCTGGGGCCTGGCGATCTCCGCCGGCCTGGCGTTGCTGGCGGCCAGCCGGGCGCGCGACGCCGGTGCCGAGGTCAATCTGTCGCGCCTGTGGCGAACCATCGGCGTCATCGCCGTCGCCGCGGCCGTGCTGGCGCCGAGCTGGTGGCTGGCGCGCGCCGCGCTGGCCACACCCGCGGTGGCCGAGCCGCGTGAAGAGCTGGCCCGCGCGCTGGACGATGCGTGGACCGACGAGTTCGGCACCGCGTTGCCCTGGGTCTCGGGCACCCGCGCGCTGGCGGCGTCGGCGGCGTTCTATGCCGACGACCATCCGCGCTACTGGAGCCTGTGGAACGCGGCGGTCGAAACGCCCTGGGTCGACACGGCCGAGGTCAGCCGCCGCGGCGGCATCATCGTCTGCGAACGCCGCGACGAGGCCTGCCAGGCACTCGCCGAAAACTGGTCGGCCGACCGGCGCCGGCTGCGTGTGGCCAAGTCGGCGCGCGGCTTCATCTTCCAGCCGACCGAGTACGTGTTCTACTTGATGCCGCCGTCGCCCTGGGCCGATCTGATTTGATCTCACCGACCGCCCGGCGGTCGCTGCCATGGACCGTGCCCCCTTGCCCACCCCCCGATCGCGCGCCGGCCCGCCGGCCCTGAGCTGCATCGTGCCGGCCTTCAACGAGGCCGCCAATCTGCCGGCGCTGCTACGCGCGCTGACCCAGGCCCTGGCCTCGCTGACACCGCAATGGGAAGTCATCGTCGTCGACGACGGCAGCCGCGACGACACCGAAACGGTGATGCAGGCCTGGCTGCGCGAGCCCGGCGTGCGCTACCTGGCGCTGTCGCGCAACTTCGGCAAGGAAGCCGCGCTGTCGGCCGGCCTGGAGCACGCGCAGGGGTCGCTGGTGCTGATGATCGACGCTGACGGCCAGCACCCGCTGGACCTGCTGCCGCGCATGCTGCAGGCTTGGCGCGGCGGCGCCGACGCCGTCTGCGCGGTGCGCGAATCGCGGGCCGACGAGTCCTGGGCCAAGCGGCTGGGCACGCGCTGGTTCTACCGGCTCGTCAACGCCGGCTCGCACATCCCGATCCCGGCCGACGCCGGCGACTTCCGCCTGATGGACCGGCGCGTCGTCGACGCCCTGCTGGCCTTGCCCGAACGCAACCGCTTTCTGAAGGGCCTGTACGCGTGGGTCGGCTTTCGCACCGAGTTCATCGCCTACACCCCGGCACGGCGGGCCGGCGGGCGCAGCAGCTTTTCGGCGACCCGCCTGCTGGCGCTGGCGTTGACCGGGCTGACCTCGTTTTCGACACTGCCGCTGCGTCTGTGGAGCGGCCTGGGTGCGGCGGTGGCGGTCTGCGCGATGGCCTACGGCGGCTGGATCGCCATCGACCACCTGATCAACGGCAACCCGGTGCCGGGCTGGCCGACCGTCGTCGTCGGTCTGATGTTTTTCAGCGGCGTGCAGCTGCTGTCGATCGGTATCCTCGGCGAGTACCTGGGCCGCGTCTACGACGAGGTCAAGCGCCGGCCGCTGTACCTGTTGCGCAGCGACGCCGGCTGCGGCCGCATCGACGGGGTCGGCGCACCGACCGTGCCGAACGCCTCGCCGCTGGCTGCACCCGCTGCCCCTGCCGACCTGCACGCCGCGCTGCGATGAGCCGCCGGCTGCTGTTGTCCGCCGACGACTACGGTCTGTCGGCACCGGTGGCTCGCGGCATCCTCGATCTGCTGGCGCTGCGCCGCCTGGGCGCGGTCTCGTGCCTGGTCAACATGCCGCTGTGGCCGGCGCAGGCGCCAGCGCTGTGCGCCGCTGCTGCCGCTGTCGCCGGTACCCCCGCCGAGACCGCAACGCGGCCGCGGCTGGGACTGCACTTCAACCTGACCGAAGGCCGGCCGTTGTCCGCCGCGCTGGCCGCACATTGGCCCCGACTGCCCAGGCTGCCGCAACTGCTGCTGTGCGCCCACCTGCGGCGTCTGCCGCTGGAGGCCATCGCCGCTGAACTTCAGGCGCAATTCGCCGCTTTCGCCGCGGCCTGCGGGCGGGCGCCCGATCACCTGGATGGCCACCAGCATGTGCACCACCTGCCGGGCGTGCGCGATGTCGTGCGCGCTGCGCTGGCCACGCGGCCAGGCCTGCCCGTGCGCCACACCGGACGCCTGCCCGGCCCGGGATTCGCGCTGAAGCGCTGGGCCATCGTGCACAGCGGCGGGCGCACGCTCGGGGCCTGGCTGGACAGCCAGGGCCGGGCCCTCAACCATTGCCTGCTCGGCGTCCACGACTTCGCCGGCGACGACTACCGCAGCTGGATGCAGCGCTGGCTGGCCGCGTTGCCGGCCGCCGGCGGCATGGTCTTCTGCCATCCCGGCCACGCCGCCGACGCGGATGCCGATCCGTACGCCGATGCGCACGCCGATCCGCATTCCGATGTCGACGCCATCGCCGCGGCCCGGCCACGCGAGCTGGCCTACCTGGCCGGCCCGGACTTCATCGCCGACCTGCGAGCGGCCGACGTCGTCCTGGCCGCGTGATCAGGCAGCGCGCCGGCGGCATCAGGGCGCGAACGACCAGGCCCGGTTGACGACGAAGCCGGTGATCAGCACGGTGCTGGTGGCCAGCGCCTGCGCCAGCAGGTAGTGCAGGCCGGCTGCGACGCCCACCGCGACGATGGCCATGCCCAGCGCCCCCCCGAGCACCGCGGTGAGCATGAAGCGCAGCCAGGCCGGGACCAGCGCACCGCGGTGCCCGAAGGTCCAGCGGCGGTTGCCGACGAAGGCCACCTGCGCGCCGACCAGCGCGCCGGCGCCGCTGGCCAACCAGGCCGGCAGCATGGCGCGCTCGACCAGCGCGGCCAGCGTGCCCCAGTGCGCGACCGTGGCCAGCACACCGACCGCGACATAGCGCCACCAGGCGCGCTGCAACGTCTCGTTCACCGGGCTGACGGCGTGGCGGCGCCGCAATCGCGTGGGTCGATGCGCAGCAGCGACGCATGCCGGCCGCGTTGCACCAAGGTCAGCCCGGGCAGATCTTGCACGCCCGGCAGATCCTCGGGCAGCGCCACCAGCCACCAGCGGCCGGGCGCGCAGCCGATCTCGGGCAGCCGCCGCCAGGACCACAGCACGTCGCGGCCGGCCGCGGGGTCGAAGCGCGCCGCATCGGCGAGTTCCTTGCGCCAGTTGTCCCAGTGCGGGATCTCGGGATCGTCCCAGTCCGACAGCACAATCGGCGGCGCGGGCAGCCCGGCGTAGAAGCCCAGGTCGTAGAAGTAATGGTCGACGTGCACCAGATGGTCGCCCGGCGACCACAGCCCGGCCAGCGTGCGCCCGAGGTCGCGCTGCGAGCCCGGCGCGCGTGCCCCGAGCGCACCGACCAAACCCAGGCACAGCAGCGCGGCCAGCCCGCCCAGCACCTGCCAGCGCCGAGGCCACGGCGCCCAGCCCGGGGCCAGCAGCGCGATCGCCGGCGCCAGCGCCGGCATCACGTAGCCGACCAGCTTGGACGCCGGCAGCGAGAAGAAGCCGACCACCACCACCAGCCACCACAGCTACCGGCCGGCGCCGGGCGCGCGGCGCTGCCAGGCAGCCCACGCGCCGGCGCTCCACGGCAACACCAGCAGCGGCAGGACCAGCAGGTAGAACCAGGCCGGTTCGAGATTGTTGAAGCGCGTGCCGGCGAAGCGCCGGAAGTGCTGCTCGACGATGAAGTAGTCGAAGAAGCCCGCATGGCGCACCTGCATCGACACCATCCACGGCAGCACCACGGCAGCAAAGGCCAGCCAACCCGCCGGGTGCAGCAGGCCCAGCGCGCTGCGCCAGCGGCGCTGCATGGCCAGCCAGGGCAGCACGATCAGGGCCGGCAGCACGATGCCGATCAGCCCCTTGGCCAGCACGCCCAGGCCGCACAGCGCCCAGCCCAACAGCAGCCAGCGCAGCGCGGGGGCACTGGCAGCCGCGGGCGAAGAGCGTTCAGCGGTTGCACCCGCACCCGCGGGCGCAGCGGGTGTCACGGGCGCGTCGACCGCCCGCACCAGCGCCAGCACGGCCGCGGTGATGCACGCCGCCACCCCCATGTCGTGGTTGACGTACTGGCCGCCGACGAAATACAGCGGCGTGGTCGCCAGCAGCAGCAGCGCCAGGCGGGCCTGCGCCGTGCCGGCCTGGCGGCGCAGGTGCAGGAACAGCGCCATGCCCAGCACCCAGGCCGCCACGGCCGGCCCCACCCGGGCGGCGAATTCGCCGACGCCGAAGACCCGCATCGCGGCGATGTCCAGCCAATACAGCAGCGGCGGCGGGTGGAAGAACGGCAGGCCGGCCAGGCGCGGCAGCCAGGGGTCGCCGCTGGCCAGCATCTCGAAGGCCACCCCGGCATAGCGGCCCTCGTCGGGCAGCATCAAGGGCCGCCAGGCCAGCGTCAGCAGCAACCAGACCGCCAGCAGCCCGGCCTCGCGCCAGGGCGGGCGCGCCGCCGCCGGCCGCACGTCGGCCGGGCTGCTGATCAGCATGCGTTTGGCGAGAACCGCAGCGGACGGATCAAGCGACCCGGCAGGCCTCGTCGAAGGTCAGCCGCGGGTTGCGCGGGAAGATCTTGCTCGGCTCGCCGTGGCCCAGCGCGCAGATGAAGTTGGTCTTCACCGTCGTGCCGGCCCAGAACGCAGCGTCGACCTTGGCGGCATCGAAGCCGCTCATCGGGCCGCAGTCCAAGCCCAGGGCCCGCGCCGCGAGGATCAGGTAGGCGCCTTGCAGCGACGAGTTGCGCAGCGCCGTGTCCTGGATCATCGCCGGCTTGCCGACGAACCACGACCGCGCATCGGTCTGCGGGAAGAGCTGCGGCAGCTTGTCGTAGAAGGCCAGGTCCATGCCGACGATGACCGTCACTGGCGCCTCTCGCACCTTCTGCACGTTGCCCGCCGACACGCAGGCCAGCAGCTGCTCCTTGGCCGCAGCGCTGCTCACGAAGATGAAGCGCGCCGGGCTGCAGTTCGCCGAGGTCGGCCCCCACTTCAGCAGGTCGTAGAGCTGCTGCAGCGTGGTGTCGGGCACGGCGATGTCGCGGTAGCCGTTCTGCGTGCGTGCTTCGGTGAACAGCTGTTCGGTGGTGACGTTCATACGACTCCTGGTGCGCCGCGGCAAGGGCGCTGCCCGGACAATACCCGCATGTTCCAACCTTCGCAGAATGACGTCCGGCGCTTTTTCTGCCAGGCGCAGGCCAAGCAGCGCCAGGGTCTGCCGCTGGACGCCATGGAAACCCTGGCCGCGCGCTGGATCGCCGAACACCCGGAATACACGGCCGACCTGGCCGACGAGGCGGCGGCGCTGGCGGCGGTCTACACCGTCGAGGACGGCCGCACGAACCCGTTCCTGCATCTGTCGATGCACCTGTCGATCACCGAGCAGGTGGCCATCGACCAGCCGACCGGCATCCGCCAGGCGGTCGAATTGCTGGCCGCGCGGCGCAGTTCGCTGCACGACGCGCACCACGAGGTCATGGAATGCCTGGGCGAGATGATCTGGACCAGCCAGCGCAGCGGCCTGCCGCCGGACGGCGCGGCCTACATCGAGGCGGTGCGCCGCCGCGCGACGGCGTGCTGAGGGGCGCGATGAGGGGCGCGATGAGGGGCGCGATGAGGGGCGCGCTGAGGGGCGCGCTGAGGACGCGCTGACGGCGCGCTGTCGGTGCGCTGTCGGCAAGGATCGGCGAACGGTGTGTGACGCCAGCGGGCTATTTGACCGTCACCCACGCCACCTCGAGCCAGTTGTCGGCGCGGTGAACGGCGTCGACATTCGCGCGCACGGCCCACGGGATGATCTGGCGGTGCAGCGGGATCAGGTGGATCTGCTCCTTGAACTCGCGCAGTGCGCTCTTGATCAGCGCTTCGCGCTTCTTGGCATCCGGCTCGATGCTGCTCTGCGCAGCCAGCGCGTCGAACTTGTCGTTGCGCCAGTTGCCGTAGTTGTACAGGCCCACGCCCTTGTCGCCGCGGTTGCGCATCACCGGCGTCATCGTCGTCTCGGCGTCGGTGATCGATCCGCCCCAGCCGTACAGGTACAGGCTGGTGTCGAGCTTCTCCAGCTTGGGAAAGTAGGTCGCCCGCGGCATCGCGTTGACGCGCACCTTGACCTTCAACTGCGCCCACATGCCGGCCAGCGCGATGCAGATCTCCTCGTCGTTGACGTAGCGGTTGTTGGGGCAGTCCAGCGTCACCTCGAAGCCATTGGCGAAGCCGGCCTCGGACATCAGCGCGCGCGCCGCAGTCAGGTCGAAAGGCAAACGGGATTCGATCTGCGGGTCGCCATAGGCGGCCAGCGGCGACGGCGTGGTGCCGCCGGTGGGCACGCTCTGGCCGTTCATCAACTTGGTCTTCAGCGTCTCGATGTCGATGGCCTGGTACAGAGCGCGGCGCACGCGCAGGTCCTTGAACGGGTTCTTGTCGCCCGGCACGCTGGCATACAGCAGCTTGTCGCGCGCCTGGTCCATGCCGATGAACAGCGCGCGGTTCTCCGGCCCGTCGATGATCTTCACGCCGGCGGTGTTGCGCAGCCGGGCGATGTCGCGCGGCGCCGGGTCGAGCACGAAGTCGATCTCGCCCGACACCAGCGCGGCCAGCCGCGTCGCGTCGTTGGCGATCGGCGTGTAGACGATGTCCTGCACGTTGCCCGTGCGCCGGCCGGCGGCGTCGCCCCACCAACTCGGGTTGCGCTTGTAGGTTGTCTTGATGCCCGGCTGGCGCAGCGCCAGCATGTACGGCCCGGTGCCGTTGGCGTTGAACGAGGCATGGCTCTCTTCCTTGTTCTTGAAGTCCAGCGGCCGCGTGACCTTGTACTTCTCGCACCAGGCCCGGCTCATGATGGGCACGACGCCGGCGTGCTGGGCGAAGATCGGGTTGACGCTGGCCAGCCGGAATTCCACCGTCAGCGGGTCGATGGCCACCGGCGTGCCGAGCGCGTTGGCGTAGACGTTGAGCTGCGAAGTCAGTTCCTTGGCGCGCTGCACCGAGAAGACGACGTCGTCGGCGGTGAACGTGGCCCCGTCATGGAACCTGACGCCCGGACGCAGCTTGAACCGCCAGGTCAACGGCCCGGTCTGTTCCCACGACAGCGCCAGCCGCGGCACCTGCTGCAGTTGGCGGTCGCGGTCGATCAGGTATTCGTAGACCTGGCCATTGAGCTGGTTGGTCAGGCCCTCGTTCTGCGAGTGCGGGTCCATGGTCTGCGCATCGCCCTGGCTGGCCCAGCGCAGGGTCTGCGCTTGCGCAGCAGGCAGCAGCGCAGCGGCCAGCAGCAGGACGGTGAACAAGCGCTTCATGCGGGAC
>JANMAP010000302.1:0-34393 GCA_031359905.1 Burkholderiales bacterium | reverse complement strand
CCCTTGACGCCCTCGCGCGCGGCTTCGTAGAAGTTGCCGCTCATCAGCCGCGCCAGGTACTTGTTCAGCGCGCCGACCGGCGGGCTGATCGACATGTCGTTGTCGTTGAGCACCACCAGCAGGTCGGCGTGCACGCCGGCGTGGCTGACGCCGGCGTTGTTCATCGCCTCGAAGGCCATGCCGGCGCTCATCGCACCGTCGCCGATGACGGCCACCGCCCGGCGGTCCTCGCCCTTGATCTTGGCCGCCAGCGCCATGCCCAAGGCGGCGCTGATGCTGGTGCTGCTGTGCGCGGTGCCGAAGGTGTCGTACTCGCTCTCGTCGCGGCGCGGGAACCCGGCCACCCCGCCCAATTGGCGCAGCGTGTCCATGCGGTCGCGGCGGCCGGTCAGCACCTTGTGCGGATAGGTCTGGTGGCCGACGTCCCAGACCAGCCGGTCGTGGGGCGTGTTGAAGACGTAGTGCAGCGCGATCGTCAGCTCGATGGTGCCCAGGTTGCTGCCCAGATGGCCGCCGGTCTGGCTGACGGTGTTGAGCACGAACTCGCGCAACTCGGCGCTCAGCTGGCGCAGCTCGGTGCGCGACAGGCGCTTGAGGTCGGCGGGCGACTCGATGCGGCCCAGCAGTGCGGGTGTCTTGGTCATCTCTAGCTTTCGCGCTCCACCACCTTGTCGGCCAGCGTCGACAGCGCCCCGCCCGCCGCGCCCAGGCCGGCGCGCAGCAGCGCCGCATGGGCCTGCGCGCGCAGGCCCTGGGCGTGTTCGCGGGCCGCCGCCAGGCCGAGCACCGACACGTAGGTGGGCTTGTTGTGGTCGAGATCCTTGCCGGCGGTCTTGCCCAGCGTGGCCGACGCCTGCGTGACATCGAGGATGTCGTCGACGACCTGGAAGGCCAGGCCGACGGCCGCGCCGTAATCGGCCAGGGCCTGCCACTGCGCCGGGCTGGCCGGCCCGCAGGCCGCGCCCATCAGCACGCTGGCCTGCAGCAGCGCGCCGGTCTTGCGCCGGTGCATGTCGCGCAGCGTGGCTTCGTCCATCGCCAGGCCGGTGCTGGCCACGTCGATGGCTTGCCCGCCAGCCATGCCGACGTGGCCGGCAGCGCGGGCCAGCAAGCCGCACAGGCGGGCCTGCAGCGCCGGCGGCAGCGCGGCTTCGTCGGTCAGGACTTCGAAGGCCAGGGCCTGCATCGCATCGCCGGCCAGCATGGCCTGGGCCTGGCCGAACTGCACATGCACGGTCGGCTTGCCACGCCGCAGCACGTCGTTATCCATGCACGGCATGTCGTCGTGGACCAGTGAATAGGCGTGGATCAGTTCCACTGCCACCGCAGCGCGCAGGGCCGCTGCCGTGTCGCCGGCCAGCGCTTGGCAGCTGGCCAGCGCGAGCAGCGGACGCAGCCGCTTGCCGCCGTCGAGCACCGCGTAGCGCATTGCCTGGCCGAGCCCGGCCGGCGCATCGTCCGGCACCCAGGCCTCGAGCGCGGCTTCGACCGTGGCCAGCTGCCGGCCCGCCCAGCCGTCGAAGTCGGCGGAATTCATTCGCTGCGTTCACCGCCCAGCGACTTGAGCTGCCCGTCCTCGAGCAGCTTGACCTGGTCTTCGACCGCCTGCAGCTGGCTGCGGCAATAGGCCAGCAGGTCAGCGCCGCGGCGGTAGCCGTCGAGCAGTTGATCCAGCGGCATCTGCCCGCCTTCCATGGTTGCCACCAGCCGGTCGAGTTCGGCCAGCGCCTGTTCGTAGTTCGCGGGGTTTTGAGAGGGCGCTTGAGCGGGCTCTCGAGCGGGCTCTCGAGCGGGCTCTCTGGCGGCAGCAACAACAGGGCTCTTCGGCATTTCGGGGCATCAGGGAACGTCGATCATTCTAGACAAAGGCCCTGCGCCGCCCCGGTGGGTAGAATCGCGCCCTCTTGCGGCGGCCAGTGGTCGCCGTTTTGATGTCGGCGCTCCCTGCTTTCCTTTTCGAAAGTGCCGCACTTCTGGGCCCGGCGGCTGCAACGCACTTGCAGTCACCGGTTCACATGCCATCCGCGGGGCCACCGGGTGGCGGGGTCGATGTTCTATCGATGGAGGATCCACTCGGATCATGTCGGACCTGAGCCTGTCTCTGGAAGCGCTCGAGCGCAGCCGTTCCCAACTCCCGGTGTCGAGTTATTTCGACGAGGAGCTGTTCCTCCGCGAACAGGCCTCGATCCTGCGGCACGGCCCGCGCTATCTGGGCCACGCGCTGGCCGTGCCCGACGTCGGCAGCTACCAGGCGCTGGCGCAGGAACGCGAAGGCCGGGCCTTGGTGCGCACGCGCGACGGGATCGAGCTGATCGGCAATGTCTGCCGCCATCGCCAGGCGGTGATGCTGCAGGGCAAGGGCCGCACGCCGCAGCAGCACATCGTCTGCCCGCTGCACCGCTGGACCTACGATCTGCACGGGCGGCTGATCGGTGCCCCGCATTTCGAGCAGGACCCGTGCCTGAACCTGCGCAACGACCCGCTCCAGCAGTGGAACGGCCTGCTCTTCGAACGCAACAGCCGCGACGTGGCCGGCGACCTGGCCGCATTGACCGGGCGCAGCGACTTCGACTTCACGGGCTATGTGCATGACCGCGCCTACGTCCACGAGTGCGCCTACAACTGGAAGACCTTCATCGAGGTCTACCTCGAGGACTACCACGTCGGCCCGTTCCACCCCGGCTTGGGCCAGTTCGTCGCCTGCGACGACCTGCGCTGGGAATTCGGCCGCCACCATTCGCTGCAGACGGTCGGCGTGGCGCACGCGCTGGAACGCCCGGGATCGGCCGTCTACCAGCGCTGGCACGACGCGGTGCTGGCCTTCCGCGGCGGGCGGGCGCCCGAGCAGGGCGCGATCTGGCTGACCTACTACCCGACCGTGATGCTCGAGTGGTACCCGCATGTGCTGGTGGTCTCGACGCTGTTCCCCAAGGGCCCGCGCAAGACCACCAACCTGGTCGAGTTCTTCTACCCCGAGGAGATCGCCGCCTTCGAACGCGAGTTCGTCGATGCCCAGCAGGCCGCGTACCTGGAAACCTGCCGCGAGGACGACGAGATCGCCCTGCGCATGGACGCCGGCCGCCAGGCCCTGTACGAGCGCGGCGACGACGACGCCGGGCCGTACCAGAGCCCGATGGAAGACGGCATGCAGCAGTTCCACGAGTGGTACCGCCGCGAGATGGGCGGCCCGGGCGCGGTGCCCGAGGTGGAGCGCAGCGTCTGAAGGCGCCGTCTGCGCCGCTGTTGATGTTCGGCGCCGCGCTGCTGTTTTCGCTGATGAGCCTGTGCGTCAAGCTGGCGTCGCCGACCTACGGCGCCGGCGAGATCGTCTTCTACCGGTCGCTGGTCGGCCTGCTGCTGATGGCCGGCGTGATGCGCTGGCGCGGCATCGCGCTGGCCACCCGCGTGCCGGCCATGCACTTCTGGCGCAGCCTGAGCGGCGTCAGCGCGCTGTGCCTGTGGTTCTACGCCATCGGCAACCTGCCGCTGGCCACCGCGGTGACGCTGAACTACATGTCGTCGATCTGGATCGCGCTGTTCCTCATCGGCGGCGCGGTGCTGGTCGGTGGGGGCGGGGGCGGCGGTGGTGGTCGTCCTGGCGGTGGCGGCGTCGATGGACGCCTGGTGGCCTCGGTGCTGGCCGGCTTCGCCGGCGTGGCCCTGGTGCTGCGGCCGACGATCGCCCAGGACCAGTTGTGGCACGGCCTGTGCGGGCTGATGTCGGGGCTGCTGGCCGCCATGGCCTACCTGCAGGTGACGGCGCTCGGCCGCGCCGGCGAGCCCGAGGAACGGGTGGTCCTTTACTTCTCGCTGGCCGGCATCGCCGCCGGGCTGGGCCTGGCCGTCGTCAGCAGCGGGCTGCACGGCCACACCCTGCGCGGCCTGGCGCTGCTGCTGGCCATCGGCGTGCTGGCCGCGGGGGCGCAGTGGATGCTGACCCGCGCCTACGCCATCGGCGCGCCGCTGGCCAACGCCGCGTTGCAGTACCTGGGCATCCTGTTCTCGTTCGGCCTGGGGGTCTGGTTGTTCGATGATCCGGTCACCGTCTCGGCGCTCGCCGGCATGGCGCTGATCGTCGTCGCCGGCCTGACCGCGACGCTGCTGCGCAGCCGCGCCCAGCCCCAGGCCCCCGCACCCATCGACCCCTGAAAGCCCGAGAAAGCCCCGCGATGACCACCTACCGCACGCTGATCCCGGCCGCCGACCTGCTGGCGCTGCAGGCGGGCGGCTCTGTGCTGGTGCTGCTGGACTGCAGCTTCGACCTGGCCGACCCCGCCGCCGGCGAACGCGCCCACGCCGCCGGCCACCTGCCCGGCGCGCTGTACGCCCACCTCGACCGCGACCTGTGCGGCGCGCGGACCGGCCGAAACGGCCGCCACCCGCTGCCCGAGCGCGACGCGCTCGCCGCCCGCGCCGGCGACTGGGGCATCGCCCCGGGCGTGCAGGTGGTGGCCTACGACGCGCAGGGCGGGCCGTATGCGGCGCACGCCTGGTGGCTGCTGCGCTGGCTGGGCCACCCGGCGGTGGCGGTCCTGGACGGTGGTCCGGCGGCCTGGCTGGCCGCCGGCGGGCGGCTGGTCAGCGACACGGTCACGCCGCGCCCTGCCGGGCCGTACCCGGCCGGCCCCGCGGCGATGCCGACGATCGACGCCGACGCCCTGCTGACCGCGCTTGGCCGCCTGCGCCTGATCGACGCGCGCGCCGCCGAACGCTTCCGCGGCGAGGTCGAACCGCTCGACCCGGTGGCCGGCCACATTCCCGGCGCCAGCCATCGCTTCTTCAAGGACAACCTGCAGCCCGACGGCCGCTTCAAGCCGGCCGCCGAACTGCGCGCCGCGTTCGAAGCCTTCGGCACGCCGCCCGGCGATGTCGTGCACCAGTGCGGGTCGGGCGTCACCGCCTGCCACAACCTGCTGGCGATGGCCCACGCCGGGATGGCGGGCTCGCGGCTGTACCCCGGATCGTGGAGCGAGTGGTGCGCCGATCCGCGCCGGCCCGTCGCCCGGGGTTGATGGCGACGCCTGATGTCCGTGGGTTGATGTTCGTCACACGGCCGCGGCCCGTTGCAGGACACTGCACGGACGGGCCGACGCAGCCGCGCGGCCGTCACCCCAGCCGAAGGATTCGACCATGTACCAACGCATCCTCTTCCCCACCGACGGGTCGGACATCACGTCCAAGGCCCTGCAATCGGCGATCGGCCTGGCCCGCCTGACCGCTGCCGAGATCCTCGTGCTCAGCGTGAAGGACCCCTTCCCGTACAGCGCGGTGTCCGAGATGCAACCCGTGCCGCCGCAGGAGTTCTACGACGCGCAGGAGCGCGTTGCCGCGGCCCGCGTCAAGGCAGCGGTCGACGCCGCCGCAGCCGCCGGCGTCCCGGTGCGGGGACACACCGTCGAAGCCCTGCATCCCTGGGAAGCCATCCTCGACCACGCCAAGGCGCAGCAGTGCGACCTGATCGTCATGGCGTCGCACGGCCGGCGCGGGCTCAGCGCGCTGCTGCTGGGCAGCGAGACGCAGAAGGTGCTGACGCACAGCGACCTGCCCGTGCTGGTGGTTCGATCAGCACCTTGACGGCGCTGGTTCGATCAGCACCTTGACGGCGCCGGTGGTTCGATTGGCACCTTGACCGCGCCGGTGGTCGATCAAGACCCTGCGTTCAATGCCCGCCGTGCAGCAGCACGCGGGCCAGCACCACCAGACCCAGCCCGCCGGCCAGCCAGGCCACCTGCGCGGCGGTGTCGCGCCATGACAGGCGTTCTTGCAATTGCGGCAGCAGGTCGGCCACGGCGACGTAGACGAAGCTGCTCGATGCGACCACCAGGAAATACGGCAGCAGCGGCTCGAACGGCCCGACCAGCAGATAGCCGACGACCCCGCCGGCCACCGCGGCCAGCCCGGACAGCGCGTTGTAGAACAGCGCCCTGCCCCGCGAGAAGCCGGCGTTGAGCAGCACGATGTAGTCGCCGGCTTCCTGCGGGATTTCGTGGGCCATCACCGCCAGTGCGGTGGCCACGCCCAGGCGTGGCTCGGCGACGAAGGCCGCGGCGATGATCACGCCGTCGCAGAAGTTGTGGATGCCGTCGCCGAGCAGCACCGACAGGCCGCCGCGCCCGGCCTGCTGGGCGTCGAAGTCATGGTGGTGGTGGTGGCCGTCGCCTTCGTGGTGGTGGGCGTGGCGGTAGATCTCGGCCTTCTCCAGCAGCCAGAAGAACAGCAGGCCGCCCAGCAGGGTGGCGAACAAGGCCTGCGGCGGGGCCGGGCTTTCGAACGCCTCCGGCAGCACGTTGAGCAGCGCGGTGCCCAGCAGCACCCCGGCCGACAGACTGACCAAGTGCTTGACCACGCGGCCCAGCACGCTGAGCGTCAGGGTCGCGGCGATGACTACCGACAGGAGACCGCCGGCGAAGGTGGCCAGCACGATGTACAGCAGCGTCATGGCGGCACCCGGCCACCCGCCGCGGCGCACCGGCCCGCGGGCACAGGTCCCCCGGCGGTGGGCGCCAGACGGTCGAACTCGGGCTTCTGCATGCGGGGCTGTGTCGGGTGGCGGCGGCCCGGATCGGGCGGCGGTCGGCAGGCGACCGGACCAAGGCGCGCATTCTAGAAACCCCGGGTGGGCCCGAGCCGTAGCCCGATCAGGAAGCCCAGAAGGAACCCGAGCAGGACCTCGAGCCGGAACGCGACCGGCGCGACCGCCGCGGCCGCGCACCTCGCGCTGCGCCGCACCGACGGCCGGCCTGCGCTTGGCACAATCGAACGATGCCCGACGCCGACGCCGAGACCTCCGCACCCGCGCCCAGCGGGCCCTTGGCGGCTGTCGACATCGGCAGCAACAGCTTCCGCCTGGAACTGGCGCAGTTGCAGCACGGCCGCTACCGGCGCATCGACTATCTGAAGGAAACCGTCCGTCTGGGCGCCGGGCTGGACGGCGACGGCCTGCTCACCGAAGCCGCCGTGCAGCGTGGCCTGGCCTGTCTGCGCCGCTTCGCCGCGCGGCTGGCCGGCTTCGCGCCCGGCCAGGTGCGCGCGGTCGCCACGCAGACCTTGCGCGAGGCACGCAATCGCAACGCTTTCCTGCTGCGCGCGCAGGAAGCGCTGGGTTATCCGATCGAGGTCATCTCGGGCCGCGAAGAGGCCCGCCTGATCTTCGCCGGGGTCGCCCGCCTGCAGCCCAGCGACGAGCCGCGGCTGGTCATCGACATCGGCGGACGCAGCACCGAGCTGATCCTCGGCCAGGGACGCACGCCGCTGGTCACCGAGAGCTTCGGTGTCGGCTGCGTCAGCCTGTCGATGCGCTTCTTTCCCGATGGCCGGCTGACCGAGGCCGCTTTTCGCGCGGCGCAGGTCGCGGCCGGGGCCGAACTCGAAGAATCGCTGCAGCCGTTCGCGCCCGACCGCTGGCGCCAGGCGCTCGGCTCGTCGGGCACGGCCGGAGCGGTCGGCCACGTGCTGCAGGCCGCCGGCATCACCGACGGCCGCATCACCCCCGACGGCCTGCGCTGGTGCATCGCGCGCTGCATCGCAGCGGGCCACATGGAGCGCATCGACCTGCCGAATCTCAAGCCGGAGCGCCGCGCGGTGCTGCCTGGCGGCCTGGCCATCCTGTACACGCTGGCCGCGCACTTCGACATCGGCGCGCTGTGGCCGACCAAGGGCGCGCTGCGCCAGGGCGTGGTCATCGACCTGCACGAACGCCTGGAAGCCCAGCGCCGCGCGCGGCCCGGCGACATGCGCGACCACACGGTGGCCGAACTGCAGCGCCGCTTCGGCGTCGACACCGGGCAGGCCGAACGCGTGGCGCGCATCGCGCTGGCACTGTTCGACAGCGCCCAGCCCGAAGCCGCAGCCGACCTGACCAGCGAGACGCGGCGCGAGCTGGCCTGGGCCTGCGCGCTGCACGAGATGGGGCAGATGGTCTCGCACCACGACCACCACCGGCACAGCGCCTACCTGCTGGCGCACGTCGACGCGCCGGGCTTTTCGCAAAGTCAGCAGCGGCGCATCGGCGAGCTGGTGCTGGCCCAGCGCGGCGGCCTGCGCAAGATCGAGCCGCAGCTGGCCAGCGACACCTTCGCCTGGCAGGTGCTGTGCCTGCGCCTGGCGGTGATCAAGTGCCACGCCCGCGGCGACGTGGTCAGCGCCGCACTGACGCTGCGCGCCCGCGGTCGCGACGCGCTGCTGACCTACGGCCGGGCCTGGGCCGAACAGCATCCGCGGACGATCTACCTGCTGCACGAGGAAGCCGCCGCCTGGGCGCGCAGCGGGCCGCTGCGGCTGGCGCTGCCGACGCCTTGATCGTTGCGCGGTGCGCACCACTGGCGGGGCGCCCCGGCCGCTGCAGCGCTTCTGCGCTTCAGCGCACCATCGCTACAGCATCTCCGGCGCCATCACCGCATGCAGCACGACCTGCACGCCACCTTCACGCTCGCGCGCGCGCAGCCACCACGCGCCACCCTTGCGCACGGCCCAGGCCTGGGGCTGGCCGGACAACAGATAGGCCGCGGCCAGGCCAAGCGTCGGCTGGTGGCCGACGACGAGCACCGGTTCGCGCGATTCGGGCCAGCGCACGGCGTGCAGCAGCGCGTCGACCGCAGCGTCCGGGGCCAGCGCAGCCACCGTCTTGAACTTGCGGTCGAGTGCCGCGGCGGTCTGCTGCGCGCGCCGCGCCGGGCTGGCCAGCACCTTGGCGGTGGCCGGCAGATGGCGGCCCAGCCACGCCGCCATGCGCTGCGCCTGGCGCTCGCCCTTGGGCGTCAACGCGCGGTCCAGGTCGTCGGCGTTCTCGCGCATCTCGAAGGCCTCGGCGTGGCGCCACAGGATCAGGTCCACCGGCGGCCCCGTCACACGCTGTCGCGCTGCATCAGGGCCTGCTGCGCGCCGACGCCGTTGCCGGCCACCCGTCGATAGCGGCCCTCGCCGTCCAGCGTCCAGGCGTCGATCTGGTCGTGCAGGTAGGGCACCAGCGCTTCGTCGATGACGCGCTGGCGCAGCTGCGGGTCGCGCACCGGCCAGGCGACTTCGATGCGCCGGAACATGTTGCGGCTCATCCAGTCGGCGCTGGTCAGGTACAGCACCTCGTCGTCATCGGCATCTCCCCAGCGGAAGTACAGCACGCGGGAATGCTCGAGGAAGCGGCCGACCACCGAGCGCACCCGGATGTTCTGCGTCACCCCTGGGATGCCCGGCGGCAGCATGCAGGCGCCGCGAACGATCAGGTCGATGATCGCGCCAGCCTGGCTGGCCGCCACCAGGGCGTGGATCAGCGCCGGGTCGGTCAACGCATTGACCTTGGCGACGATGCGTGCCGGCCGGCCGGTGCGCGCGGCCTGCGCGACCTGGTCGATGTGGCGCAGCAGGCGCTTGTGCAGGCCGAGCGGCGCCGTCACCAGATGCTGCGGCGCGCGCGTCTTGGTCTGGCTGGCCAGCTGCAGGAAGACGGCGTCGGCATCGGCGGTCAGGCCGGGGTCGGCGGTCAGGCAGCCGATGTCGGTGTACAGGCGCGAAGTGCGCGGGTTGTAGTTGCCGGTCGACAGGTGGGCGTAGCGGCGCAGCACCTGCGCGCCACCAGGTCGGCCGCGGGCAGGATCCGGCGCGCCGCGGCGGCCGGCAGCAAGCTCGCGTCGGGTCACCAGCAACAGCTTGGCGTGAGTTTTCAAGCCGACGATGCCGTAGACCACCTGCGCGCCCACCGCTTCCAGCCGTTCGGCCCAGTTGATGTTGGCTTCCTCGTCGAAGCGGGCCTTGAGCTCGACCACCGCCAGCACTTCCTTGCCGCGGCGCGCGGCTTCGATCAGCAGGTCCACCAACGCGCTCTGCGCGTTGCCTTCGGGCGTCGCGCTCTGCGCGCCGGTGCGGTAGATGGTCTGCTTGATGGCCAGCACATCGGGGTCGTCGACCGCCTCGCGCAAGAACTGCACCACCGGCTCGAAACTCTCGAACGGATGGTGCAGCAGCACGTCGCGCTGGCGCAGTTGCTGGAAGATCGACTGCCCGGGCACCAAACTGGCCCGCGGCCAGCGCGGCTCGAACGCCGGAAAGCGCAGCGCCGACGCGTCGGCCTGGTCGATGAGCTGGTTCAGGCGCACCAGGTTGACCGGGCCGTTGACCCGGTACAGCGCCACGTCGGGCAAGGAGAACTGCTCGAGCAAGAAGCGGCTGAGCTCTTCCGGGCAGGTGCTGGTCACCTCCAGGCGGATGGCCAGTCCGAAGTGGCGCGTCGTCAGCCCGCTTCGCAGGGCCTGGCGCAGATTGGTGACATCGTCCTCGTCGACCTCGAGATCGGAATCGCGGGTGACGCGAAACTGTGAGAACGAATCGACCGTGCGGCCAGGAAACAGCTCGCCGAGGTGGGCCCGGATCACGCTGGTCAGCAGCACGAAGCCCTGGGTGCCGCGGCACAGCGTGCGCGGCAGCCCGATGACCCGCGGCAGCACCCGCGGCACCTTGACGATGGCGATCTGGTTCTCGCGCCCGAACGCATCCGGCCCGCCGAGCCGGGCAATGAAGTTCAGGCTCTTGTTGGCGACCAGCGGGAACGGGTGGCTGGGGTCCAGGCTGACCGGCACCAGCAACGGCCGCACCTGGGTTTCGAAGAATCGCGCGACCCAGGCGCGCTGCTCGGCACTGCGCTCGGCGTGGTTGACGACAACGATGCCGTGCTCGGCCAGCGCCGGCATGACCTCGTCGTTGAAGACCGCGTACTGCTCGTCGATCAGTTCGTGGGCTGCGTCAGCCACCGCGGCCAGATCGGCATGCGACACGCCGCTGCCCGGCTGGCGCACGGCTTCGATGTAGTCGGCGACTCGGACCTCGAAGAACTCATCGAGGTTGCTGCTGACGATGGTCACGTAGCGCAGCCGCTCGAGCAGCGGCACATCGGCGCGCCGCGCCTGGGCCAGGACGCGGCGGTTGAATTGCAGGATCGACCGCTCGCGGTTGAGCAGGACCAGCGGCGCGCAAGCGGTGGCCACCGGCTGTGCCGGGCCGGCCGGGGCCGACGTGACCGATGGCGGATTCGGCCGTGGATCGTCGTTCATCCTCGCAAGTGTATGAACCTTCGGCGACGGCGCGGTGACAGGCAGCCGCAGCCCTGCTCAAGGGCGGTCGACCCCGCCGCCTGCTGGCGGTCGCGGGGGCGCGCCCGCGCCAGCATCTCCCGCCGGTTGCCGTGCGCAATCGATCTGCGCATCACGGGCCTGGCAGCTTGCCGCTGCGCTGCAACGCGGTATCGGCGATCTTCGCCAGCCGGGCGCGGCCCGCAGCAGGGGGCCGCTGCGGCCGCTCAGACCGCCAGCAAATGCTTGCGGTAGTGGATCAGCTCGTCGATCGACTCGTGGATGTCGGCCAGCGCGGTGTGCGCCTGGGCCTTCTTGAAGCCGTCAAGCGCCGCCGGCTTCCAGCGCCGCGCCAGTTCCTTCAGGGTGCTGACGTCCAGGTTGCGGTAGTGGAAGAAGGCTTCCAGCGCGGGCATGGTGTTGGCCAGGAAACGCCGGTCCTGGCAGATGCTGTTGCCGCACATCGGGCTCTTGCCCTTGGGCACGTACTTGGCAAGGAACGCGATGACGGCGGATTCGGCCGCGGCCTCGTCGACGGTCGACGCACGCACCCGATCGGTCAGGCCGCTCCTGCCATGCGTGCCCCTGTTCCAGGCATCCATGCCGTCGAGCACGGCGTCGCTCTGGTGGACGGCGAAGACCGGGCCTTCGATGCGCACGCTCAAGTGCGGGTCGGTGACGACCACGGCGACCTCGATGATGCGGTCGCGGTCGGGATACAGGCCCGTCATCTCGAGATCGATCCAGATCAGGTTCTGGTCGCTGGGGAGAAGCGTGTCGGTCGGCGTGGCGGGCAGGTTGTCGGTCGGGGTGTCGATCGGGGTGTCGGTCATCGGGCGGCTGGTCAACGTGAGCGAGGGATTCTCGCCCAAGCCTACACTCGTGGGGATGCAAGCGACACCTCTCACCTTGGCCTTCGCCGCGGCCTTGCTGGCCTCGCTGGCCGCCAAGCTGTGGCTGGCGACACGGCAGATGCGCCACGTCGCGGCGCACCGCGATGCGGTGCCGGCGGCCTTCGTCGGCACGGTCAGCCTGCAGGCCCACCAGACGGCGGCCGACTACACCTTGGCCAAGGGCCGCTTCGGCATCCTCAGCGGCGCGGTCGGCGCTGCCGTGCTGCTGGCCTGGACGCTGCTCGGCGGGCTCGATCTGCTCAACGGGATGGTCCGCGACGCGCTGCTGCCGCGCGCAGGCGCCCTGCCCTACGAACTGGTGCTGCTGGCCGCCTTCGTCGTCATCAGCTCGCTGATCGAATTGCCGCTGGACTGGTATGCGACCTTCCGCATCGAACAGCGCTTCGGCTTCAACCGCATGACGTTGCGGCTGTGGCTGATCGACATGGTGAAGAGCGCGGCCGTCGGCGCATTGATCGGCCTGCCTCTGGCCGCGCTGATCCTGTGGATCATGGGCTCGTCAGGCGGGCTGTGGTGGCTGTGGGCCTGGGTCGCCTGGGTCGGCTTCAACCTGGTGCTGCTGGTCCTGTACCCGACGGTCATTGCGCCGATCTTCAACAAGTTCGAACCCTTGCCCGACGAGGCGTTGAAGGCCCGCGTGCAGGCCCTGATGCAGCGCTGCGGCTTTGCCGCCAAGGGTCTGTTCGTGATGGACGGCAGCCGGCGGTCGGCGCATTCCAACGCCTACTTCACCGGGCTGGGCAGCGCCAAACGGGTGGTCTTCTTCGACACCCTGCTGCAGCGCCTGTCGCCGGGCGAGGTCGAAGCCGTGCTGGCGCACGAACTCGGTCACTTCAAGCACAAGCATGTCCTCAAGCGCATGCTCGGCATCTTCGGTCTGAGCCTGGCCGGGCTGGCGCTGCTCGGCTGGCTGGCCGGCCAGCCCGGCTTCTACGCCGGCCTGGGCGTGGCGCCCAACCTGGCCGCACCGAACGACGCCCTGGCGCTGCTGCTGTTCATGCTGGCGCTCCCGCCGTTCACCTTCTTCATCGCGCCGCTGATGGCCTTCTTCTCGCGCCGTGACGAGTTCGAGGCCGACGCCTACGCCTGCGCCCAGGCCGATGGCCGCGATCTGGCGAACGCCCTGCTGAAGCTGCATCAGGACAACGCCGCCACGCTGACGCCCGACCCGCTGTACGTGCGTTTCTATTACTCGCATCCACCGGCCGGCGAGCGACTGGCCGCCTTGCCAGCCGCCACACCGCTGGCCGCCGCCGCGTGACGCCGGGCGCTGCATGAACCCGCTGACCGAAGGCCACTGCCGGCCGCTCGAAGGCCAGCCGGCGATGTCCGCGGCCGAGGTCGCGGCGCACCTGGCGCAGACGCCGGGCTGGTCGCTGGTCGGCGGGGCGATCGAGAAGACCTATGCCTTCGCCGATTACCACCGCACGCTGGCCTTCGTCAACGCGCTGGCCTGGATCGCCCACCGCGAAGACCACCACCCCGAATTGCGCGTGACCTTCAACCGCTGCGTGGTGCGCTTCGACACCCACTCGGTGGGCGGCATCTCGATCAACGACTTCATCTGCGCCGCGAAGGTCGACGCGCTGTCGTCTTGAGCACCCGCGCGCCGGCCGCGCCGTCGTCGCCCGGCCTGGTGGTGGCGGCGCATGGCCGCCATGTGGTCGTCGAAACACCGGGTGGCGCGCGCGTGCTGTGCCACCCGCGCGGCAAGAAGAGCGAACTGGTGGTCGGCGACCGCGTGCGCTGGAGCATCACCGGCGACGACGGCGTCATCGATGCCCTGGAACCGCGCCGCAATCTGCTGTTCCGCCAGGACGACTGGCGCAGCAAGTCGTTCGCCGCCAACCTCGACCTGCTGCTGGTGCTGGTGGCGGCCGACCCGGCGTTCAGCGAATCGCAGCTGGCGCGCGCGTTGATCGCCGCGCGCGCCGCCGGCGTGACCAGCTGCATCGGTCTGAACAAGACCGATCTGCCCGGCATCGACGCCGCACGCGCGCGCCTGGCGCCCTACCGTGCAATGGGCGTCGAGGTGATCGAGCTGGCGCTGAAGGCCGCGCCCGCAGCGTCCACCGCCACCCTGTTGCCGCGCCTGCAGGGCCGCACGACGCTGGTGCTGGGGCCCAGCGGCATGGGCAAGAGCACGCTGATCAACCTGCTGGTGCCCGCAGCGGCAGCGCAGGTCGGTGAGATCTCACGGGCGTTGAACACGGGCCGCCACACCACGACGACCACGACCTGGTATTGGCTGGACGCCGAACATCGAGGCCCCGTCATCGATGCAGCGAACCGCGGCGCGCTGACCGAAACCGCGTGCCCTGGCGCGCTGACTGAAACTGCGTGCCGTGGCGCGCTGATCGATTCACCAGGATTCCAGGAATTCGGCCTGCGCCAGATCGCACCCGAGCAGCTCGCCGGGTTGATGCCCGACTTCGAAGCCGCGCTCGGCGACTGCCGCTTCTACAACTGCAGCCACCGCCACGAGCCCGGCTGCGGCGTGCGTGCCGCCGCCGAGCGCGGCGAGATCAGCGCGTCACGGGTGCGGATCTACGAGTCGCTGTTCGAGGAACTCTCGCGCAGCAACTACTGATGGCTGGTCGACCGGCTCAACCGACGACGTTGGCCAGAGACAGCAACGCCACCAGCAGCATCCACAGGACCACCGAACGCCAGACCAGTCCGACCACGCTTTGCAGATGGCCGGTCTGCGGCGCCACGCCGGCGGTGGAGCCCTCGGCGTTGGCCGCTCCGGCGTCGCTGCCGGCGGTGAAGGTCTTCGAGCGGTCGGGGGTCACGCCGGGCGCGGCCAAGCCACCGAGCTGCACGCCCACCGCACCCGCGGCGGCCGCCAGGATGGCGCCTTCGTTGGGGTGCATCCACAGCCCGGCATCGCGGCGCCAGCTGGCGATGGCTTCTTCGAAGTTGCCGACCACCGCGAAGCCGAAGGCCGTCAGGCGCGCCGGTACATGGTCGATGACGGCGAACAGGCGCCGCGACAAGTCCAGCAACTGGTCATTGGCCGGGGCGTCCAGCGCGCGCAGGCGGTAGCCCCAGTAACGGCTGCTGAACTCGGCCATGCGGTAAAGCACCGCGCCCATCGGCCCGAGACCGAGCGCCGACAGCACGACGAACCAGAAGAAGACGCCGAAGACATGCCGGTGCGCCGCCAGCAGCGCGTGTTCGATGACGTGGCGCAGCACTTCGGTCCGCGGCAACTCGCTGGCGTCGAGATGGCGCCACTCGCCGAGCAGCCGGCGGGCTTCGCCCTCGTCGCCGCGGTCCAGCGCGTCGCGAATGTCGGTGTAGTAGTGGCTGAACTGGCGAAACCCCAGCGTCAGGTACAACAGCCCGACGTTGAGCGCCAGGGCCAGCAGCAGGCTGTAGTGGGCGACCAGGGTGTAGACCGCGGTGACCAGCAGCGCGGGCAGCAGCACCGAGATGCACCACACCACCCAGGTGTGATGCGGCTTGCCGGCGTCGAAGTTACGACCCGTCCAGCGCACCCAGCCCACGAGCATGTCGTGGACCCAGTTGTCCCGCGGCAGCGGCTTGAGCTGTTCGAGCAACAGGGCGAAGAGGACCGCGAAGAAACTCATCGGCGTCGATGATAGCCAGCGCCCTTGCCCAGCCGGCGGCCGACCGTGGACTCAATCGGCCAGGAAGCGATAGAGGTTGCGCAGCATCGCCGCGGTCGCGCCCCAGATGAAGTATTCGCGCGGCGTGCCGTCGCCAGCCTGGCCGTGCCATGGCATCGACAGGAACTTGCGCTGTCCACCATCGAAGTCGACGACGTGACGCTGGTGGTGGGCTGGCGTCATCAGGAACTGCAAGGGCACCTCGAACGCTTCATCGACCTCGAAACTGTCGAGCGCCAGCTCATCCAGCGCGAAGGGCGCGCGCACCAGGGCGACCACCGGCGTGACCAGGTAGCTCGTCACCGTGGTGTAGACCGGAAGCAGGCCGATCACGTCGACGCGCTCGGGCGCCAGGCCAACCTCTTCCTGAGCTTCGCGCAGCGCGGTTCCGGCAGCGTCGGCGTCTTCGGGTTCGCTGCGCCCGCCTGGAAAGCTGATTTGCCCGGCGTGATCGCGCAGGTGATCGGTTCGCCGCGTCATCAGCACCGTCAGCCCGCCAGGGCGTTCGACCAGCGGCACGAGTACGGCCGCGGATGCCGGCGTGCGGTCGGCGAAGACCCGGCCGTCACCGGGAAATTCGGGTTCCCAGCGCCGGCTCTGGGCAAAGCGCTCGCGCAGTGCGGCGGGCAGCAGCCGCTGCGGGGCAACCGGTGGCAGGTGGGCGTCGGTGCCGACGACGGGCACCGAGCGCGGATCGAGAATGCGGGTGGGGACGGTCACGGGCGGATCGCCTTTGACGCGGGCGGCTGCGCCGCGTCGCGTCGAAAACGCGCTTCGCGCTGGCGCGCGACCCGCGGCACGGCCGCGGGCTGAGCCTCGCTCAGGCGAGTTTTTCCTTGATGCGCGCCGACTTGCCGCTGCGCTGGCGCAGGTAATACAGCTTGGCGCGGCGCACGTCGCCGCGGCGCTTGACCTCGACGCTGGCGATCAGCGGGCTGTAGGTCTGGAAGGTGCGCTCGACGCCTTCGCCGCTGGAGATCTTGCGCACGATGAAGCTGCTGTTCAGGCCGCGGTTGCGCTTGGCGATGACAACGCCTTCGTAGGCCTGCACGCGTTTGCGCGTGCCTTCGACCACGTTGACGTTGACGATCACGGTGTCGCCGGGGGCGAAGGCAGGGATCGTCTTGTTCAGGCGAGCGATCTCTTCCTGCTCGAGGGTGGCAATCAGGTTCAAGGGGTTCTCCGACATTCGATCGTGTCGCGGGCTGTTGTTCGGGGTGGTCGGCGGTCGGTTGATGCTGATGCTGACCTGTGGTACCCGGCAGAGGATCGAAAAGCCTTTGATTATATGTCGAGGCGAGCCAGAAACGACTCATCGGCCGCACTCAGCCGCCCGGCAGCGCGTGCGGCGCCGATCAGGTCCGGGCGCCGGCGGGCCGTCAGCTCCAGCGCTCGTTCACGCCGCCAGCCCGCGATCTGGCCATGGTGTCCCGACAGGAGCACCGCGGGCACGCCATGGTCCCGGCCATCGATCGACAGGCATTCAGGGCGGCTGTACTGCGGGCCTTCGAGCAGGCCATCGGAAAAGCTGTCCTGCTGGTGCGACGGCGCGCTGAGCACGCCGTCCTGCAAGCGGGCGACGGCGTCGAGCAAGGCCAGCGCCGGCAGCTCGCCGCCGGACAGCACGAAGTCGCCCAGGCTGAACTCGTGCGTGACGCGGGCGTCGATCAGGCGCTGGTCGATGCCTTCGTAGCGGCCACACAGCAGCACCGCGCCGGGCCCGGCCGCGAAGCCATCGATCACCGCCTGGTCGAGGCGCCGCCCGGTCGGCGTGAAGTGCACCACCGGCACCGGCGTGGGGTCGGCACGGTCGAGGGCGATCGTGTTGAGCGCCCGCAGCAGCGGCTGGGCGAGCATGACCATCCCCGGTCCGCCGCCAAACGGTCGGTCGTCGACCCGGCGGTGGGCGTCGTCGGCGAAATCCCGCAACGGCCACAGGCGCACGTCGACGACCGCGGTTTCGAACGCGCGGCGGGTGATGCCCTGCGCGAGGTGCGGCGCGAACAGTTCGGGAAACAGCGTGACGACGTCGAAGCGCATGGTGGATGCGGCGCCCTCAGGCCGGTGCGGCACGGCCGCGGCGCCGGACCGCCGGAGGCGGGAATCTCGCCGTCATGTCCGCGGCAGGCGTTCAGTAATCCGCGCCCCAGTCGACGCTGATGCGCCGCGCCGTCAGGTCGACCGCGTCGACATAGGCCACGACGAAGGGGATCAGCACCTCCGGGGCATCGGCCTGGACGGCGCTGATGCGCAGCACACAGTGCGGCCCGGTCTCGATCAGGCCATCGACCATGCCGAGCATCTGTCCCTGCCGATCGACCACCTGCATCCCGATCAGGTCGATCCAGTAGAACTCGCCGTCGTCGGGCGTCGGGAAGCTGCCGCGGGACACGAAGATGCGGGCGCCGATGAGCGCCTGGGCGCTGTCGCGGTCTTCGATGTCGTGCACGGTGGCCACCACGCCGTCACCATGCTCGCGGGCCTGAAGGACCTTCAGCATCGCGGGGAAAGCCGTTGCTGCGCCGGTCGCCCGCGCCGCGGCAGGTGCCTGGCTCTCGCCGGGCTGCAGGTACCAGCGCTTGGACGAGAACAAGGCTTGCGGGTCGGACGAGAACGGCTTGATCTTCAGACCGCCCTTGACGCCCCAGGCACCCATGATGCGGCCGACCTCGACCGCATCGGCCGGCAGTCCGCTCGACGACGGTGTCACGGGCGATGAACGCCGCTCAGGCGGCGGTGGCGGTGGCTGCTGCGGTGGCGGTCTTGGCCTGCTCGACGAGGCGCTGCACGGTCGGCGAGAGCTGGGCGCCGACGCTGGACCAATGGGTCACGCGGTCGAGCGCCACACGAAGCGGCTGCTCGGCGCCGGCGGCCACCGGGTTGTAGAAGCCGACGCGTTCGATGAAGCGGCCGTCGCGGCGCTCCCGGGAATCGGCGACCACGATGTTGTAGAAGGGGCGCTTCTTGGCGCCGCCACGAGCCAGCCGGATCACGACCATGATGTTTGTCCTTGCAGCGGGCCGCCCTGCGGTGCATGGGCAGCCCTGTCCATCAACCAACGCCACACCACGGGAGACACACCGGGAGGGCCGTCGACAGGCCCACCAGCGACAAGCGCCACCGGCAGACCGAGAAGCGACGCCGTAGATACGCCTCCGGGCTGCGCGCCCCTTGGCCGTCGTCGAAAACCGCGCAGTATAAACTGCCTGGAGTCCAGCGCCACTTCACCTTCCACCTGCGGCGTGTCGCAGCGCCCCGGAGCCCCGCTCTTGCTCATCCGTCCCAGCACCGACGCCGATCTGTCGGCGGTCACCGCCATCTACGCACAAGCTGTCTTGCAGGCCACCGGCACGTTCGAGATCGACCCGCCGCACCTCGACGAGATGACCCGCCGCAGGCGCGACGTGCTGGCCAAGGGCCTGCCGTGGCTGGTCGCCGAAGGCCCGCTGGCCGGGCAGCCGAACCAGGTGCTGGGCTATGCCTACGCCACGCCGTTCAGGCCGCGGCCGGCCTACGGCTTTTGCCTTGAAGACTCGATCTATGTGCACGCCGATGCGCGCGGTCGGGGGCTCGGCAGCCTGTTGTTGGCCGAACTGCTGGCCCGCTGCGAAGCCACCGGCGCGCGGCAGATGCTGGCGGTCATCGGCGACGCCGACAACCACGGCTCGATCGCCCTGCACCGCAGCCTGGGGTTCGCCGACAGCGGAGTCTTGCGCGCCGCCGGGCGCAAGTTCGACCGCTGGCTGGATGTCGTGCTGATGCAGCGCGCGCTGGGCACCGGCGCGACGACACCGCCGGCCGGCGCCGGCACTGCGGCGTGAACTGCTGCCGCATGACCTGCTACAGCCGGGTGATGTGAGCCCGATGAACGACGCCATCCCGATGAGCGACGCCAGCCATTACCGATCGAAGACCGTGGCCGCCTGGCTGGCGCTGGTCGCCGGCAGCCTGGGCCTGCACCGCCTGTACCTGCGCGGCTTCGGCGACCGTCTGGCCTGGCTGCACCCGTTGCCGACGGCGCTCGGCCTGCTCGGCGTGCAGCGCATGCAGGCGCTGGGCCAGGACGACCGCCTGGCCTGGGCCTTGATCCCGCTGCTCGGGCTGATGATCACCCAGGCCATGCTCTGCGCCATCGTCTATGGCCTGACCCCCGACGAACGCTGGGACGCGCGCCACAACCCCGGCCGGCCCCGCGTGGCGACCGCGTGGGGGCCGGTGCTGGCGGCCGTGCTCGCGCTGCTGCTCGGCGGCACTGTGCTGATGGGCACGGTGGCCTTTGGCGGGCAGAAGTTCTTCGAGTGGCAGCTCGGCGACGACACGGTGCCTCCAAAGAGCAGCCTGCGCGCGCCGACAGAAATCGCCCACCAGCGCGGCAGGCCGCCCACCGGCTTCGTTCGGCTGATGCGCTGACCGATCGTCAAGAGACGTCAAGGCCAGCGCATACCCCATCCGCTTCAAGGCAGGCGGGTGATGCGCTGACCGGCGGCGCGCTCGCGCCAGGCCTGCAGCAGCCCGCGGCCGGGAATGAACAGGCTTGGGGCCAGTTCTGCCAGCGGCTCGAGCACGAAGGCCCGCTCGTGCAGGCGCGGGTGCGGCAGCGTCAACATGGGCTCGGACAGCGTGCGTTGGCCATACAGCAGCAGATCCAGGTCCAGGGTCCGCGGGGCATTGGCGAACGGGCGCTCTCGGCCGTGGGCCAGTTCCAGGGCCTGCAGGGCCTGCAGCAGCACCGGCGGCGTCATCGTCGTGCGCAGTTCAGCCACTGCATTCACGTAGTCCGGCCCGGCCGCCTGCAGCGGCGCCGAGCGGTACAGCGCCGACGCGGCGACGCGCACCGTGCCGGGCAAGCGGCCGAGGTCGTCGAGAGCGCGCCGCAGTGTGCCGGCAGCGTCCCCCAGATTGGCGCCCAGGCCGACGAAGACGCGCTCGGCCTGGCCGTCGTTCATGCCGCGGGTGGAGCGTCGCTGCCACCCGTGGCCGGGCCGCCTCCGCCGGGCCGCCGCCGGCGCCGGCGGCGCTTGCGCGGCGCACCGTCGATCGGCACATCGACCTCGGCGATGCCCTCGTCGGCATCGTCGGTCGCATCGATCGCGTCCGCCGCGTCCCTCGCCTCCCTCGCGTCGATCGGCGCCCCGACGGCGCCGCCCTGACCCGCAGCGGCCGGGCCGCCCGACTTGGGCCCCGACACGCGCCGCGGCTTGGCCGGGTTGCTGGCACGCGCGTCCTGCAACAGCGCTTCGCGCTCGTCGTCGTTGCCGAGGTGGAAGTCTTCCCACCAGTCGGCCACGTCGGCGCCGACCTCGCCGGTGTCAGCGCGCAGGCGCAGAAAGTCGTAGCCGGCCCGAAAGCGTGCCTGCGACACCAGGGCATGCGCTGAGCTCGGCGTGCGGCGATCGAAGCGTGGCTGCATCAGCCAGATCTCGCGCATGTCGGCGGCCAGCTTGCCGCGGCCGGAGATGTCGCCGATGCGCGCGTCGAAGACCGCGTCGACCGCCTGTTGCAGCGCCGGGAACGGCGGCTCGCCCGCATCACGCAGCTTGCTCCAGCGTTCCAGCACGTCGTGCCACAGCATGCAGGCGAGCATGAAGCTGGGCGCCACCGGCCGGCCTTCGGCAACGCGCCGGTCGGTGTCCTGCAGGGCCAGGCGCACGAACGTGTCGCGCCCGGCGCTCGGCGTTGGCGGCGCGAGCACCGCGTCGAGCACCGGGAAGACGCCGCGGTCCAGGCCCTGCTTCTTCAACTGCTCGATGCTGGCCAGCGCATGGCCGGTCTGCAGCAGCTTGACCATCTCGTCGAACAACCGCGACTGCGGCACGTTGGCCAGCAGCGCGGCCATCGCGCGGATCGGCTTGCGCGTGCCGGGATCGATCTCGAAGCCCAGCTTGGCCGCGAAGCGCACCACGCGCACGATGCGCACGGGGTCTTCGCGATAGCGTGCCTCCGGGTCGCCGATCATCCGCAGCAGGCGTGCGCGCACGTCGGCGATGCCGTCGTGATAGTCGACGACGGTCTGGCTGACCGGGTCGTAGTACATGGCGTTGATCGTGAAGTCGCGGCGCGCTGCGTCCTCGATCTGTGGGCCCCAGACGTTGTCGCGCAGCACGCGGCCGCTGGCATCGACGACATGGCTCTTGTCGACGAGTTCGCTCTTCGCCGTCTTTTCGTTGCCCGCCACGGCGTCGGTCGCTGCGCTGTCCAGGTAGGCGCGGAAGGTCGACACTTCAATGGTCTCGTGCTCGCGCCCGCGACCAAAGACCACATGCACCAGGCGAAAGCGCCGGCCGATGATGAAGGCCCGGCGGAACAGCGCCTTGACCTGTTCGGGCGTGGCGTCGGTGGCCACGTCGAAGTCTTTCGGGCGCAGGCCGACCAGCAGGTCGCGCACCGCGCCGCCGACGATGTAGGCCTCGTGACCGGCGTCCTTCAGGGTCTTGGCCACGCGCACCGCGTTGGCGTCGAGCAGCGTCGGGTCGATGCCGTGCTCGGCGGCCGCGAACTCGCGGCGCACGCCCAGCGGGACCAGCGGCGGCACAGCGGCCACCTCGGCGGCAGGCGCCGCGCCCTTGCCAAGCAGCCGGTCGATGTATTTCTTGATCATGGGTCGTCGAAGAGTCGAAGGACCGGCCAGCCACGCTCGCGGGCGATGCGCTCGAGCGCCGGGCCGGGGTTGGTCGCCACCGGATGGCTGACCTGCTCGAGCAGCGGCAGGTCGTTGGTGGAATCGCTGTAGAAGATGCTGCGCTCGTAGCTCGCCAGGGTCTGCCCGCTGGCCGCCAGCCAGTCACAGACGCGGGCGATCTTGCCTTCGCGGAAGGCCGCCGTGCCGCGGATCGCACCGGTGACGCGGCCCCGCGCATCGCGCTCCAACTCCGTGGCGATGAGGTCGTCGATGCCGAACAGGGCCGCGATGGGCCGGGTCACGAACTCGTTGGTGGCGGTGACGATGGCCAGCCGGTCACCGGCGTCGCGGTGCCGCTGGACGAGCGCCAGCGCGGTGGGGTGCAGCGCCGGCCGCACCACGCGTTCCAGGAAACCGGCCTGCGCCTGGGCCAGTTCGACCGCGTCGCGTTGCCGCCAGGGCGCGGTGGCGAAGTCGACATACGCCGCCATGTCCAGCCGGCCGGCCAGATAGTCGGCATAAAAAGCGTCGTTGCGCCGCCGGTGGTCGGCGGCATCGGCCCAGCCCAGGCCGATGACGAACTCGCCGAAGGCATGGTCGGAATCGGTCGGCAGCAGCGTGCCGTCGAGATCGAACAAGGCCAGATGCGATCGAGTCACGCCGACAGCCCTTGCGCGGCCACGCCCTGCTCGGCCAGCAGGCCGCGCACCAGCGGCACGGTCACGCCGCGCGATCGCTCCAGCGCATAGGCGTCGAGCCGGTCGAGCAGCTGCATCAGGTGCGTCAAGTCGCGCGGCACGCGCAGCAGCAGGTAGTCCAGCACCTCGTCGGACAGGAAGATGCCGCGGTGGTCGGCTTCGCGGCGCAGCGCGGCGCGCGTCTCGGCGTCGCCCAGGGCCTGCAGCGCGAAGACATGGCCCCAGGCCAGCCGCGTGCGCAGGTCGTCGCGCAGCGCCAGGTCGACCGGCGGCAGCCGCCCAGCGGCGGCGAACTGCACGCCCTGCGTGCCGGCTTCGACGAACAGCGCGAAGGCCGCCTGCTGGGCTGGTTCGTCGAGCGCATCGCAGCGGTCGACGACGACGACGGCCCAGTCCGGCTGCAGCACCCAGGGCACGGCGTCGCTGGCGCTGAACCAGCCCACGCGATGGCCGCCGGCCTGGCAGCGATCGGCCAGTGCACGCAGCAGATGCGTCTTGCCGGTTCCCGACGCACCCCACAGGTAGACCGGAGCCGTCGGCCAAGCCAGCGTGCGCAGATGCTCGAGCGCCGCCGCGTTGGCCCCAGGCAGGAAGTTGTCGAAGCGTGGTTGGCTGTCGGGCCCGATGGCCAGGGGAATCTGCCGCATCGGGCTACTGCAAGGGATCGCCGGGCGGGCGATTACCGGGCAAACGATCGCCGGGCAGGCAACGCCAGGCGGCCAGTTGCTGGCGCAGCGGCGCGGCATCGCTGGCTTCGGGGCAATGGGTCAGGTACAGCGACAGCTCGGGGATCGCCCGCTGCGGCTGCCCCAGACGCGACCAGGCCAGCGCCAGGTCACGGCGTTCCAGCCAGTCCTCAGGCAGCAAGATCACGAGGCGCTGCAACACCGCGGCCAGACGCGCGCGGTCGTCGACCTGGCGGTGGATGGCCTTGAGGTTGCGCAACAGGCGCGCCAAGATCTCGCGCGCCGAGGCCGGCCGCAGGAAGTGCGCCAGCGAGGCGTCGTCGGTCCCTGCCGCGGCCTGGCTGCGGAAGGGTTCCAGGCGTTCGTCGAGCGCATCGCGCGACAGCGAACGGCCGTTGAAAGGGTCAATAACCACCTCGCCTTGCGGCATCTGCAGCTTGATCAGGAAGTGGCCCGGGAAGGACACCCCTTGGGCGCGCAGGCCGATCTGCTCGGCGAGTTCGATGTAGATCAGGGCCAGCGTCACCGGGATACCACGGCGGCTGTCGAGCACGGCCGGCAGGTAGCTGTTGCGGCGGTCGTCGTAATTGTTGACGTTGCCGGCAAAACCCAGCTCGCGAAAGAAGTAGGCGTTGAGCAGGCGCAGCCGATGCATCGCCGCGGCGTCGGCCGGGATGCGCCGGCGCAGGCGGTCGGCCAGCGTGTCAATCTGCGCCAGCACGCCCTGCGGGTCGACCGCCGGGTCGTCGTCCTGGGCCACCGCGATGGCGGCTTCCAGCAGTGGCAGGCTGTCGTCGTCGGCCACCAGGGCGGCGAAATATTCCAGCGCGCTCGGCGCGACGAGATTCAAGGCTCTGCCCATCCCTGGCAGTGTAGGTCAGGCCCGCCGCACCAGATCGCGCCGCCGCAGGCCGCCGAGCGCCAGCACCGCCGCGTAGACGACCACCGCCACCACCAACACCCCGGCCACGCCGGCAACCCGCTGCGCCCACTGCGCCTGCATCGCGGCCCAGTCGATGCGCCAGCCGGCCCAGCCCAGCCAGGCCGCGAGCGCCAGGTTGGCCGCCGCCACCCGCAGCGCAAAGGCCAGCCAACCCGGCCGCGCTGCGTAGACGCCCCGCCGCAGCAGCCCGCCGAGCAGCAAGGCGGCGTTGATCAGCGCCCCCAACCCGATGGCCAGCGCCAGCCCGGCGTGTCCCAGCCAGGGCACCAGCACCAGGTTCAGCGCCTGCGTCGCCAGCAGCACGCCGATGCCGATGCGCACCGGCGTGCCGACGTCCTGGCGGGCGTAGTACGCCGGCGCCAGCACCTTGATGGCGACCAGGCCGAGCAGGCCGACACCGTAGCCGCGCAAGGCCAGCACCGTCATTGCCAGATCGTTGGCGGTGAATGCGCCGTAGTGGAACAGCACGGCGATCAAGCCCTGCGGGAACAGCAGCAGCGCCAGCGCGCAGGGCAAGGCCAGCAGCAGCACCAGGCGCAGGCCCCAGTCGAGCATGTCGGAATAGGCCTGCAAGTCCTGCCGCGCCTGGGCTGCGGACAGCTGCGGCAGCAGCACCACCCCCAAGGCCACACCGAGCAGCGCCGTCGGGAACTCCATCAGCCGGTCAGCATAGGTCAGCCACGACACCGCGCCGACCGCGACGTGCGATGCAATCTGCGTGTTGATGAGCAGGGAGAGCTGGGCCACCGACACGCCGAGCAACGCCGGCGCCATCTGGCGCAGCACCTGGCGCATGCCCGGATGGCGCCAGGCCGCGGCCAGGCTGGCGGGCCGCCAGGCGAGGCGCGGCAACTGTCCGATGGCGATCAGCGCTGGCGCCTGCACCAGCAACTGCAGCACGCCGCCCAGCATGACCCCACCGCCCAGCGCGTAGACCGGCGCGATGCCGGCCGCTGCCAGCCGCGGCGCGCCCCACAGCGCCGCGGCAATCACGCTGAGGTTGAGCAGGACTGGCGTGATCGCCGGCACGGCGAAGCGCCGCCAGGTGTTGAGGATGCCGGCGGACAGGGCGACCAGCGACATGAAGCCGATGTACGGAAACATCCAGCGCGTCATCACCACCGCGGCGTCGAAGTCCTGCAGGCCCGATGCCATGACCCAGACCAGCACCGGCGCCAGCGCGACACCGAGCACGCAGGTCGCCAGCAGCACCCAGGTCAGCACGCTGGCGACGGCGTCGACCAGCTCGCGTGTCGCTGCGTCCCCGTCGCGCGCACGGGTCGCTGCCAGCAAAGGCACGAAGGCCGGAGAGAAAGCGCCCTCGGCAAACAGTCGGCGTAACTGGTTGGGGATGCGAAACGCGACGTTGAAGGCGTCGGTGGCCGCGCTGGCGCCGAAGGCTGCGGCGATCAACTGTTCGCGCACCAGACCGGTGATGCGCGAGACCAGGGTCAGCAGTGAAACGGTGGAGGCGGCCTTGAACAGATTCACGGGAATGAAGCCCCTCGAGCCGTTGTGCGTTTGAGGCCCTTTTGGCCCCTTAACGCAGCGCAGATTATAGGAAGCACGGCCCGCCTGCCTTGCCCGAAGCGGGGCTGCGTGCTATCCTCGACGCTCTTTGCCTATCGCAGACCCTTACTGAACCAGCATGGCCACCTCGTCCAAAGCCAAGAAGAAGACCGTCCGCCTCGCCTCCGGCCGTAAACGCGCCCGCCAGGACGTGGTTCTGAACGCCGCCAACACGTCGTTGCGCTCGCGGTTTCGCACCGTCGTGAAGAACGTGGTGAAGGCTGTTGCCGGCGGTGACAAGGCGAAGGCCTCCGAGACCTTCAAGTCGGCGCAGAGCGTGATCGACTCGGTCGCCGACAAGGGCGTGTTCCACAAGAACAAGGCAGCGCGCCTGAAGAGCCGCCTGGCAGCCAAGGTCAAGGCACTGGCGCTCGCCGCCTGACGGCCTGCCGCTCCGAGAAGGCCCGCTGATGCGGGCTTTTTTCATGGCCGCATGGGGCGCGGCGGCGCCGTTCAGCCGCCAACAGTCGGCGCGTCGAACAGGCGCAGGTCGTTGTCGCGCGCGAAGTCGATGACGAAATCCCAGGCCATCGGCTCGATGTCCTTCAGCGCTCGCTGATGAGCACGCATTTCACGCCGTCGACCAATTGCGGCACGCAATACGGCGAATAGCCGATCTAGGCGCCGATGCCGGCGCCCGCGCCGCCCGGGCGGAAGCTCGCCATTGCGCCGGCCAGTCGCTCGGCCCAGTCGCTCGGCGGAAGGCGCGTGCGCCGGGCACCGCGCCGGCCGGCGCCTGGGCCGCGCCCACACAGCCCGGTCTTAGAATTCGCCCTGCCGGGACGCGGCCGATCGCAGGCGATCGGGTGCCGACCGGCATTTTCTTCTGCAGGAAGGACGAGGCCCGACCATGAACGCACCCGAACCCGCCGTCACGCGCCCGATGCCGCATGTGCTCAACACCTACGGCCGCCTGCCGATCGCGTTGTCGCATGGCCGAGGCTGCTGGGTCTGGGACACCGAAGGCCGCAAATACCTCGACGGGCTCGGCGGCATCGCTGTCAACACGCTCGGCCATGGGCACCCCAAGCTCGTGCCGGCGCTGCAGGATCAGGTCGCCAGGATGATCCACTCCTCGAACTACTACGAAGTGCCGCTGCAGGAACAACTGGCCGCCAAGCTGTGCGCGCTGTCGGGCCTGGAAGGCGCGTTCTTCTGCAACTCGGGCCTGGAAGCCAACGAAGGCGCCTTGAAGATCGCCCGCAAGTACGGCCACGACAAGGGCATCGAGCGGCCGGAAATCATCGTCTACGAGAAAGCCTTCCATGGCCGCTCGATCGCCACGCTGTCGGCGACCGGCAACCCCAAGGTGCAGGCCGGTTTCGGGCCGCTGGTCGAAGGTTTCGTGCGCGTGCCGCTGAACGACCTGGCCGCCATCGAGGCGGTGGCGCGCAGCAACCCCAATGTCGTTGCCGTGTTCCTCGAAGTGATTCAGGGCGAAGGCGGCATCAACGCCAGCCGCGCCGAGTACCTGCAGGGCCTGCGCGCGCTCTGCGACCGCCAGGACTGGCTGCTGATGCTCGACGAAGTGCAGTGTGGCGTGGGCCGCACCGGCAAGTGGTTCGCCCACCAATGGGCCGGCATCCAGCCCGACGTGATGCCGCTGGCCAAGGGCCTGGGCTCGGGCGTGCCGATCGGCGCCATCGTCGTCGGCGCCAGGGCCATCAACGTGCTCGGCCCGGGCAACCACGGCACGACCTTCGGCGGCAACCCGCTGGCAATGCGCGCGGGTGTCGAGACGCTGCGCATCATGGAAGAAGAGCAGCTGCTGGCCAACGCCGAGCGCGTCGGCCATGTGCTGCGCGACGCGCTGCAGGCCGGCCTAGCCGCCGAAATGGCCGATGGACGGGTCGTCGAGTTCCGCGGCGCCGGACTGATGATCGGCATCGAACTCGACCGCCCCTGCGCTGCCCTGCTCGGCCGCGCCGCCGACGCCGGCCTGATGATCAGCGTCACCGCCGACCGCGTCATCCGCCTGCTGCCGCCGTTGATCCTGAACGCCGACGAGGCGCGACAGATCGCCGCCATCCTCTGCCCGCTGGTCAGGGACTTCCTCGCCGAACAGCCATGATCGATCCCACCCCCGCCATGCTCGCAACTCGCCGAGCGAGCGGCCGGGCGGTGCCGAAATGAAACCCGGGCAGACGCTGATGAAGCATTTCCTGCAGTTCAAGGACCTGCGCGCCGAGGAATACGCCTACCTGTTCGAGCGCGCCAAGATCATCAAGACGCGCTTCAAGAACTACGAGCGCTACCAGCCGCTGGTCGACCGCACGCTGGCGATGATCTTCGAGAAGGCCAGCACGCGCACCCGCGTCAGCTTCGAGGCCGGGATGTACCAGATGGGCGGATCGGTGGTCAACCTGACCACCGGCGACAGCCAGCTTGGCCGCGCCGAGCCCGTCGAAGACAGCGCGCGCGTGATCAGCCGGATGGTCGATCTGGTGATGATCCGCACCTACGAGCAGACCAAGATCGAACGCTTCGCCGCGCATTCCCGCGTGCCGGTGATCAACGGCCTGACCAACGAATACCACCCGTGCCAGATCCTGGCCGACGTCTTCACCTTCATCGAGCACCGCGGCACGCGGGGCAACAGCGCCGACCCGTTGGGGTGCCTGCAGGGCAAGGTCGTGGCGTGGGTCGGCGACGGCAACAACATGGCCAACACCTGGCTGCAGGCCGCGGAGATCCTGGGCTTCACGGTGCATGTCAGCACCCCGGGTGGCTACGAGATCGACCCGCAGGTCGCCGGGGTCCGCGACAGCCGTTGCTTCAAGGTCTTCAACCACCCGCTCGACGCCTGCGCCGGCGCCCACCTGGTGACAACCGACGTGTGGACCAGCATGGGCTACGAGGCCGAGAACGAAGAACGCCTGAAGGCCTTCGTCGACTGGTGCGTCGACGAGGAAATGATGGCCGTGGCCCAGCCCGACGCGCTGTTCATGCACTGCCTGCCCGCACACCGCGGCGAGGAAGTCACCACCGAGGTCATCGACGGCCCGCAGTCGGTGGTCTGGGACGAGGCCGAGAACCGGATGCACGTGCAGAAGGCATTGATGGAATACCTGCTGCTCGGGCGGATCGGCTGACCCCGCGTCCGGAGCGGGGTGGGTCAGTACGTCGCACGCCCCCCGCTGATGTCGAACACGGCACCCGTCGAGAACGAACATTCCTCGCTGGCCAGCCAGGCCGCCATGGCCGCGATCTCGTCGACCTCGAGCAGGCGGCCCATCGGGATCTTGCCCAGCATGTAGTCGATGTGGGCCTGCGTCATCTGCGCGAACATCGCCGTCCTGGCCACCGCCGGGGTGATCGCATTGACCAGCACGCCCCGGGTCGCCACTTCCTTGGCCAGCGACTTGGTCAGCGCGATCAGCCCGGCCTTGCTGGCGCTGTAGTGACTGGCGTTGGGATTGCCTTCCTTGCCGGCCACTGACGCGATGTTGACGATGCGGCCGTAGCCCTGCGCCAGCATGCGCTGCACGACATGGCGGCAGGTGAGGTACGGCGCGACCAGGTTGACCTCGATCACCCGGCGCCACACCGCGGGGTCGAGTTCCCAGGTGCTGGCGTTGCCGCCGGTGATGCCCGCGTTGTTGACCAGGATGTCGATGCGCCCTTCCTGTGCCATCGCGTTGGCGGTGGCCGCCGCCACCGCGGCGTCGTCGGTGAGTTCGACCACTTCGCCGCGCACCGTGCCGTGCCCGCCGAGCGACGCGCAGGCGGCTTCCAGCTGCGCGCGGTCGATGTCCCAGATCACCGCCCGGGCGCCGGAGCGCAGCAGCCGCTGCGTGATGGCCCAGCCGATGCCCTGGGCGCCGCCGGTGACGACGGCAACGCGGTTCGCGAGGTCGATCTGGTTCATGCCTGGAGTCCTTTCAACGCGCCGGGCGTGTCCGCGCTGTCGGCGATGTACTGGCGGATGATGTCTTCGAAGCACGCCTCGGGCAGCAGGCCCAGGCCGGCGGCACGCTCGGCCGTGGCACCCGTCGGCCAGTTGGCGACGATGCCGGCGATGCGCGCATCGGGCAGCAGCTTGACGCGCGCGCGCACGGCCGGCCCGGCCACCGCTTCGAGCGCGTCGAGCATCTGCTGCACGGTGACGTTCAGCGCCGGCAGGTTCAGCGCGGTGCGGCCGACAAAGGCTTCGCGGCTGGCTTCGTAGACCGCGATCAGGCCGTCGACCGTGCGCTGCGGCGAGCTCAGCGGGTGCGCCACGCCGGGCGCCACCGGCAGCGCGGCGTCCTCGCCCGCCAGGGGCTCGCGAATGATGCCGCTGAAGAACGAACTGGCCGCTCCGTTCGGCCGGCCGGGGCGCACGGTCACCGTCATCAACCGGGCCGCGCGGCCGTCGATGTAGCCCTTGCGCGTGTAGTCGGCCACCAGGTGTTCGCAGATCAGCTTGTGCGTGCCGTAGCTGGTCTGCGGTGTTGGCAGCGTGCTGTCGCTGACGCTGCCCGGCCAGGGCAGCGCCGGGTCGGGGCCGAACACCGCCACCGAGCTGGAAAACACCAGCCGCGTCGGCATCGCGCCGCCCTCGGCGCGGTGGCGCAGGGCGTCGAGCAGCGCGCGCGTGCTGTCGAGGTTGCTGCGCAGGCCGAGGTCGAAATCGGCCTCGCATTCGCCGGACACCGCCGACGCCAGGTGGAACACGCCGTCGAAGGCTTCGTCGCGCAGCGCCGCGCACTGCGCCAGCAGCGGGCCGACGCGGGCCTCCACGCGCGCGTCGGCGCACAACTCGGAACGCGCCGGCGCCTGGTCGGCGAGAACGATGCTGGTGATCGGCCGGCCGGCCAGCGTGCCGCGCGCCAGCAGCGAACGCGCCAGCCGCGTTCCGACGAAGCCGGCGCCGCCGGTGATGAGCAGTTTCATTGTTGGCTGTCCTTGTAGGGCTGGAACCAGGCCAGGCCGGCCGACGTGCCCTGGCGCGGCCGGTATTCGCAGCCGATGTGGCCCGTCCAGCCCAGTGCATCGATCAGGTCGAAGAGGTACGGGTGGTGGACCTCGCCGACGGACGGTTCATGGCGTTCCGGCACGCCGGCGATCTGCAGGTGCCCGACGCGACCGCCCGGCAGGTACTGCCGCAGCTTGCTGGCCAGGTCGCCTTCGACGATCTGGCAGTGGTAGAGGTCCATCTGCACCTTCAGGTTCGGCGCGCCGACCTCGGCGAGCACGGCATGCGCCTGGTCCTGCCGGTTGAGAAAGTAGCCCGGGATGTCGCGGGTGTTGATCGGCTCGATCAGCAGGTCGACCCCCGCCGTCGCCGCCTCGCGCGCGGCCCAGGCCAGGTTGCTGACATAGGTCGCATGCAGCGCAGCGCGATCTGGGCCCGCGGGCACCAGCCCGGCCATCACATGCAGCCGCGGGCAGCGCAGCGCCTGCGCATACGGCAGCGCCTGTTCGAGCAAGACCCGGCGGAACTGATCCTCGCGCCCGGGCAGGCAGGCGATGCCGCGCTCGCCGGCATCGAAGTCCCCCGGCGGGGCGTTGAACAGCACCTGCTTCAAGCCCGCATCGGCCAGCCGATGCGCCAGCTCGGCGCGCTCGAATGCGTACGGGAACAGGTACTCGACGGCGCGAAATCCGTCCGCGGCGGCGGCCGCGAAGCGGTCGAGAAAGTCGCGCTCGGTGTACAGGAAGCTGAGGTTGGCTGCGAACTGGGGCATGGCGGGGGGACTCGGGATCTACCAACGGGCGCCGAAGCTGCGGCGCAGTTCATCGATCTGGACCGCGGACAGCGGCGCCGGCTGCTGCCGCGTCAGCCGCCACAGGCGGGCGGTTTCCTCGAGTTCGTCGAGCACCGCCATCGCCGCCACCGGCGTGCGTTGCCAGACGATCGGGCCCAGGCGTTCGCACAACACGGCGCGGATCGGCGCGCCGCGTTCACGGCCGTGGGCGATGGCCCGAGCCACCAGATCGGCCACCGCCGGGTCGCCCGGCCGGTGGTACGGGATGTGCGGCACGCGGCCGACCTTCATCACGAAATACGGCGTGATCGGCGGCAGCACGGCGTCCATCTGCCAGACGCCCGTCAGGCTGAGGGCCACGAGTTCGCTGGCGTGGCTGTGGATCACGCACTGCGCGTCGTCGTCGCTGGCGTAGATGCGGCGGTGCAGGGCCAGCGTCTTGCTGGCCGGCGGGCCATCGGCCTGGCGGCCCGCCGTGTCGACGAAGGCCAGCTCGGCGGCGTCGAGCAGGCCCAGGCAGGCGTCGGTCGGCGTGATCAGGAAGCCGCGATCGTCGGGCAAGCGCACGCTGATGTTGCCCGCAGTGGCATGCACCAGGCCACGCGCGAACAAGCTGCGGCCCACACCGCAGATCGCCTCGCGCAGCGCGTTGTCGTTCACGGGCGGGCCTGCGTGTCGAGCGCCTGGGCGAAGAATTCCGGCCCGCCGAAGTTGCCCGACTTCAGGGCCAGCCACAGCGGCCGGCCCACCGCCTGGGTCCACGGGACGCCCGGGCAGATCGCCGCGCCGATGCGCAACTGCTGCACGCCCAGCGCCTGCACGACCGCGCCCGAGGTCTCGCCACCGGCAACGACCAGCCGCTGCACACCCTGCTCCACCAGCCCGCGGGCGATCGAGGCCAGCGCCTGTTCGACCAGCGCCCCCGCGCGTGCCGCGCCGAGCTCGGCCTGCACGCTGCGCAGGCCGGCAGCCGGCAGCGTGGCGTACAGCAGCACCGGACCGGCGGCGCGCTGCGCCTTCGCCTGCGCCTGCGTCTGCGCTTTCGCCCAGGCCAGGCTGTCGGCGACCACCGGCCGCCCGGCGGCCAGCGCCAGCGCGTCGATGGCGCGCGCCGGCCGCCCGGCGGCGCACCACGCCGCCACCTGCGCCTGCGTGGCCTGCGAACACGAACCGGCCAGCACGGCACCGGGCCCCGTCTGCGGATCGAGTCGCGCCGCGTCGTCCTGCAGCCGCACCCAGCCGCGCGCGGCATACAGCGCCGGCAAGCCCAGCGCCAACCCTGACCCGGCAACGAGCAGCGGCAAGTCACCCGCGGCTGCGCCCAGCGTGCGCAGTTGGCTGTCGCTGACGGCATCGGCGATGGCCAGCACCACGCCATCGCGGCGCAGCGCGGCGATGCGCTGATGCGTGGCCTCGATTCCCCCAGCCACGTCGTCGTGGCCGAGCAGGCCGACCGGCTGACGGCACTGCGCCTGCAGCACGCGCACCAGGTTGCTGTCGGTCATCGGGGTCAGCGGATGCTCGCGCATGCCCGAGTCCGACAGCAGTTGATCACCGACGAACAGATGGCCGCGGTAGACGCTGCGCCCGTTCTCCGGGAAGGCCGGGCAGACGATGGTGAAGGTCGACCCCAGTGCCGCGAGCAGGGCTTCGGCCACCGGGCCGATGTTGCCCGCGGGGGTCGAATCGAAGGTCGAGCAGACCTTGAAGTAGATCTGACGCGCGCCCGCCGCCTGCAGCCAACGCAGGGTGGCCAGCGACTGCGCCACGGCGTCGGCGGCGGCGATGGTGCGCGACTTCAGCGCCACGACCACGGCATCGACATCGACATCGGCACCCGCCTGCGGATCGCCGGGCGTCACCGCGGCCGCGGCCTGCGGCACGCCCAGCCACTGCACGGTGCGCAGCCCCGCGCGCACCAGCATGCTGGCGACGTCGGTGGCGCCGGTGTAGTCGTCGGCGATGACGCCGAGCACCGGGCCGCGCGCCGCCACCGTCGCGTTCATTCGCTGCCGCCCGCCGGACGCGGCAGCGTCAGCCCGGCCAGTTCGGCGTAGAACTTGATCACCGCGCTGTCGTCCTCGCCGCCGTGCCCGGCGGCCGCGGTGGCCAGGTACAGCTGGTGCGCGGTGGCCGCCAGCGGCAGCGGAAAGCCCAGGGCCCGCGCCGCGTCGAGCACGATGCCCAGGTCCTTGACGAAGATGTTGACCGCCGACAGCGGCGTGTAGTCGCCGGCCAGGATGTGCGGCACGCGGTTCTGGAACATCCAGCTCGATCCCGCCGAATTGCAGATCACGTCGTACAGCGACTGCGGGTCGGCGCCGGCGCGCAGGCCCAGCGCCATGGCCTCGCAGGCCGCCGCGATGTGCACGCCGGCCAGATGCTGGTTGACCATCTTCACCGTGCTGCCGATGCCGGCGCGGTCGCCCAGCCGGTAGACGGTGCCGGCGATCGCGTCGAGCAGACCGCCGGCCGCGGCGAACGCCTCGGGCCGGCCCGAGGCCATCACCGTCATCGCGCCCTCCGCGGCCTTCTTCGGCCCGCCGGACACCGGGCCGTCGAACAGCCACAGGCCGTGCTCG
>JANMAP010000279.1:0-4386 GCA_031359905.1 Burkholderiales bacterium | reverse complement strand
CCTTGACGGTGATGTGCGGCGGCGATGCCGCGCCTTTCAATGCCGCCCGGCCGATCGCCCTGGCCTTCGCCAAGGCCGTCACGCGCATCGGCGACAGCGGCGCCGGCCAGTTGGCCAAGATGGTCAACCAGGTCTGTATCGCCGGCCTGGTGCTGGGCCTGGCCGAGGCCAGCGCCTTCGGCCAGCGCGCCGGGCTGGACATGCCGCTGGTGCTGGACGTCATCGGCAAGGGCGCCGCGCAGAGCTGGCAGATGGACAACCGCGGCAAAACCATGGTCGCCGACCAATTCGAGTTCGGCTTCGCGGTCGACTGGATGCGCAAGGACCTCGGCCTGGTGCTCGACGAGGCACGGCGCAACGGCGCGCAACTGCCGGCCACCGCGCTGGTGGACCAGTTCTATGCCGAGGTGCAGGCGCTGGGCGGGGCGCGCTGGGACACGTCCAGCCTGATCCGCCGGCTCAAGCGCTGACGCGCTGAAGAGCTGCGGCGCCGGACCGGTCGGTCAGGGCGGGGCCGGGCTCGGCGCGGGCAGCGCGGGCGGCGCGGGGTTGGCGCCGCGGCCGAGGTCGGCGAGTTCCTGTTCGGTCAGGATCTCGAACACGCGCACCACCTTCTGCACGCCCTGCACACCGCGGGCGATCTCGGCGCCGCGCGTCGCTTCGCGTTCGGTGACGCGGCCCATCAGGTAAACCACCGCGCGTTCGACGACCACCTTGTAGGCGTTGGCCTGCACGTCCTTGGCGTCGACCAGCGAGGCCTTGACCTTGCCGCCGATGAAGGCATCGGTCGAGCGCGATCCGATGCCGCTGTTCTGCCCGATCCCCAGTTCGTTGACCACGCCCTTGACGTTCTCGATGCGTGACACCGCCTGCTCGACAGCGGCCTTGTCGGCGTCGCTGGGCACCTCGCCGGTGATCAGGACCGTGCGGTTGTAGCTGACGACTTCGACGTGGCCGAGCGTGGCCAGTTCGCGCACGCGTGCAGCGGCCTTGACCTCGATCGACTGGTCTTCGAGCTGGATGCCGGTGGTCCGCCGGTCGGTGACGACCAGGCCGCCGCCGATCATCGCGCCGCCGATGAGCAGCGGCGCGCAGCCGCTGAAGATCGTGGCAGCACACACGGCCAGAAGACAGCGTGACGGCAGGCTGGCGAAACGGTTGCGGATCATCAAGGTTCCTGTTCTCCCATCAGCTGGAAATCGACCGCGTCGCACAGGCAGTGCAGCACCAGAAGGTGCAATTCGGCGACGCGCGCGCCACGTTCGCCGGGCACGGCGATCAGGACGTCGGTCTCGGCCAGCAATTCGTTCAGGGCGGCGGCGCCGCGACCGGCCAGCACCACCAGGGTCATGTCTTTGTCCTGTGCCGCCGCAATCGCCGCGGCGCTGTCGCCATCGCCGCTGTCGATCAGCAGCAGCACGTCGCCGGGCAGGCCGAGCGCGCGCAGCTGCTGCGCCGCCGGCAGCTGCGGCGTCAAGGCCAGAGCCGCCAGCGGCGGGCGCTCGCGTTCGAAACGGGTCACGAAAAGTTGCGCTACGTGCGGCGCCAACGCCGCTGCGCTGCCACTGCCGGCGACCATCAGCTTGCCGCCGCCGGTGATCGCGCCGAGCATCGCCGCCGCGCCTTCGGCGATCGGCCGGGCCAACAGTTCGGCCGACTGGTACTGCAGGTCAGCGCTTTCGAAAAACTGCTGCTGGATGCGCTGTTCAAGCATGGTCGTCGATCATATGACAGGGGCTTGGCGCCACGCCCCGCCGACACCCGCTGACACCCGGCAACAACCGCGGCATGGCGATCAGGACGCGTCGAAGGCACCGGCCAGCCATTCGGCCTGCTCGCCATCGATGACCACCACGTCGAAGCGGCACGGCGGCATCACGGCCAGGCGCTGCAGGTAGTGCTGCGCCGCCAGCACCAGGCTGCGCTGCTTGGCCGCGCTGACGCTGGCCGCCGCGCCGCCATGCGCCGTGCTGCGGCGCGAGCGGACTTCGACGAAGACCAGCGTGCCGTCGGCGGCGCGCATGATCAGATCGATCTCGCCGCCGCGGGCGTGCGGGCCACGGGCCACGCGGTAGTTGCGCTGCACCAGGCACAGGCCGCGGCGCTGGAGCAGGTCCAGGGCGCGGGCCTCGGCGCGATCGCCGTCTTCCTGCCGGCCGGTCTTCATGGCTTACGCTCGAGCCGTCGGCCGTGCTGCGCATGCCGGCACCAGCCCCACCCCGTCCGCCGTGCCGCCATCCACCACCACCGACCCCCTCCTGCTGCAGCGCGCTGCGCTCGACGCTGCGGGACACCAGAGCCATCTGCCGGGGACACTGTATGTCGTCGCCACGCCGATCGGCAACCTGGCCGACATCACCTTGCGCGCCATCCACGTGCTCGGCCGCGTCGACGCGGTGGCCTGCGAGGACACGCGCGTCACGGCACAGCTGCTGCGCCACCTGGGGCTGCACCGGCCGCTGATCGCGCTGCACGCCCACAACGAGCTCGAAGCCGCGGCGCAGGTGGTGGCGCGGCTGGCAGCGGGCGCGTCGGTGGCCTACGTCAGCGACGCCGGCACGCCAGCCGTGTCCGACCCCGGCGCGGCCCTCGTCGCCGCCGCGGCGGCGGCGGGGCATCCGGTGGTGCCGTTGCCGGGCCCGAGCAGCGCGCTGGCTGCGCTGAGCGTCGCTGGCGATAGCGCAGCCGCCGGGTTTCGCTTCGTCGGTTTCCTGCCGTCCCGGGGGGCCGAGCGGCAGGCCGCGCTGGCCGCGGCGCTGGCCGCTGCCGACGCGGTGATCCTCTTCGAGGCCCCGCACCGCATTGCCGAGTTGCTGACATCGCTGGCCGACGCGGCACCGCGGCGCAGGGTCACCGTCTGCCGTGAACTGACCAAGCAGTTCGAGACCGTGCACAGCGACGCTGCTGCGGCGCTCCCGGCGTGGCTGGCGGCCGATGCCAACCGGTCTCGCGGCGAGTTCGTCGTCGTGCTGCATGCGCAGCCGGCCGCCGCCGACAGCGGCCTGCCGGCTGCCGCCGTGCATACGCTGCACGTGCTGCTGCGCGAGTTGCCCCTGAAGCAGGCGGTGGCCCTGGCCGCGGAAATCAGCGGCGCGCCGCGCAACGCACTGTACGAACGCGCGCTGGCGACGCGACGCGACGCAGCGGAGTAGCCCCGGCGCTGCCGGTCAGCTGGCGCCGGCCGGCCCGGGGGTCGACTCCTACAATCTTCAACCATCGCCTTCGGCGGACCAGAGAGAACGCTTCCATGATCACCCGCGAACCCACCCTCGAGCGCCTGGCGATTGCCCAGGGTCTGATGCTCGACCCCTTCGGTCTGTCGGAAGCGACCCTGGCGAAGGCCCTGGCGACCATCGGAGAACACCGCGTCGACGACGCCGACCTGTACTTCCAGACCACCCGCCACGAAGGCTGGAGCCTGGAAGAAGGCATCGTCAAGAGCGGCAGCTTCAGCATCGACCAGGGCGTGGGGGTGCGCGCCGTGGCCGGCGAGAAGACCGCCTTCGCCTACAGCGACGAACTCAGCGAAGACGCCCTGCTCGACGCCGCGCGCACCGTGCGGACCATCGCCGCGGCCGGCCAGCACCGCAAGGTCAAGCTGGCGCGCGCGCCGCGTGCCGCGGGCAGCCGCGTGTTGTACGCCCCCACCGATCCCATCGCCACGCTGGACAGCACGCAGAAGGTGGCCCTGCTCGAGCGCGTCGAAAGGCTGGCCCGCGCCAAGGACCCGCGGGTGGCGCAGGTGATGGCCAGTCTGGGCGCTGAGTACGACGTGGTGCTGGTGGCCCGCGCCGACGGCACGCGCGCCGCCGACGTGCGTCCGCTGGTGCGCCTGAATGTGACGGTGATCGCCGAGCAGACGGTGGCCGGCGTGGTCCGCCGCGAGGTCGGCAGCGGCGGCGGCGGCGGCCGCTTCGGGCTGGGCTACTTCACCGACGCGGTGATCGAGAGCTATGTCGACCACGCCGTCAACGCCGCGCTGACCAACCTCGAAAGCCGTGCCGCCAAGGCCGGCGAGATGACCGTGGTGCTCGGCCCGGGCTGGCCCGGCGTGCTGCTGCATGAAGCCGTCGGCCATGGCCTGGAAGGCGACTTCAACCGCAAGGGCAGCAGCACCTTCAGCGGCCGCATCGGCCAACGTGTGGCCGCCAAGGGTGTGACCGTGCTCGACGACGGCACGCTGCCCGATCGCCGCGGTTCGCTCAACGTCGACGACGAAGGCCATGCCAGCCAGCGCAACGTGCTGATCGAGGACGGCATCCTGCGCGGCTACATCCAGGACAGCCTCAACGCCCGTCTGTCGGGCGTCAAGCCCACCGGCAACGGCCGCCGCGAAAGCTATGCCCACCTGCCGATGCCGCGGATGACCAACACCTACATGCTGGC
>JANMAP010000255.1:0-7740 GCA_031359905.1 Burkholderiales bacterium | reverse complement strand
ATCTCGATGCGCGCTTCGTCGATGTGCAGGAAGTAGCGGTCGTACAGGGTCTGCAGGCCGAGGTAGTCGAACTGCAGGTCGCGGCTGGCGTCGAGTGCCGCGCCGAGCTTCACCAGATCGAACTGCAGCAGCTTGTCGTCGAGCAGCTCGGCCTCGACGCCCTTCTTGATGAAGGTCGGGAAGTACTCGGCGTAGCGCTCGCCCATCTGGCCCTGGGTGACTTCACCGCCGAGGATCTCGCGGCGGATGGTGTGCAGCAGCAGCCGCGCGGTGGCGCGGGTGTAGGCCGGGTCCTTCTCGATCAGCGTGCGGGCAGCGAGGATGGCGGCCTTGTAGACCTCGTCGATCGGCACGCCGTCGTACAGATTGCGACGCGTCTCGGCCAGGATCGGCTCGGCCTTGACGTCGGCACCCAGGCCGGCGCAGGCGGACTCGACCAGCATGCGCAGCGCGGCGAAGTCCAGCGGCACGCGCTGGCCGCGTTCGAGAACGAAGAGCTCGGCCGGCTTGGCCACCACCGGCGCGGCCTGCTTGGCACGTTCCTGCGAACGGCGCTCGCGGTACAGCACGTAGGCCCGCGCGACTTCATGGTGACCGCTGCGCATCAGGCCGAGCTCGACCTGGTCCTGCACGTCCTCGATGTGGAACGTCCCGCCACCCGGGCGCGAACGCAGCAGACCGCGCACGACGCTTTCGGTGAGCTGGTCGACTGTCTCGCGCACGCTGGCCGACGCGGCGCCCTGCGTGCCGTGCACGGCAAGAAAGGCTTTCATCAGCGCGATGGCGATCTTGTTCGGCTCGAAGCCGACGACGGCGCCGTTACGCCGAATGATCTGGTAGCCGGCGTACGCCGACGCGGCGGAGGCCGCACCGCCCGGGGCGGCGACACCCCCGGGCCTGACGGTGGTCTCAATGGTCTGGACAGATTGCATGCGTTTGCCTCTACTTGTTCTGGGCCGGCTGGCGCGGCGCGGTGGTGGACGGTGTGGTGTGCAGGCGGGGCGGGTGACGTGGGGATACCTTCCGGGACGACCGCCTCGGCAGCGGACCACGAACAGCGCCGTCGACGGTGTCGGACAAGGCGCCGCTGCACCTGCGGCGGTTGCACAACGCGTTGGCAAGAACCGCTGTGCTTGACCTTCTTCGCTCCTGGCCTCAACACACTATATCTGGGGTCCGTCACCCCTACAAGGCGCTACCGGTAGTGTGTTGGTCAGGGCCAACCCGCATGGCGGCAGGGCCGTGAAGCCGCCCCGTTTCGGCCCGTCGCAACGGGTGCTGAAGACGGATCGGCCGCCAGGCCGCGCGGTTGTGCGGTCGGCGCGGTGGGCCTCAATGTTCATGCGGCCCGCAACCGATGATCGGGCCGCCGGACCCTTCAGCCGCGCCCTCCGGTCAAGGTCAGTCCGCCCCGTCGCTCGGTGCGTCGACGGCGCCGACACCCAACCGTGCCATCCGGTAGCGCATCTGGCGCAGCGACAGCCCCAGGCTGGCGCCGGCGGCGGTGCGGTTGTAGCGATAGCGCTCCAGTGCAGCTTCAAGGATCTCGCGCTCGACCTGATCCAGGTACAGCGCCAGATCGGCCGGCAGGGCAACGCGAAGCGGCGCTGACGGCTCGGCCACCGGCGCTGCAGCGATGGGCGCGTCACCGTCGCCAGCATCGCTGTCGCTCATCGCCGCGTCGGGCAAGCCGAGATCGCCGCGCGTGATCAGCGGCCCGCTGGCCAGCGCCAGCGCGCGGTGCAGCAGGTTTTCGAGCTCGCGGACATTGCCCGGAAACGGATAGCGGGACAGATGTTCGACAGCGTCGCGGGCCAGCGCCGGCGGCGGTGAGACGCCGGCGTCGCGCGCGATGCGTTCGAGCACCGCCTGGCAGATCGCCGGCAGGTCGGCCATGCGTTCGCGCAGCGCGGGCATGGCGATGCGGATCACGTTCAGGCGATAGAACAGGTCCTGGCGGAAGCGGCCAGCCATCACTTCCGCGCCCAGGTCCTTGTGCGTCGCGCTGACAAGCCGCACGTTGAGCGGGATTTCAGCCACCGCGCCCAGCGGCCGGACCATGCGTTCCTGGATCACCCGCAGCAGCTTGGTCTGCATCTGCAGCGGCAGGTCACCGATCTCGTCGAGGAACAAGGTGCCGCCCTGCGCGGCCTGGAAGAAGCCCTCGCGGTCGTCGTTCGCGCCGGTGAATGCGCCCTTTCGGTAGCCGAAGAATTCGGCTTCCAGCAGGGCCTCGGGAATCGCCCCGCAGTTGACCGCCACGAAGGCCTGCGCGCCGCGCGGCGAGACCTCGTGGATGGCCCGCGCGACGAGTTCCTTGCCGGTACCCGATTCACCCTGCACCAGCACCGGCGCCATGCTGCGCGCGACCTTCTCGACCAGATCGCGCACCTGCTGCATCGCAGACGAGTTGCCGGCCATGCGCGACAGCGCCGGGTGCAGGCCGCCGGCGCCAGACGCGGCGACGGGGTCGCCGCGGCGCTCGCGAGTGATGACCGCGGCGGCCGCTGCCGCAGCCGGGGAACGGCCCAGCGCCGACGCCACCACGGCGCGGAACTGGCGCAGGTCGACCGGCTTGGTGAGGTAATCGTAGGCCCCGGCCTTCAACGCCTCGACGGCGTTCTCCGCCGAGCCATAGGCGGTGATCACGATGCCCTTCTCACGGCGCCCGGCCTCGTCCATGCGGCGCAGCAGCTCCAGGCCGTCGCCGTCGGGGAGTCGCATGTCGGTGATGACGAGCTGGAAGCCGCCGGGGCCGCGTTGCTCGAGCAGCGCCCAGGCCTCGGCGACGCCGCCGGCGCAATCGACGTCGTACCCTTCACGCACCAGCGTCAGTTCGTACAGCGTGCGCAGGTCGGGCTCGTCGTCGACCACGAGCAGGCGGGGGCTGGGCGTCATGCTCAACGTGGTGCCCAGACGCTGCGCGCCGACCGGCCCGGCACCTGCGAACACTTCTGCGGTCGGCTGTGCACAGGGCTCACAGGTCTTTGGGCAAGTCGAGGTTCAAGGGCGCGGCGAACGCCGGCTGCAGAGTCACCCGGCGCATGCTGACGGCGAACTCGTTGCGCAATCGCTCGCTGGCGGGTCGCGGGCGGTATTCGATGCTCGCGCCATAGCGTTCGCACAACTCGCGGCAAATATACAAGCCCAGGCCGGAGCCGCGGCTGCGCGTGCTGAAGAACGGCTCGAAGAGGTGTCGCTCGACCTCCGGCGGCAGCGGCGCGCTGTCGCTGAAGACCGACAGCACGACATGCCCGTCGCCCGGGTCGGCGGCCAGGCGCAGGAGGATCGCGCCGGCCGCGGCGCTGGCATGGCGATGGGCGTTGTCGAGCAGGTTGACGAGCACGCGGCGCAGGTGCTCGGGGTCGAAATGCACGCCCAGCGGGGTGCTCGGCAGTTCGACACGCAATCGGCTGTCGGCGGCCAGCGCCAGCTGCGCAGTGCGGGCCCAGTCGGCCGTGGTGCTGGCCACCAGCGCGCTGGCATCCATTGGCGCCGGTTCGGGGGCGCTGCCCGGGGCCACTTCCATCACGTCGTCGACCAGCCGCTTCAGGCGCTCGACGTTGTCGGCGACCATCCGCGCCAGGCGCTGCTGCGCTGCCGGCAGTCCGTCTTCGAGCAGCAGCGCGTTGGCCTGCGCAATGGCCGCCAGCGGATTGCGGATCTCGTGCGCGATGCCTGCCGACACGCGGCCCATCGCGGCCAGCTTCTCCTGACGGATTCGCGCCTGCGCGGTGCGCACGTCTTCCAGCAGGAGCACGCCCAGCGGCTCGCCGCCGGCGGCGCGGTCGGGCGACGAATCGGCGTGGTCGGCGGCCAGCACCAGCCCTTCGAGCGCCCGCCCGCGCACGAAGCGCACGCGCATGCGCAACGTGCGCACATGGCCCTGGCCGAAGGTGATGGCGATGTCGTGGCCGGCCTCGGGCCAATCACCGGCAGCCAGCGCGCGCTCGGCGGCCTGGCGCAACTCGGCCCAGGCACTGCGCTGGTCCAGCGCAAACGGCGCCGGCGGGCTCAGGCCCTCTTCGGCGAGCAGCCCGCGCGCCGCCGGGTTGGCCGCGCGCACGCGCAGGCGCCGATCGATGACCAGCACCCCATCGGCCATTTCCTCGATCACCAGGCGGTTCAACTGGGCCTGCTGCCGCGCCAGTTCCAGGCTGCCCCGCGCGGCCAGCTCTTCGCGTGCCAGGCGCCCGGCCAGCTCGCCAGCGAGCAAGGTGATGATGAACAGACCCAGCCCGGCGAGCCCCGACTGCAGCATCAGCGTCGGGGCATCGTCGCCGCCCTGGGCCGCGCGCCAGGCAGCGAGCAGCAGCAGCAAGGCGACCGCGGCGGTGGTGCCCAGGGCCACCAGGCGCGGGGTCAGCACCCCGGCCATCAGCACCGGCAACACCAGCAGCGCGGCGTAGTTGAAGCTCACGCCGACGGCCATCAGGTGCAAGGCCGAGAACACCACCAGGTCGACGCCGATCGTCGCCAGCCAGCGCCGCGTACGCCCTCTGCCAGGCGGTTGCGGCTGGGCCAGCGAACCGAAGCGCGGCAGCAGCCACAGCGTGATGGCCTGCACCGCATACAGCACGCACAGCAGCGCGACCAGTTCGGAACCACGCTGCGCCAGCAGGTTGCTGGCGCCTTGCGTCACCACCAGGCCCACGCCGATGGCGGCGCGCGCCGCGGCGTAGGTCCGAAAGACGCGGGCGAGCGCGCTGTCCTGCTTCTCGGCCGCACGGCGCGCTTCGCGCAACAGGAAGCGGCTGTCAGTGGGGGCATCGCCGGCGGCCAGCCAGCCGGCGTCGAAGCGCGATTCGTTGCCGAACAGCGAATCGCCCCCGCCGATGGCATCGAACAGGGAATCGTCGCTGCGCCGTCCGCCCGCGGCGCGGCGATCGGTGCGCCGATCGTTGCTGCGGCGGTCGGCCTGGCGGCGTTCGCCCCGCTGCGAACTCTGCGAACCCTGCGAACTCATCGCCAGTTCAACGCCGGGCGACGCCGCGGCACGGCTTCAGTCCGGCCCGGCGACACGGTGTTCGGCCGTGCAAAAGGGCTGGCCCCCGGCATCGAACAACGCGTCGCTGCGCGGCAGGTGCACGCCGCAGCGCGCACAGGCGAGCATCGCCAGCGGCGGGCCATCGCGGCCCGGCGCTGCCTTGTCGGCTGGCGGCGGCACGCGCCGGCCACGGCCCCGACCGATCACCCAGGCGACGACCACGGCCAGCACCAGCAGCAGCAACAGCAGCTTCATGCGCGATCAGGCCGGCGGGCGCAACAGCATCACTTCGAGCACGAAGCGCGATCCCACGTAGGCCAGCAACAGCAGCGCCGCGCCGGCGTACAACCAGCGCGTGGCCTTGCGCCCGCGCCACCCGCGCAGGCGGCGGCCGGCCAGCAGCGCTGCGAACACGGCCCAGGCGAGCAGCGAGAAAACGGTCTTGTGATCCCAATGCCAATGCGCGGTGGTCACCACGCCGAGCACCAGCGTGGCCGTCAGCACCGCGAAGCCGGCTTCGACGAAGCGGAAGGTCAGCCGCTCGAGTTGCAGCAGCGGCAGACCCATCGCGGGCCCGCCGGCATCACCGCCCCGGCCGGCCTGCGCGGCCTGGAGCAGCGCCGCCGGCCCGCCGGCGCGCAGCCGGCGTTCGGCGGCGTCGAGCAAAACGGCGTGCAGGACCGCCGCGCCGAACAGGCCGTACGAGCCGACGCCGAGAACAAAATGCAGGGGCCCCAGGGGCGACGACAGCGGGCGCATCTCGCCGGGGAAGCCGACCGCCAGCAAGACCGCCAGCGCCCCGCTCACGGCCAGCAGCAAACGCACCGCGGGCAGCGGCACGAGCCGGCTTTCGACGGTGTGCACGGCAATCACCAGCCAGACCGTCATCGACAGCACCGGCCCGAAGCCCAGCCGCGCGCCCGGCACGGGTTGGCCGAAGCCGCTGATGTCGATCACCAGCAGCACCAGATGCACCACCCAGCCGCCGACCAGGGCCGCCGCCGATAGCTGCTTCAGCGCGGGGAAGCGCAAGGCGGCAAGTCCGTACAAGACCACCGCAACGGCCGCCAACCACAGGCTGCCACCGAGGGCCAGCGTCGGCGACGCGGTCGATAGAATCATCACGACAGTGTACCCACGGGCTGCTTCGCGCCGCCCTTCGCGCCGATGGCTTCAGCCCTATCCGACCGCCTGCAACGGCTGGTCAAGACGATGCGCGGCCAAGCCCGCATCACCGAAAGCAACGTCCAGGACATGCTGCGCGAAGTGCGCATGGCGCTGCTCGAGGCCGACGTCGCGCTGCCGGTGGTGCGCGACTTCATCGCCCGCGTCAAGGACAAGGCGCTGGGCCAGGAGGTGGCCGGCTCGCTGAACCCCGGCCAGGCGCTGGTCGGCATCGTCCACGCCGAGCTTGCCGCGACGATGGGCGCGGGCATCAGCGACATCAACCTGGCGACGCAGCCGCCGGCGGTGATCCTGATGGCCGGCCTGCAAGGCGCCGGCAAGACCACCACCACCGCCAAGCTGGCGCGCCACCTGATCCAGCAGCGCAGGAAGAAGGTGCTGACGGTGTCGGCCGACGTCTACCGGCCGGCGGCGATCGAGCAGCTGAAGACCGTCACTGCGCAGGCCGGCGCCGAGTGGTTCCCGTCGACCGTCGGGCAACAACCGCGCGACATCGCGCTGGCCGCGCTGGACCACGCGCGGCGCCATTACTTCGACGTGCTGCTGGTCGACACCGCCGGCCGTCTGGGCATCGACGAAGCCCTGAGGGCCGAGATCCGCGAGCTGCACGCGGTGTTGAGCCCGATCGAGACCTTGTTCGTCGTCGACGCGATGCAGGGCCAGGATGCCGTCAACACCGCCAAGGCCTTCAAGGACGCCCTGCCGCTGACCGGCGTCGTGCTGACCAAGCTCGACGGCGATTCGCGCGGCGGCGCGGCGCTGTCGGTGCGCCAGATCACCGGCGCGCCGATCAAGTTCGCCGGCACGTCGGAAAAGATCGACGGCCTGGAAGTCTTCGACGCCGAACGCCATGCCGGGCGCGTACTCGGCATGGGCGACATCGTCGCGCTGGTCGAAGAAGTGCAAAAGGGCGTCGACCTCGGCTCTGCCAAGCAGTTGGCCGACAAGGTCAAGTCCGGCGCCGGCTTCGACCTCAACGACTTCCTGATGCAGATCTCGCAGATGAAGAAGATGGGCGGCCTGTCGGGGCTGATGGACAAGCTGCCGGCCCAGCTGACGGCCAGGGCCGCCGGCGCCGACATGGGCCGCGCCGAGCGCGATGTCAAGCGCATGGAAGGCATCATCTGCGCGATGACGCCGCTGGAACGCCGCAAGCCCGAACTCATCAAGGCCAGCCGCAAGCGGCGCATCGCCAGCGGGGCCGGCGTGCAGGTGCAGGAGGTCAACCGCCTGCTGAACCAGTTCGAGCAGATGCAGGGGATGATGAAGAAGATGAAGGGCGGCGGGCTGATGAAGATGATGAAGCGCATGGGCGGCGGCGGCTTCCCCGGCATGCCGCGGTGAGCGCTGCGCTGGCGACAAGCGTCGGTGCAGTGACGGCGGCGCCGCAGCGGTGACGGCGGCGCCCTTGCGATGACAGCGGCGCCGTCAACTTGTTCACACCGACGTGCGTGCCGTGGCCGCGCCGACACCGGTGGATACGTGTTTCGCCCGGTCCTGCTTGAAGTCGCGCCACCGGCGGCCGAAGCTAAGGCCTCCCGCGCCCGTCCACGCCCGTCCCACGCCAC
>JANMAP010000146.1:0-2943 GCA_031359905.1 Burkholderiales bacterium | reverse complement strand
ATCCGTCCACTTGGCGACGACCACGGTGGCCACGCCATTGCCGATCAGGTTGGTCAGCGCACGCGCTTCCGACATGAAGCGGTCGATGCCCAGGATCAGCGCCAGGCCGGCCACCGGCACGTTACCCACCGCCGACAGCGTGGCCGCCAACACGATGAAGCCGCTGCCGGTGACCCCGGCCGCGCCCTTCGAGGTGAGCAGCAGCACCAGCAGCAAAGTGAACTGCTGCGTCAGCGACATCGGCGTGTTGGTGGCCTGGGCGATGAATACCGCCGCCATCGTCAGGTAGATCGAGGTGCCGTCGAGGTTGAACGAATAGCCGGTCGGCACGACGAGGCCGACCACTGACTTCTTCGCGCCCAGGTTTTCGAGCTTGGCCATCATGCGCGGAAGCACCGATTCGCTGGACGACGTGCCCAGCACGATCAGCAGCTCTTCCTTGATGTACTTGATGAACTTCCAGATCGAGAAGCCATGGAAGCGCGCGATGCCGCCCAGGACGACGAAGATGAACAGCAGGCAGGTGGCGTAGAAGGTGGCCATCAGTTGCCCCAGCTGCAGCAGCGAGGCGACGCCGTACTTGCCGATCGTGAAGGCCATCGCACCGAAGGCACCGATCGGCGCCACCTTCATGATGTAGCCGACGATGACGAAGAGAACGTGCGAGAACTTCTCGATGAAGTCGAACACCAGCGTGCCGCGGCCGCCGAACTTGTGCAGCGCGAAGCCGAACATCACGGCGAACAGCAGCACCTGCAGAATCTCGCCCTTGGCGAACGCATCGACCACGGTGTTCGGGATCACGTTGAGCAGGAAGTCGGTGGTGCTGGCCATCTTGCCCGGACCGGTGTAGGCGGCGATGCCCTTGGTGTCCAGCGACTTGGCATCGATATTCATGCCGGCGCCGGGCTGCACGATGTTGATGACCAGCAGGCCCACCACCAGCGCGACGCTGCTCACCACCTCGAAGTACAGCAAGGCCAGGCCGCCGGTCTTGCCGACCTTCTTCATGTCCTCCATGCCGGCGATGCCCACCACCACGGTGCAGAAGATGATCGGCGCGATGATCATCTTGATCAGCTTGATGAAGCCGTCGCCCAGCGGCTTCATCGCTGCGCCGGTCTCGGGCCAGAAGTGGCCGAGCAGCACGCCGATGACAATGGCCGTGATGACCTGGAAATAGAGCGACTTGTAGAACGGCTTCGATTCGCGTTGGTTGTCCACGGAGGTCTCCTTGATTTGCGTTGCCCGACTTCAGACGCCGGCGGCGTGCGCCTGCTGATCGGCGTGGTAACTCGACCGCACCAACGGCCCGCAGGCCGCGGGCACAAAACCCATCGATCGTGCCTGCGCCGCCAAAACTTCGAACTGCTGCGGCCGAACATTGCGCTGCAAGGCCAAATTGCCCAGCCGCGGTTGCAGGTATTGGCCGATGGTGAGCATACTCACGCTGCGACAACGAAGTCGGTCATGGCGATTCGATAGCGTGGACAGCGGCGCGTTGCGAGGTCGCGTCGACCACCGCCAGCGCCGTCATGTTGACGATGCGCCGCACCGTCGCCGACGGAGTCAGGATGTGCACCGGCTTGGCCGCGCCGAGCAGGATGCCGCCCACCGTGATTCCGTTGCCGGCCGCGATGCGCAGCAGGTTGTACGAGATGTTGGCCGCATCGACGTTCGGCATCACGAGCACGTTGGCTTCGGTCGTGAGGTTCGAGTCGGGGAACTCGCGGTCGAGGATGGTCTTGGACAGGGCGGCGTCGCCACGCATCTCGCCTTCCACCGCCAGTTGGGGGTCGCGCGCCTTGATCAGGCCCAGCGCCGCGCGCATCTTCACCGCGGAATCGGCGTCCGAGCCGCCGAAGCTCGAATGCGAGAGCAGCGCCACGCTCGGCGTCACGCCGAAGCGGCGCACCTCTTCGGCCGCGAGCAGCGTGATCTCGGCCACCTGTTCGGCGGTCGGGTCACGGTTGACATGCGTGTCGAGAATGAACAGCTGGCGCCCGGGGAGCATCAGCATCTGCATCGCGGCCAGGGTCTGAGCGCCGGGCCGCAGGCCGATCACGTCGCGCACATGGCGCAGGTGCTCGGCATAGCTGCCGAAGGTGCCGCACAGCATCGCGTCGGCGCGCCCCTGGCGCACCAGCATGGCCGCCAACAAGGTGTAGCGGCTGCGCATCTCGGCTCGCGCCACCGCGCGCGACACGCCGTCGCGGCGCTTGAGCTGGAAGTAGTCGTCCGCGGCGTCGCCATACACCTTGGGGTCGAGCAGATTGACGATCTCGCAGTCCTTGCCCGGCGACAGGCGCAGGCCGAATTCCGCAATGCGCTGCGTGATCACCTCGGGCCGCCCCAGCAACAAGGGCCGCGCCAGGCCTTCGTCGACCACCACCTGTGCCGCACGCAGCACACGTTCGTCCTCGCCTTCGGCATAGACCACGCGCTTGGGTGCGCGCTTGGCGGCCGCGAACAGCGGCTGCATGCTGCTGCCCGATTGATAGACGAACTGGGACAGCTTCTGGCGGTAGGCCGGCATGTCGGCGATCGGACGCGTCGCGACGCCACTGTCCATCGCGGCCTGGGCGACCGCCGGCGCCACGACCTCGATCAGGCGCGGATCGAAGGGCTTCGGGATCAGGTAGTCGCGGCCGAAGCGCAGGCCGCTGGCGCCATAGGCCTGGGCCACCACTTCCGGAATCTCGGCATGCGTCAGCTCGGCGATGGCGCGCACCGCGGCCAGCTTCATCGCCTCGTTGATCGTCGTGGCGCCGGTGTCCAGCGCGCCGCGGAAGATGAACGGGAAGCACAGCACGTTGTTGACCTGGTTCGGGTAGTCGGACCGGCCGGTGCCGATGACGGCGTCGGGCCGCACGGCCAGCGCCTCTTCCGGCATGATCTCCGGCGTCGGGTTGGCCATCGCCAGGATGATCGGGTCGCGGGCCA
>JANMAP010000092.1:0-12271 GCA_031359905.1 Burkholderiales bacterium | reverse complement strand
GCACCAACCTCGACTCGGTCTTCAATATGACCAAACCGGTCTGCGACGGCATGGTCGACCGCGGCTGGGGCCGCATCATCAACATCTCGTCGGTCAACGGTCAAAATGGCGCTTTCGGCCAAACCAATAACTCGGCCGCCTAAGCCGGCATGCACGGTTTTACCAAGGCGCTGGCGCTGGAAGTGGCGCGCAAGGGCGTCACCGTCAACACCATCTCGCCCGGCTACATCGGCACCAAGATGGTCACGGCGATTCCCAAGGAAGTGCTGGACAGCAAGATCCTGCCGCACATCCCGGTCGGCCGCCTGGGAAAGCCCGAGGAAGTGGCGGGCCTGATCATCTATCTGGCGTCGGAAGAGGCCGCGTTCGTCACCGGAGCGAACATCGCCATCAACGGCGGCCAGCACATGCAATGACGGGACGACCACAATGATCAAGCATGGCATCGATCAGGACGCACTGATCACGCAGTTCTCGCAGGCCACCGCCAAACAGGGCGAGACCCTGCGCAAGGCCGTCAACGAGGCGACGCTGAAGGCTCTGCAGGGCCGCGAGCTGACGCTGGCCAACATCAAGCAGGTGCTTGGCACGGTGACCAAGGCGGCGGCCACCGGCGCCGCCGGCAGCCCGCTGGCCGCGGTGGACGTCGAAGGCCTGCTGGGCAAGGCCTTCGCGGGGATGGACACCGCGCTCGAGCAGACCGTGCAGGCCCACCAGAAGGCCCTGAAGCAGCTGGTGGACCAGGGCGCCAATCTGCGTGAGACCCAGCTCAAGAAGGCGCTGGCCGACATCGAGAAGATGGAGGACGCCTTGTTCAGCGCGGTGCGCAAGGCGGCGGCCGGTGCCGCCGGGCCTGCCGCCGCCATGCAGGGGCCGTGGGCCAAGGTGCTGGAGGGGGTGCAGGGCAAGTCCACCCAAACCGGCACCCTGGCCAGCGCCACCGTCGAGCAGCTGATGGACCGTGCGCAGCAAAGTCTGCGCGACGGCCGGGCGCTCGGTGTGCGAGCCTCGCAGGCCATGTTGGACAGCTATTCCACGCTGGTCAGCGGGGTGCTCATCGGCATGTCCGAGGCGCTGCAGAACGGGGCGGCAAGTCCCTCGCCATCGCCGGCGCCATCGCCATCACCATCGCGCGCCAGGAGGGGGTGAGGCAGGGTCCGACCGCGATGCGAATGGCGATCGCACCGCGGCGGCCCGTCATTTGAGCAGACGCAATGGCCGATGGACGTCGCGATGCATCCGATGTCGATCTTCTTCGCCGCCCTCGGCATCGGCCAGGCGGCGTCGTGCAGCCTGGCCGGTGCGTTGGAACGTCGCCATGACGCGGGGCCCCCGTCGCTGACGACGCCGTCAACGCAGGGTGCCTTCACTCACACACCGCGCTGGTTCTGACCGGCGCACGGAGACAACGATGGACCGTCGCACCCACGCTCGCTATGGCCTTCTGGTGATGGGTTTGCTGATGATGGGCTCTGCCGTCGCCCAGCCCCGCGCTACCACGGCAGTCGCGCCGTTCAGCGGGGCGCTGCAGAAGATTTACGAGACCGGGGTCATCCGCATCGGGCACCGCGAGAACTCCCCGCCGTTCGCCTTTCTCGATGCGCAGCGCCGGCCGATCGGCTACTCGCTGGACCTTTGCGACGTTGTCGTCGAACAGGTTGCCCAGCATGTGCGCCGGCCGCTGCGCGTTGAGTACGTGCCGGTGAGCCCGACCAATCGCTTCGACCTCGTCAAGTCCGGCGCCGTCGACCTGGAATGCGGCTCCACGACGGCCAGCACCGAGCGGCGGACCGCCTTCGACTTTTCGCCCGCCATTTTCGTCACCGGAACCAAGCTGCTCGTCAAGCGCGGCAGCGGCATCCGTTCGCTGCGCGACCTGCAGGGCAAGACCGTCGTGCTGACCAGCGGCACGGTCCACGCGGAGACCGTGCCGCGGCTGGCGCAACGTCAGAAGGTGGCCATCCAGTTCGTGCTGGCGCCCGACCACGACGCGTCCTTCAAGCTGCTGGCCGACGGCAAGGTCGACGCCTTCGCCAACGACGACATTCAGCTCTACGGAGCGATCGCGTTGCGCAATGCCGCCAGCGACTACCGCGTGGTGGGAGACTTCCTGACCTACGCGGACTACGCGCTGATGTTCAACCGCGGCGAGTCCGAGTTCGCCGAGGTCGTCAACCAGGCCTTCGAGGGCATGGCCAAGAGCGGCGAGACCCGCACGATCTATCGCCGGTGGTTCGAGCAGCGTCTGCCCGATGGAGCGACACTCAACGTGCCGATGAGCCCGCACCTGGAACATGTGTTCAAGCTGCAGGGGCTTGCGTCCGATTGAGAGGGTGTGACCGCCGACTTCGGCACGCCCCCGAGACGTGTAGCGACCTGGTTGGCGGCATGACGGGGGCCATGGGGGTCCGCGGGAGGCGCCGGGACGACCTGCCTGCCCTGGCCGGGTACTTTGGCGCGCTGCCATTGCACAGTGCTCGCACCGATGCGCCCTGGCTGCGCTTGTGCGATACCCGCCGGATGACCTCCACGGTGCCGCCGGCCCTGTTGCCGGATCCGGAAACCGCCCGACGCCGCCGCTGGCGCGGGTGGCCGCAATGGTTCGCCGCACTGTGCCTGGTGCTGGCCGCTGCCTACGGGGGCTACCAGGTGGTGCTGCAGACGGGGCTGTCGCGCCTGCGCGATGCCGCCGAGCACCGGCTCGACATGCTGGCCACCGGACTCGATGCCAACCTGTCCCGCTTCGACTACCTGCCAGCGCTGCTGGAGATGACGCCCGTGGTGCCAGCCCTGCTGGAGGCCCCGGCCGACGTCCAGCTGCGCGACACCGTCAGCCGCTACCTGAACGGCGTCAATGCCTCGGTCGGCGCCGAAATGCTGTACGTGCTCGACCCCCACGGCACGTCGCTGGCCGCGTCCGACTGGCAGGAGCCCGGCACGACGATCGGCCAGGACTTGTCGTTCCGGCCCTACGTGGTCGACGCCATCAAGGCCGGGCGCGGCCGCTTCTACGGCGTCGGCATCACCAGCCGCAAGCCTGGCTACTACCTGTCGTACGCGCTGCGCCGCGGCGAGCGCCTGCGCGGCGTGGCGGCCGTCAAGGTCAATATCGAAGACGCCGAGCGAGCCTGGCGAAAGCTGCCTGGCGACGTGCTGCTGGTCGACGAGCGTGGGGTGGTGATCCTGTCGACCCGCGACGACTTGAAGTACCGTCCACTGGCGCCGCTGCAGGCGACCCAGCGGGCCGACGTGCAGCGTTCCCGACCGTACGGCGACGCCGGCCTGCACCCGCTGGACTGGACGGCGCAGGCGGCCCTGGCCGCCGATGCCCAGCTCGTCGCGCTGGAGGGCCGGGCGCACCTCGCGTCGAGCCGCATGCTGCAGCAAACGCCCTGGCGGCTGATCGCGCTGGACGAGCTGGCCCCGGTGCACACGATGGCACGCTACGCGGCGGTGACGGCCAGCCTGGCGATGGCGGTCGCCGTGCTGGGGGTGGTCACGCTGTGGCAGCGCCAGCGGGCGGTGCGCCTGAAGCTGGCCAGCCGGGCGGCGCTGCAGGCCGCACACGACAGCCTGGAATCGACGGTGGTCGCGCGCACGGCACAACTGCGCGCGGCGCAGACCGACCTGGTGCATGCCGGCAAGCTCGCCGCACTGGGCCAGATGTCGGCAGGCATGGTGCACGAGCTGAATCAGCCGCTCACGGCCATGCGCACCCTGTCGCACAGTGCCGGCATCCTGCTCGACAAGCAGCGCCCCGACGACGTGCGCGACAACCTGCAGCGCATCACCGGCATGGTGGACCGCCTGGCACGGCTGACGTCGCAGCTGAAGACCTTTGCGCACAAGAGCGATGCGCCGCGGGTCGCCGTGTCGCTGGCCCGCAGCATTGCCGACGCGCAGGCCGTCGTCGGCACGGAGCTGAAGATCCACGACGTCGATTTCATCGCCGACGTGCAGCCGCCCGGGCTGAGCGTCATGGCCGACGAAGCCGCGCTGGCCAGCGTGCTGATCAACCTGATGCGCAACGCGATCGACGCCGTCCAAGGCACACCGCAGCGCATGCTGTGTGTACGCGCTCGGGCCAGCGGCGACCGGGTCATCCTGACCATCACCGACACGGGCCCGGGCATCCGCGCCGACATCCTGCCGCGGCTGTTCGAGCCCTTCGTTTCGAGCAAGCCGGTCGGTGCCGGGCTGGGTCTCGGGCTGGTGATCTCGGCCCAGCTCGTGCGCGGTCTGGGGGGCACGCTGGAGGCCGCCAACTGCGAGGCAGGCGGGGCGCAATTCACGATCGATCTTCCGATGTTCAACGTCGCACGGGTGGACCCACCGTGAGCCCATCGCTTCCCATTCGCGTGCTGCTGGTCGAGGACGACCAGGATGTGCTCGTCAGCACCGCTCAGGCGCTGAGCCTCGCCGGGTTTCAGGTCGAGACGTTTGCCAACGCCGAGGGCGCACGTGCACAGATCGGCTTCGACGCGCCGGTGATCGTCGTCTGCGACGTCCGGCTGCCAGGCATGAGCGGCATCGATTGGCTGCCCGAGATCCGCACCATCGACGCCGAGCTGCCGGTGGTGCTGATCACCGGCCACGGCCACATCGCCATGGCGGTGCAGGCCATGCGCGATGGCGCCTACGACTTCATCGAGAAGCCGTTCACGACCGAGCGGCTGGTGGCGGTGGTGCAGCACGCCATCGAACGGCGGCAGCTGACGTTGCAGGTGCGAGCCTTGCGCGACGCGCTGGAAAACTGGCACGGCATCCAGGCGGTCCTGATCGGCCGATCGGCCCAGATCCAGCGACTGCGCCGCACGGTCATGTCGTTGGCCGAGACCTCGGTCGACGTGCTGATCTCCGGCGAGACCGGCACCGGCAAGGAACTGGTGGCGCGGTGCCTGCACGACCAGAGCGAGCGCCGGCGGAACCACTTCGTGCCGCTCAACTGCGGCGGATTGCCCGAGTCGTTGGCCGACAGCGAACTCTTCGGTCACGAAGCGGGGGCCTTCACGAGTGCCAACCGGGTCCGCGTCGGCAAGCTCGAATACGCCCATGGCGGCACCTTGTTCCTCGACGAGATCGAGAGCATGCCGATGGCCGTTCAGGTCAAGTTCCTGCGCGCGCTGCAGGAGCGCTGCATCGAACGCATCGGCTCGAACAAGTCCATTCCGATCGACTGCCGCGTGGTCGCCGCCAGCAAGGACGACCTCAAGTCGCTCGCCGACCAGCAGAAGTTCCGCGCCGACCTGTACTACCGCATCGGCGTGGCCTTCATCGAACTGCCGCCCTTGCGCGAACGTCGTGAAGACATTCCGCTGCTGTTCGAGCACTTCACGCTGCTGGCCGCGAGCCGCTACGAACGTGCGGCGCCGATGCCGAGCGGCGCCCAGCTGGCGGATCTGATGGCCTATGCATGGCCTGGCAACGTGCGCGAACTGCGCAACGTGGCGGATCGGTTCGTGCTCGGCCTGCTGGGTGACCGTTTGACACCGGCCCGCGGTGCAGGCGAACCGGCCGGCGATCTGCCGAGCGGCTTGCCGCGGCAGGTGGAACACTACGAGCGCACTCTCATCGTCGAGGAACTCAGGCGAAAGCGGGGTGATCAGGCGGCCACGGCCGCTGCGCTCGGTATTGCCAGGCAGACGCTGCACGACAAGTTGCGCCGACTCAGCATCACGGCCGACGAGTTCAAGTTCTGAACGCCCGCGCGCCCCGCGCCAACACCGCAGCGCCGGCGCAGGCGGACTGCAAGGCCGAGTGCCAGGGTTGGGATCTGCGATGGGCCCCGCCCGATCGGTCGCTCCGCGAGGTCATTCAGTTCAAACAGTCGTGGGCATAGGCCAACGCGCAGTACGCCGCTGAAGATAGTTGGGAACCCGCTTAGATGCACAGCCGCCCCCTCGCAGGACGGCTTCAAGCGCGAGGCCGGTCGATCCAGTGACCCGGCCAGGACTTCGATGCCACCATGTCGTGGATGACCTGCTGAATCAGCGCGAAGACCGCGCTGCTGGCGGCTGTTGACGGTCGCGTGACGTTCGTCGCGCAGACCACGCGGCGTGACATCTGGTCGCTGGTGATTCGCGCCGCCTGCAGTTTGCCCGCTGCGATCTCCTCGGCCACGGACACCAGTGGAAGAATCGTGCTGCCGATGCCCGTTTCGGTCGCCTTCTTGACGCCCGGCAATGAGTCGATCTCGGCCACCACGTCGAGTTGCAGACCCAGCGGCGCGCAGGCGTCGTCGATGATCCGTCGCAGGCCATGCTCGCTGCTGGGCAAGACCAGAGGCCACTGCGTGAGGCGTTCCAGCGCCAGCCTCTTGGGCAGCGCGGCCGCCCTTGCGCTGGCGACAAAGACCAGCTGCTCGTCGAGCAGTGCCCGCTTGCTCAATCCACTCTCGGGCTTGTCGCCGAAAAGGATCGCAACATCCAGGCGCCCGGACTGCAGCCATTCCTTCAGGAAGCCGCTATAGGCCTCGACGATCTTCAAGCGGACCTGCGGCAAGCGCTCGCGACAGGCGCGAAGGATGGGCAAGGTCGCGCCGAGCGACACCGTGGTGGGTAGCCCGATCGCCACGCTGCCGCTCGGTAGCGATCCCGCTCCACGCACGGCCAGAGAGGCGCGCTCGACATCGGCCAGCACGATCTTCGCGTGCTCGAGAAAGGTCTTGCCTGCCGAGGTCGGAGTCACGCCCTTGCTGGAGCGCAGCAGCAGTCGGACACCGAGATCCTCTTCGAGTGTGGACATCTGCTGCCCCAGCGCCGGCTGCGCCACGTGAAGTCGCGCGGAGGCCTTGAGGAAGCTTCCGGCCTCGCACACACCGAGAAAGTAGCGAAGCTGTCGGAGTTCCATGGATAGCTGTCTGGCGTCTAGCGGTTAGGTCCAATAAGTATTTCACAGATAGCCTTTGCGCTCCGAGAATCTGGACGGAATCCACGAACAGCGGCAATTACAGCGAAAAGAAGCAGCCCTCATGAGCCTGGACATCGAACATCTGCGCGGCTGGGTCGGCCGCACCGAAGCCATGGACGACGTGGCCACCTTGGCGCCGCTGCACGGGCTGACCGCCACGCTCGACCGCGACGATCCGCCGCGGATGGGCGACGCCATTCCGCCGTGCTGGCACTGGCTGTACTTCCTGCCGATGCACCGCCAGTCCGCGATCGGGCCTGACGGCCACCCCCGGCGCGGCGGTTTCATTCCGCCCGTGCCGCTGCCGCGCCGCATGTGGGCCGGTAGCCAGATCGAGTTCCGCGCGCCGCTGCATGCGGGGCAGTCGATCTCGCGCCTGTCGCGCATCGAGGAGGTTAGGTTGAAAGAGGGCCGCAGCGGGCCGCTGGTGTTCGTCAAGGTGCTGCACGAGGTCCGCGCTGAGGGCGACCTGGGCATCGTCGAGCGGCACGACATCGTCTACCGCGGGTCGGCGCAGCCGGGTGATCCGGTTCGGGCTGCCGTTCCGGCGCCCGGCGACGCGCACTGGTCGCGCCGCATCGAGACCGACGACGCGCTGCTGTTCCGCTACTCGGCGCTGACCTTCAATGGCCACCGCATTCACCACGACCGCAAGTACGTGACCGAGGCGGAGGGCTACCCGGGCTTGGTCGTGCACGGGCCGCTGGTCGCGACGCTGCTGCTCGACCTGCTGCGCCGCCAACTGCCGGGCGCGATGGTCCGGCACTTTGGCTTGCGTGCCATCGCGCCGCTGTTCGATATCGCGTCCTTCGAGGTCTGCGGCAAGCAGGATGGCGACAAGGCCATCAGCCTGTGGGCCCGCAACGCCGAGGGCCATCTGGCCATGGAGGCCAGCGCCACGCTGGCCTGAACAAGGAGACAACGATGTTCAACGAAGTCGATGACCACCAGGAAATCCGGGACGCCGTGCGCGGCCTGTGCCGGCAGTTCCCCGATGAATACTTCCGCAAGGTCGACGAGCAGAAGGCCTACCCCGAGAAGTTCGTCGACGCCCTGATGGAGGCCGGCTGGCTGGCCGCGATGATTCCCGAGGACTACGGCGGTACCGGGCTGGGCCTGACGGCCGCCAGCGTGATCATGGAAGAGATCAATCGCAGCGGCGGCAATGCCGGTGCGGTGCACGGCCAGATGTACAACATGGGCACGCTGCTGCGCAACGGCAGTAAGGCGCAGAAGGACAAGTACCTGCCGGGTATCGCAGCCGGCAAGCTGCGCATCCAGTCGATGGCCGTGACCGAGCCCACCACCGGCACCGACACCACGAAGATCAAGACCACGGCCGTGAAGAAGGACGGTCGTTTCGTGGTCAACGGCCAGAAGGTGTGGATCTCGCGTGTGCAGCATTCCGATCTGATGATCCTGCTGGCCCGCACCACACCGCTGGCCGAGGTGAAGAAGAAGTCCGAAGGCATGTCGATCTTCATGGTCGACCTGCACCACGCCGTGGGCAACGGCCTGACGGTGCGGCCCATCCCCAACCTGGTCAATCACGAGACCAACGAGCTGTTCTTCGAGAATCTGGAGATCCCGGAGGAAAACCTCATCGGCGAGGAAGGCAGGGGCTTCAAGTACATCCTCGACGGCTTGAATGCAGAACGCACCTTGATCGCGGCGGAATGCATCGGCGACGGCTACTGGTTCATCGAGCGCGCGCGCAAGTACGCCAACGAGCGCATCGTTTTCGACCGGCCCATCGGCAAGAACCAGGGCGTGCAGTTCCCCATCGCCGATGCCTTCATCGAGATCGAAGCGGCCAACCTGATGCGCTTCGAGGCGGCTCGCCGCTTCGACGCCCATGAAAACTGCGGCGCGCAGGCGAACATGGCGAAGTACCTGGCAGCCAAGGCGAGCTGGGAAGCGGCCAACGTCTGCATGCAGACGCACGGCGGCTTCGGGTTTGCCAACGAATACGACATCGAGCGAAAGTTCCGCGAGACGCGGCTGTACCAGGTGGCGCCGATCTCGACCAACTTGATCTACGCCTACGTCGCCGAGCATGTGCTCGGCTTGCCGCGATCGTTCTGACGAGGGCAAGCGCCATGACTCGTCCTCTGGACGGCATGACCGTCATCACGCTGGAGCATGCGATCGCTGCTCCCTTCTGCACCCGCCAGCTCGCCGACCTGGGCGCGCGCGTGATCAAGGTCGAGCGGCCCGGCACCGGCGACTTCGCGCGCGCCGACGACGAACGCGTCAAGGGCATGGCTTCGCACTTCGTGTGGACCAACCGTTCCAAGGAGAGCCTGAGCCTGGACGTCAAGCATGCCGAGGCACAGCAGGTGCTGGAGAAGTTGCTCGAGGAAGAGACGTGCTGGTCCAGAACCTGGCGCCGGGCGCCGCTGCGCGGCTGGGCTTGAGCTTCGAGGCACTTCACGAGAAGCACCCCCAGCTGATCGTGTGCGACATCTCGGGCTATGGCGACGACGCGCAAGCGCCCGGCCCGTACCGCGACAGGAAGGCCTACGACCTGCTGATCCAGAGCGAGTCGGGTTTCCTGTCCGTGACCGGCTCGCAAGATGAGCCATCGAAGGCCGGATGCTCGATCGTCGACATCGCGGCGGGCATGTATGCCTACACCGGCATCCTGGCTGCGCTGCTGCAGCGCGGCAAGACCGGCGAGGGCAGCCGCATCGATGTCTCGATGCTCGACAGCCGAGCAGGTGGTGCAGCGGCTGGAGGCAGCGCAGATTGCCAATGCGCATGTCAACGACATGCACGACGTGTGGGAACACCCCCAGCTGCAGGCCCGCGACCGGTGGACCCGCGTCGACACCCCGATGAGGCCCATTCCTGCCTTGCTGCCGCCGGGCAAGACCGACGCTTACACGGCCCGCATGGACGCAGTGCCCGGCCTGGGCGAGCACTCCGAGTCCAGCCCCCAATCTGGCGGCATTGAACGCCCGCTTCTCCCAGGCGCCGCTGCTGCCATTGATAGAAAGCGCGGCCGCTATGTGAACCTCTTTCGGACCCGGGGCGAGCGAAGCGTCAGTCGAGCGTGAAGCCGACCTTCAGCGTCACCTGCCAATGCGCGACCTTGCCGTCGGCGACATGACCGCGTGTCTCGGTGACGGTGAACCAGCGGATGTTGTGCACCGTCAGATGCGCCTTCGCGATCGCCGTCTTCACGGCTTCGTCGGAGCTGACGGGCGACGAACCGGTCAATTCCAGCACCTTGTAAACGTGGTCGCTCATCATGGCCTCCGGCAAAGCGAAGAGTCTGCGCCGATATCGTTCCGGCTGCCAAGCGATCGATCGCCTACGCGGCGCTCTTCGACCCCATCGGTCGAGCTTTCGCAGTTGTGTCAGCGGCGAGGCGGCCAGTCCGTGCGACGCGGCCCCCATTGACGTTGGTGGTACTGGTGGGCTGCGGCACCAAGATCTGTTGAATGGCCGGCGCGACAAGCGCGACGAGTGCTTCGGGTTCCGCTGCGACAAGAACGGGCACACCGATGATGCGCCGGCAGAGGACCATGCCCATGAGCAGCGATGTCGCCAAGCCGGCCCGGAGTGCGGCGTCAGCGCCGAGGCGTTCACTGGTGCCGGCCTGCAGCCGGGCTTGGATGAAGTCTCGCAGTTGATCACGTGCCTGGTCGTTGACCATGGCACTGCGAAGCGTTGCCATCAGCGGCTGTGACTCCTCGGGCACGCCCTCCCATGCCGTGAGGAAGGCGCGGACCACCCGTTCCCCCAAATGCTCGTCCAGCCCCTCGTACAGCGCGTTGAAGCGCTGCAACGCGGACGCCGGGACGGCCATCACTGCCGCGAAGAGTTCGTCCTTCGAGCCGAAGAACTGCATCACCTGGGACACGTCGACCTGCGCATCGGCCGCCACCAGCCGGATGGTGGTGGCGGCGAAGCCGTCGCTGGCGAAGCGGGCACGCGCAGCGTCAAGCACTGCCTGCCGTGTGCTGTGCGGCCCTGGCCGTCGACCCCGACGCACCGCAGGAATGGGCTTCCTGTTCGTTGTCATGCGCCGATTATCGCGAGAAATCCATTATCTCAACATGTGTTGAGTTTTTGCTCGAACCGCCGTACATTGCAGCAAACCGGGCGCAGATCCGGGAGTTCAGAACCACCAGGAGACAACATGAGCGACCCCCAGAAGCTATTCGTCCCGTCCCATCCGCTTCCGCCCGGCCGGTCCGGCAAGCTGACCGCATTCGAGCCAGGGACCCGCACGCTGAAGGCGGGCTTTCAGGTCGCGCCGCCGTTCCGCGCGCTGCCGGTCGACATCGTTTTCGAGAAGGACGTCGCGGTGAAACTGCGCGACGGCGTCACGATCTACGTCGACGTGTTCCGCCCCGTCGGCGCGGACAAGGTGCCCGTCCTGCTGGCGTGGAGCCCTTACGGCAAGGGCCAGGGAACATCGATGAGCGTGATGGGCGTCTTCGGCCTCGTGGGCCTGGACAACGCCATCGTTTCGGGGCTGGAGAAGTTCGAGGGCCCGGACCCGGCCTACTGGTGTGCCCAGGGCTATGCGATCTGCAACCCGGACGGTCGCGGCATCGTCGACTCGGAAGGCGACAGCGTGCTGTGGGATCGCCAGGAAGGCCGCGATTGCCACGACGTCATCGAGTGGCTGGCTGAACAGGCATGGTGCTCGGGCAAGGTCGGGATGAGTGGCACGTCGTACCTGGCCGTCTCGCAGTGGTTCACTGCCGCAGAACAGCCCAAGCACCTGGCCGCGATCAACCCCTGGGAGGGCGTGAGCGACACCTACCGCGATCTGGTGATGCGCGGCGGCATGCCGGACACGGCCTTCGCCGGGCTGCTGCAGAACGGCAGCTTCTTCGGCAAGAACCAGAAGGAAGACATCCTGTCGGAGGCGGCCCGCTACCCGCAGATGAACGAGCTGTGGGCGAACAAGATCCCCGACTTCGACCGCATCACCGTGCCCGCCTTCGTGGTGGCCAGCTACTCGAACACGCTGCACACCGCAGGCACGTTCCGCGGCTGGCGGCGCATCGCTTCGCAAGACAAGTGGCTACGCATCCACAGCACGCAGGAGTGGCCCGATTACTACGACGAAGCCAACGTCGAGGACCAGCGCCGCTTCTTCGACCGCTACCTGAAGGACATCGCCAACGGCTGGGAAGACACGCCGCGCGTGCGCTACGCCGTGCATGACTTCCAAGGCGGTGACCGGGTCAACGTGGCTGCCGATGCCTTCCCGCCGAACGATGTCCTGTCGACCAAGTTCTACCTGGACGGAGGCAGGCGCACGCTGAACACCACGGCGCCAGCCGCCGACGTGCCCGCTGTGTACGACGTGGCCGCCAACCCGAGTGCGGTGTCCTTCATC
>JANMAP010000078.1:0-21629 GCA_031359905.1 Burkholderiales bacterium | reverse complement strand
AATCAGCTGGCCTCGTCGGCCGCCGCCGTGGCCCAGCGCGGCGGCCAGGTCGTCGCCCAGGTGGTCTCGACGATGGACGACATCAACACCAGCTCCAAGAAGATCGCCGACATCATCGGCACCATCGACGGCATCGCCTTCCAGACCAACATCCTGGCGCTGAACGCCGCGGTCGAGGCCGCGCGGGCCGGCGAGCAGGGCCGCGGCTTCGCGGTCGTCGCCGGCGAAGTGCGTTCGCTGGCCCAGCGTTCGGCCGAGGCCGCGCGCGAGATCAAGAGCCTGATCGGCGCTTCGGTCGAGCGCGTGAACTCCGGCTCCAAGCTCGTCGCCGACGCCGGCTCGACGATGACGGAGATCGTCGCCAGCGTGCAGCGCGTCAGCGACATCATCGGCGAGATCAGCGCCGCGGCCGCCGAGCAGAGCGCGGGCATCGGCCAGGTCAACACCGCCGTGAACCAGCTCGACCAGGCCACGCAGCAGAACGCCGCGCTGGTCGAGGAAAGCGCCGCGGCGGCCGAGAGCCTGACCGAGCAGGCTGCGCGGCTGGGTCAGGTCGTCAGCCGCTTCCAGTTGGCGGTGCAGCCCGCCCGCTGACGGCGACCGCGGCGCCAGCCGCGTCAGTCGCCAGCAACGCCAGCCACGCCGGCCGCGCAGACCGCTGTGGCCCCCGCAGCGGTCGACCACTGCCGCGGGCCCGACCCCGGCTACACCGCGCCGACGCGGCGCAGCGTTTCCAGCACCGGCCGGCGCAGCACTTCACGCAGCCCCCACCAGCCGGCGGCCAGCGCCAGCAAGGCGCCGGTCAGCGCGCCGATCAGCGGCACCCAGGGCGACGGGTTCCAGCTGAATTCGAAGGCGTAGCGCGCCAGCGCCCAACCCACCGCCATCGCCGCGCCCGAGGCCAGCAGGCCCGCCAGCGCGCCGACGCCCAGCAGTTCGGTGCGCTGCACCTGGGCAAGCAGGCGCGAGCCGGCACCCATCGCCCGCATGATCGCGAACTCGCGCGAGCGCGCCTCGCGGGTGGCCGTGATGGCCGCGAAGAGCACCACCAGCCCGGCGATCAGCGTGAACCCGAACAGGAACTCGACCGCGCGGATCACCTGGTCGAGCACCCGCTGCACCTGGGCCACCGAGGCCGAGACATCGATGTTGGTGATGTTCGGGAATTCACGGCTCAGGCGGCTGTCGAAGCTGCCGCCTTCCGGCGCGTTGCCGCTGGGCGGGGCGCGAAAGGCACTGATGTAGCTCAGCGGCAGGTCGGCCATCGCGGCGCGCGGAAAGATGACGAAGAAGTTGACGCGCATCGAACCCCAGTCGACCTTGCGCAGGCTGGTGATGCGGCCTTCCTGCGGCTGGCCGGCGATGTCGAAGCGCAGGCGGTCGCCGAGCTTCAGGCCCAGCGTGCCGGCCAGGCCTTCCTCGACCGACAGCGCATCGGGTTCCTCGGGCGTCCAGCGCCCGGCAACGACCGTGTTCCTGTCGGGCAGCCCGGCGCTGTGGCTCAGGTTGAACTCGCGCTCGGCCAGGCGCGTCGCGCGGTCTTCGCTGAAGCTGCCGGCGGTCACCGACTTGCCGTTGATGGCCACCAGGCGGCCGCGAATCATCGGGTACCAGTCGAAGCGCTGCACCCCGGCCTGCTTGAGCGCGGCCTGAAAGGCGCCGCTCTGGTCGGGCTGCAGGTTGATGACGAAGCGGTCGGGCGCGTCGGCCGGCGTGGCCTGGCGCCAGCTGCTGATCAGGTCGGTGCGCAGCAGCACCAACAGCACCAGCGCCAGCATGCCGACCGACAGCGCCGACACCTGCAGCACCGCGAAGGCCGGCCTCGACGCGATCTGCCGCGTCGCCAGGACCAGCCAGCGCGGCGCGCTGGCGCCCAGGGTCCACCAGCGGGCCTGGCCGGCCTCGGGCACGGTGCGACGCAACAGCTGCACCGCCAGCCACGACAGCAGCGCGAACAGCAGCACGGCCACCGCAAACCCGCCAACCGCGATGGCGCCGAGCTTGATGTCCGACGACACCGCCATCAACAACGCGACGAAGCCGCCGGTGCCGGCGGCCAGCACGCCCAGCGACGCGGCCTTCAGCCCACCGACATCGCGGCGCATCACGCGCAGCGGCGGCACGCGGGCCAGTTGCAGCACCGGCGGCAGGCCGAAGCCGAGGAGCAGCGTCAACCCCACACCCAGGCCGAACACGCCGGGCCACCAGCCCGGCGCCGGCAGGCCGGCCGGCACCAGGCCCGCCAGCAGGAACACGAACCCGTAATGCACGCTGAAGCCGATGGCCACCCCGGCTGCGCTGGCCAGCACGCCGACGAGCAGGAACTCGCAGGTGTACGCGCCGGCGATGCGCCGCTGGCTCAAGCCGAGCACGCGCAGCATCGCGCAGTCGTCGAGATGCCGCTGGGCGAAGTCGCGGGCCGCGATGCCGACGGCCACCGCGGACAGCAGCGCGGCCAGCAGGGCCACGAGATTCAGGAACTTCTCGGCCCGGTCGAGCGTGGCCTTCTCCACCGGCCGGCCACCGCTCAGCGATTCGATGCTCACGCCGCGCAGCGGCCCGGTCTGGATGCGCTGCTCGGCATCGCGCACGAACGCGCGCACCAGGTCATCGCCGCGCGCCGCCCCGAGGCTGTCGGGCGCGGCCACCGCCAGGCGGTAGTTCAGGCGGCTGGCCGGCTGCACCAGACCGGTCGCCGGCAGATCGGCCTGGGCCAGCATGACCCGTGGCGCGAAGCTCAGGAAGCCGGCACCGCGGTCGGGCTCGCTGACGATCACGCGGGTGATCTTCAGCACCGCGTCGCCAAGCAGGAGCGGGTCGCCGATCTTCAGCTGCAGTGCGTCGAGCAGCGCCGCATCGACCCAGGCCGTGCCGGGATCGGGTGCCGCAGCGATGTCGATCACCGGGCCGTCGAGCCGGTCGCGCAACTGCAGCCGGCCGCGCAGCGGATAGGTCGGCGTGACGGCCTTGACGCCGACCAGGCGCACCGCCCCACCCTTGTCGTCGGGCGCACGGCCCATGCTCGGAAATCCGGTGCTCTGGGCGATGCGCAGCCCCATCGCTTCGGCGCGCTGCAGCAGTTCGGGCGGGGTCGGCTTGTCGCTGCTGACGACGGCGTCGCCGCCGAGAAGCTGGCGGGCGTCGCGTTTCAGGCCATTGTTCAGCCGGTCGGCGAAGAAGCCGACCGCCGTCAGCGCGGCCACGGCCAGCATGACGGCCACGGCCAGCAGGCGCAGTTCGCCAGCGCGGAAGTCACGCAAGGTCTGGCGCCAGGCCAGGGCGCGGATCGATGGCGGGCGGTGTTCGGGCATGCGCCGAAGGTACCCGATCCACCCGACCCCACGACAGCGGCTTGAATTGACCCTCATCCAGCGTGCAAAGGCGCTGAACCCGCGGGCCGCGCCGAAGTGCTTGAATGCCTGATGGACACCACGACCACCACCACCCTGCCCTCGATCTTCGTCTCGCACGGCTCGCCGATGACGGCGCTGGAGCCGCGCGAAGCCGGCGCCTTCATGCAGCGCCTGGGCCCGGCGATCACCGCCGCCTTCGGCCGTCCGCGGGCCATCGTCATCGCGTCGGCGCACAGCCTGACGCAAGCGCCAGCACAGCTGCCGGACGGTCACGTGCCGGGGCTCGATGTGCAACGGCTCACGGGCGCGCCCGTGCTGCTGGCCGCGCCGCGCCACCAGGCCGTTTACGACTTCGGCGGCTTCGACCCGCGCCTGAACATGCTGCGCTACGACGCAACCGGCGCACCGGCGCTGGCCGACCGCGTGCAGGCGCTGCTGGCCGACAGCGGCATCGCCGTGCAGCGCCTGGACGAGGGCGGGCTGGACCACGGCATCTGGACGCCGCTGCGCTACATGTTCCCGGATGCCGACATTCCGGTCCTGCCGCTGGCCTGGCCGCTCGACTGGAGCCCGGCGCAGCTGTTCGCGCTCGGGCAGGCCCTGGCGCCGCTGGCCGCCGACGGCGTGCTGGTGATCGGCAGCGGCAGCATCACCCACAACCTGCGGCGCGTCTTCGCCGGCGGCGGCATGCAACCGCCCGACCGCCCGGCCACGCCCGAGAGCACGGCCTTCCGCGACTGGTTCGCCGAGCGTGGCGCGGCCGCCGACTGGGATGCGCTGTTCGACTACCGCCGCCGCGCGCCGCACGCCGCGTTGATGCATCCGACCGATGAACATCTGTTGCCGTACTTTGTCGCCGCCGGTGCCGCAGCTGGCGCCGGCGACGCTGCACCGGCGGCCACCCGCATCCACCGCAGCCTGGTCTTCGGCGACCTGGGCATGGACGCCTACGCCTTCGGGCCCGGAGCCCCGCGCTTGATGGACAGCGCGCCGGCGGGGGGCTGAAGACAACTGCATGGGGCATGCGTGCGCCGGGGTCGTCGGACTGCGGCCGCTGCGGCTGCGGCTGAGGCTGACGCCCCGGTCGGCGCGACGGCGTGGTGCCCCCAGAAAGAATGACGCCCCCGGTCACCGGGACCCGCGCGCTGCGCTAGATTGCGCTGCGCTGCCTTGCAGCCGATGGGAGGGCCCATGCACCTCGTGATCTGGATCCTGGCCGGGCTGGCCCTGGCCTCGTGGTCGCTGCTGGCCTGGGGACTGGCCAGCCTGCTTGGCGTCGACCCGGCGTGGGTCAACGACCTGAAGCCGTGGCTGGACCGGGTGCCCTACCGCAGCCTGCTCGACGTCTGGTTGCCGGGCTGGCAGGCCGCGCTGGAAGCCGCCATCGACGTCAGCCACAGCCTGTTCGACGGGCTGGGCGCGGTGGCGCCGTGGATCGTCGGCCTGGTGTGGGGTGCCGGCGCGCTGGTCATCGTCTCGACTGCCGGCTTGCTCAGCGGCATCGTCGCCCTGGCGCGGCGGCAAACAGCGCGTCAGGCAACGCAGCAAACAGCGCGACAGGACGTCCCGCCACCCGCGGCCACCGCCTGATGAGCCGGGTCCGCTGACCAGCGCGGGGCGGGCGCCGGCGCAGCGGGTCAGGCCAACGCGCGGGCGAAGCAGTCGTCGAGCGCGGCCACCCAGCGTGCGCGCTGTGCCGGCGGGGCGAAGCTGGCTTCGTAGCTGTTGCGCGCCAGCGTGTAGGCCGCCTGCGTGCCGAGCTGCGGCAGGGCGTCGAAGGTGGCGATGAAGTTGTCGTTCAGGTAGCCGCCGAAGTAGGCCGGGTCGTCGCTGTTGAGCATCGCGCACAGGCCCGACGCCAGCATCCTCGGCAGCGGGTGATCGGCCAGCGTCGGCACCACGCAGAGCTTGAGGTTCGACAGCGGGCAGACGGTCAACGGCGTGCGCGACGCCACCAGCCGGGCCACCAGCAGCGAATCTTCGACGCAGCGCACGCCGTGGTCGACGCGTTCGGCCTGCAACACGTCGATCGCGCTCCAGATGTAGGCCGGCGGGCCTTCTTCACCGGCGTGCGCCACAACATGCAGGCCGAGCGCGCGGCAGCGTGCGAAGACGCGGGCGAACTTGTCCGGCGGGTGGCCGAGCTCGCTGCTGTCCAGGCCGACGCCGATGAAGTGCTCGCGCAGCGGCAGGGCCTGCTCGAGCGTGGCGAAGGCGGCGTCTTCGCTGAGGTGGCGCAGGAAGCACAGGATCAGCGACGCGCTGATGCCGAGTTCGCCCTCGGCGCGCCGGCAGGCGCGCGCCAGGCCGAGGATCACCGCGTCGATCGGCACGCCGCGGTCGGTGTGCGTCTGCGGGTCGAAGAAAAGTTCGGCGTGCACCACGTGATCGGCCGCGGCGCGTTCGAAGTAGGCCCAGGCCATGTCGAAGAAGTCGGCCTCCTGGAGCAGCACGCTGGCGCCGGCGTAGTAGATGTCCAGGAAGCTCTGCAGATCGCTGAAGGCGTAGGCCGCGCGCAGCGCGGCGACATCCGGGTAGGCCAGCGCCACGCCGTTGCGCTGCGCGAGCTTGAAGATCAACTCGGGTTCGAGCGAGCCTTCGATGTGGATGTGCAGTTCGGCCTTGGGCATCTCGCGCAGCAAGGCCTGCAGGCGCGGGCGGGTGAGGGCTTTCATGGCCGCATCGTAGCCGCGCGATGCAGCCGGCCGCTAGCGGATGAAGCGCCCTTCGGCGTTGATGATCGTCGAGTCGACGTAGGTCGAGCCCACGCGCTGGCCAGGGCCGTAGCGCACGCGGTAGCCGCCGAGATCGACCTCGCCCAGGGACTCCAGGGCCTGGATCAGGCTGGCCGAGGTCGGGCTGGGGCCGGCCTTGGCCAGGCCCTGGGCCAACAGCTTGGCGGTCGTGTAGCCGTACAACGCGGCGTACGACACCGGCAGCTTCTTGTCCCGCGCGGCCGCGGCGAAATCGCGCGCCAGCGCGGTGTTGCCGGAAAACGGCGACGGCAGCACCTGCATCACGATCGCGCCGCGCTTGTGATCGCCCAGGGCCTGCAGGTAGTCGGTGTTGCTGGTGTTGGACAGCGAAATGAAGGTCGTGTTCGCGCCGGCGGCGCGGTAGCCCTTGACGAAGTCCGACGCGGCCTTGCTCGAGACGATCATCATGACGACCTGCGGCTGCTTGGCGCTGATCTGCTTGACGGCTTCGCTGACGTCGGGCTTGCGGTTGTCGATCCTCGCCGTGGCCACCGGCTCGATCTGCAGTTCCTTCATCACCCGGTCGATGGTCACCATGGTGTCGCGGCCGAAGATGTCGTCGGCCAGCAGCAGGCCGAAGGTGCGCACGCCGATGGAATGCTGCTGGCGGATCGCCGTCTCGGCTTCCTTGCCGTAGCTGGCGCGCAGCGTGAAGACCTCGCGCTTGGGCGGCTCGTTGATGAACGACCCACCGGTCTGCGGGCCGACCATCGGGATGCCTGCAGCGACCATCACCGGCAGCATGGCCTCGATCGACGGCGTGGTCCGCGGCAACATCAGCGCCAGCAGTTTCTTTTCGGCGACCAGGCCCTCCAGCAGTTCCTTGCTCTTCTTCGGATCCTGGCCGTCATCCAGGGTCTCGATCTTCACCGGCCGGCCCTGCACGCCACCGCGGGCGTTCAGCGCGTCGAGATACAGCCGCGCGCCTTCCACCGATTCCTTGTTCGACGCCGCCAGCACCCCGGTGAAGGGGCCGATGTGGTGGATGACGATGGGACTGCCCTGGGCCAGCGCAGCCGCCGCCAGCCCGCTGCCGAGGCACAGCACAGCGGCCCGCTTGAAGAGCCTGGAAAACTTGAAAAACATCAGATGGAACCCCCGCGCCGCGTCATCTGCGTATTGGACCGGCAGCCTGGCCGGCTGCGGGAGGTCTGGCGCATCAGCGCCCGACCTCGTGCGCACTACAGCACACCGGCAACGCCGGCGGCATGCGCCTGCTGGTCGGCGTGGTAGCTGCTGCGCACCATCGCGCCCACCGCGGCATGGCTGAAGCCCATCGCTGCGGCCTCGTGGCCGAACATCTGGAAGGTGTCCGGATGCACGTAGCGCTGCACCGGCAGGTGGTGGCCGCTGGGCGCCAGGTACTGGCCGATGGTCAGCATATCGATGTCGTGGGCGCGCATGTCGCGCATGGTGGCCAGGATCTCGTCGTCGGTTTCGCCCAGGCCGACCATCAGGCCGCTCTTGGTGGGCACCGCCGGGTGCAGCGCCTTGAACTTCTTCAACAGATTCAGGCTGAAGGCGTAGTCGCTGCCCGGCCGGGCCTGCTTGTACAGCCGCGGGATGGTTTCCAGGTTGTGGTTCATCACGTCGGGCGGCGCGGCCCGCAGGATGTCCAGCGCGCGGTCGTCGCGGCCCCGGAAGTCGGGCACCAGGATCTCGATCTGGGTCGCCGGCGACAGTGCGCGGGTCTGGCGGATGCAATCGACGAAGTGCGCCGCGCCGCCGTCGCGCAGGTCGTCGCGGTCGACGCTGGTGATGACCACGTACTGCAGCTTCAACGCGGCGATCGTCTTGGCCAGGTTCAGCGGCTCGTCGGCGTCCAGCGGGTCGGGCCGGCCGTGGCCGACGTCGCAGAACGGGCAGCGACGCGTGCACTTGTCGCCCATGATCATGAAAGTCGCCGTGCCCTTGCCGAAACATTCACCGATGTTCGGGCAACTGGCTTCCTCGCACACCGTGTGCAGCTTGTGTTCGCGCAGGATCTGCTTGATTTCGTAGAAGCGCGTCGACGGCGAGCCGGCACGCACGCGGATCCAGTCCGGCTTTTTCAGGGCACTCCCGGGCTCGGCGGCAACCACCTTGATCGGGATACGCGATGTCTTGGCCTGCGACTTCTGTTTGGCAGTCGCGTCGTAGGCCTCGGTCGGCGGTGGGCTCATGGGCGGGCGGGCAGCGTGCTGCATCCACGAAAGGCTTGAAGTGTAGCGGCGAGACTGCAGGTGCTGGGCGCGCGACAAGGTCAGGCGCCAGGGCGCGAAGGCGACGTGGCGGACAACGGATCGGATGCCCCCGCAAAGCGCCGCGCGGGGTTTTCAGGGCCTGACATCCAATTTGCATGCGACCGCGTAACACTAACGGTCCGGCACCCGCCGTCACTCCCAGGAGACCATTGATGACGATTTCGATCTTCCGCGCGGCCCCGCTGGCCGCTGCCGCCATGCTGGCCTGCGTCCTGCCGGCCCAAGCTTCGAGCCACCGCGAAGCCCCGTTCATCACGACCAGCCCGAAGGTCGACGGAACGGACTTCTACATGTTCCGCAGCTACGAAACCGGCCGCGCCGACTACGTCACCATCCTGGCCAACTACGCGCCGCTGCAGGACGCCTACGGCGGCCCGAACTACTTCTCGCTGGACCCCAACGCCCTGTACGAGATCCACGTCGACAACAACGGTGACGCCAAGGAAGACATCACCTTCCAGTTCCGCTTCACCAACACGCTGGCCAACGGCGGCAACGGCATCACGCTGCCGATCGGCGGCAAGAATGTCGCGATCCCGCTGATCCAGGCCGGCCAGGTGGCCAACGTCAAGGATGCGTCGCTGAACCTCGCCGAAACCTTCAGCGTGACCGTCGTCCGCGGCGACCGCCGCAGCGGCACCGCGGCCATGGTCACCAACGCCACGGGCGGCGCGACGACCTTCGACAAACCGGTCGACAACATCGGTGTAAAGACGATCCCCGACTATGCCGGCTACGCTGCCAAGCACATCTACAACGTCAACATCCCGGGTTGCAGCATGCCGGCCAAGATGTTCGTCGGCCAGCGCAAGGACCCGTTCGCGGTCAATCTGGGCACCATCTTCGACCTGGTCAACGCCCCGGTTGCAGTGATCACCGACTCGTCGAAGATCAACGCCGCGCCGAATACCATTGACGACAAAAACGTCACCACGCTGGCGCTGGAAGTCCACAAGAGCTGCCTGACCAACGGCGACGACGTCATCGGCGGCTGGACGACGGCCAGCATGCGCCAGGGCCGCTTGCTCAACGGCAACACCGGCTCGGGCCACCAGGCCAGCGAAAAGCCGGGCGGTGCCTGGGTCCAGGTGTCGCGCCTGGGCATGCCGCTGGTCAACGAAGTTGTCATCGGGCTGAAGGACAAGGACAAGTTCAACGGCTCGGCGCCGTCGGGTGACGGCCAGTTCGCCGATTACGTGACCAACCCGACGCTGCCGGCGTTGCTCGAAATCGCCCTCAAGCTGCCGAACGCCGCGCCGACCAACTTCCCGCGGACCGACCTCGTCACGACCTTCCTGACCGGCATCACCGGTGTCAACAAGCCGAAGAACGTGGTCGCCAGCGAGCAGCTGCGCCTGAACACGGCCATCGCGCCGGTGCCGTTTGCGCAGCAGAACCGCCTGGGCATCGTCGGCAACATCCTGGCCGGCGGCAACGACAACGCGGGCTATCCGAACGGCCGCCGCCCGAAGGACGACGTCGTCGACATCTCATTGGTGGCGGTGATGGGCGGACTGTGCGTGGCCAACGGCGACACCAACAAGCTCGACCTGGGCGCGGCCTGCAAGCCGAGCGCGGTGCCCCTGGGCACCACCGCATTCAAGTTGCATGACGCTGTCGACCAGGCCGTGGTGCCCTTGTTGTCGGCCTTCCCGTATCTGTTCACGCCGCTGCCGGGCAGCAAGTGAACGAGGAGCCGCGCATGAAGCACCTCACCTCCCGCAAGACGCTGGCCGCGCTGGCGGTCGTCGCAACCGTCGGCCTGACCGCCGGTTGCAGCGACAACGACGACGACGACATCGGCACCCCACCGGGCACGGCCAATGAAGTCCCGGCCAGCGCGACGGTCACCACCAAGGACTATGTGACCTACATCGGCACGCTGGCCAAGTCCGAGACGGCCCTGCCGCTGAGCCTGGACAAGGTCGTCAAGCCGCCAACCAGCGAGACCGAAGCGCCGCAGGCGATCTGAGTCGATCCCGCAATGACCGCCACGCCGCTTCACGAGAAGCGGCGTTTTTCATTGCACGGCGACGCCGGCACCGATCGTGACGCCGGGCCTGCGGCGCCGGTCACGACACCGCGAGGCACCGGTCACTCCAAGCGGCTACGGAGATGGGCGGCCAGCCGCTGGGCGACGTGGTCCCAGGTCGCATCGACGCCCAGCGAGCGCAGGTCGACGGTCTGCAGGCCGGCGTAGCCGCAGGGGTCGATGCGCTTGAAGGGCGACAGGTCCATCGCCACGTTCAGCGCCACGCCGTGGTACGAGCGATGGTTGCTGATCTTGATGCCCAGGGCGGCGATCTTGCCCAGGCCGGTGAACGGGTCGGCCGCTGCCGGCCGCAGCACGGCGTGGCCGAACGGATCCGCCAGCCGGACATAGACGCCAGGCGCACCGCGCACGCGGTGACCGGTCACGCCGACGTCGAGCAGCGTGGCCAGCACCGCCTGTTCGATGCGGAAGACGTATTCCTTGACGTAGATGCCCAGCCGGCGCAGATCGACCAGCGCATAGGCCACCACCTGGCCGGGACCGTGATAGGTGACCTGACCGCCGCGGTCGGTGCGCACGACGGGGATGTCGCCAGCGGCCAGCACGTGCACATCACGCCCCGCCACGCCCTGCGTGAACACAGAGTCGTGTTCAACCAGCCAGATCTGGTCCTCGTCGTCGGCGCTGCGCGCCGCAGTGAAGGCGCGCATCGCCGCTTCGGTGTCGGCATACGGGCGGCGGCCGAGGGGGACGATGCGCATGGAGCGCGCAGTCTAGCGGCGGCCCGCCGCTTGCCTTCCGTACCCTCCACACCCTGCACACCCTGCGCACGACCGCGCGCAGGGGACGGCCTGCTTCCTACTGCTTGGCGCCTTCGACGAGACGCCGGCCGAGCGACACGCCGTAGGGCGCAGCACGCGCCGCCAGCATTGGATCTGCCGAAGGCTCGACGCCCTTGGGCAGGATCATCGGGTTGTAGGTGATGTTCAGGCAGGGGCCGGTCGAATCGGCCGACACCGACTTGATCGTCAGCCGGCCCAGGGTGAGCTTCTTGCGATCGTCGGGCAGCGGCGTGACGGCACTGTCAAGCCGGTCGCCCGGCTGGGCCAGGTGGAGCGTGAAGTCGAAGGCCGCCTGGCCCGCCGCGACACGCCGGCGCAGATCGTCGAAGAGGAAATCGGTGCCCTTGGCCTTGGCCTCTTCGTCGCTGAGGCCCTGGGTGCCGCCGACGGGCTCGAAGTGCCACTTGCCGAACTGCTTCTTGCCGCCCGCGTCGACAAAACCGAAGGCATGCACGCCCCAATAGTTGACCGTGGCAAAGCTGGCCGGCACCGGCTGCCCGGCGAAGTACTTGCCCTGCATCAGCACCTCGGGGTTGGCGTCGGCGAACGCCTTGATCTTGTCCGGGTTGGGCTTCTTGGTCTCCGGATCGGGACTCAGGGATTCCAGGCGCCCGAGCAGCTGTTCCGGCGTGGCAGCCCCGAAGATCGGTGAGGAGATGTTGCCCATTTGCCAGACCTCGCCGCCGGGCAGATCGAACTGCAGCGCCATGTTGCGCTGGCTCTTGGCGTTGTCGGGTGCCTTCGGGTTGGCCCCGCCGATCGAGAAACGGGCAATCACCGGCACCGGCTTGCCGCTGAAGGCCGAGGCAACCGACAGCGCACGACCTTCTGCGCTGCCGACGAATTCGCCCGTCGCGCAAACACCCTTGGCGCCGGACCGGCGGAAGCCTTCGAATTTGCCGCCGGCACGCTCGAAGGTGTCGACCATCTTGCCTGGGTCGACCTGGGCGAGGGCGGGGGTGCTCAGGGCGGCGACGGCCAAGGCGACAGCCGCCAGCGACAGATGAGGCGCGGAGAGAACAGGATTCATGCGTGAAGGCTCCTTGAGCGAGTGGAGTGGATACAGGACGAGCGGCCCGGGTCGGGCGATGCAAAGTGCAATGCCCCAGCCGACTGAACGCAGCGCCCGCCGACTTGGATGCGGTGGGAAGCCCTGGAGTGCGCAGCGCGCCACAAGCATCGCCTCACGCATCAACGGCAGGCGTTGGCAGCCGTGTCATCGATGACCCGGATGCGCCCGCCGATGATCTCAGATTTCGCCGCCTCGACCCGGCCGCGCATCGCTGGCGTCACCAGCTTGGCATTGTTCTCGTCGAAGGCCAGATCCAGTCCGCCTTCCTTGAGGCCCAGCGCCGTGACGCCCGGCTTGACGCCGTGGAAGGCCTGGTAGACCGCCACATCGGTGCGCTTGAGCATGCTGGTCAGGATGCTGCCCGGGTGCAGGCCGTTCTGGTTGCTGTCGACGCCGATGCCCAGGATGCCCAGGTCTGCTCGCGGAAGACAAAGCTGGTGCCAGCCCGGCACGCAGCTGGGCGTGGTGCAATCGTTCGGCCGTGCCACTTGGCGCATCGATCATCGCGCGCGCCCACCCTGCCCGGGGGCCATGACAAGGCGCTGGATCACACCCTGGCTGATGTCAATTTGCAACACCGAGACATGCTCACCCCTCGACAACAAGCGGCCTGGCAACGCGACGGCTATCTGGTACTGCCGGGCTTCAAGACGCCGGCCGAAACCGCCGCCGCCTGCGCCCGCGCGGCCGGGATCGTCGACGCCTTCGACCCTGATGCCAGCGCCGCCAGCGTGTTCTCGACGACCGACCGCCGGCTCGTCGCCGACGCCGCGCTGCTGGCCTCGGCCGACCAGGTGTGCTGCTTCTTCGAGCAGGAGGCGTTCGACACCAGCGGCCGGCGGGTCGTCGACAAGGCGCGATCGATCAACAAGATCGGCCATGCGCTGCACGACCGCGACGCGCTGTTCGACCGGTTCTCGCACGGCCCGGACCTGGTCGCGCTGGCCGCCGATCTGGGCCTGGCACAGCCGCAGGTCTGGCAGTCGCAACTGATCTTCAAGCAGCCGCACATCGGCGGCGAGGTCGGCTGGCATCAGGACGCCAGCTTTTTCGTCACCGACCCGATCACCGTCACCACCTTCTGGTTCGCGCTCGAGGACGCGACGCTGGACAACGGTTGTCTGTGGGTCGAGCCGGGCGGCCACCGCGGAGACCGCGGCGTTCTTCGCGAGCGCTATGTCTGCGAAGGCCGCGACGCGAGCGGCCACGGCGGCCGGCTGCGCATGCAGGCGCTGGACGCCACGCCCTGGCCGCGCGCCGACGAGCCCGGCCGCTGCCTGCCGCTGCCGTGCGACGCTGGCACGCTGGTGGTCTTCCACGGCCTGCTGCCGCACTTCAGCCCGCCCAACCGATCGCCACGCTCGCGGCTGGCGTACACGCTGCACGTGACCCACGCCAGTGCGGCCTATTCCCCGCTGAACTGGCTGCAGCGCGGCAGCAACTTCGCGGTGCGCGGGCTGGCCTGAACGGCACCCGGGCAGCACCCCGCGGGGGTGATTCGGTTTCTCGCGTATCTTCCCCGCTTGCGTTGCTCCGCTCTCGAAAGCCCGCCGCCCATGGACAGCCCCCCCGCCACCGGCCACATCCGCCTGACGTCGCACCCCGGCCAGGGCACCGTCGGCGCGCCCCCGCTGCTGTGGGGTGCCGCCGATCCGCTGACCCGCGGGCCGGTCGTCGGCACCACCGCCAACCGCAGCCAGCGCAACGTCATCGGCACGCACAGCGGCAGCTATGGCGTCTACCGCGCGCTGGCGGTGGCCGCCGGCAACCTGACACGCGGCCACCGTGCCGACCTGACCAACACCGCACCGACCGACCTCGTCGGCCCGTACCCGCAGTGGGCGAGTTCGCCAGGCCAGGCCGAGAAGATCGTCAGCCTCGACCCGTGGGGCGCCAGCGTGCAGAACGTCTATGCCGACTTCCTGGCGCAGGGCTACGACATCCGCCCGACCATCGCCGTCACCAAGGCCCACATCCACCTGCCGGAAGTTCGCCAGGCCATCGCCTTCCAGCGCCTGCGACCCGACGGCAAGGTGCTGCTCGACGATGGCTCGGCGACGGTCACCAAGGTGGCGGTCGAGCCGGTGTGGTGGCTGCCCGGCGTGGCCCGGCGCTTCAAGGTCAGCGAAGGCGACCTGCGGCGGGCGCTGTTCGAGGAAACGGGCGGCATGTACCCCGAACTCGTCACGCGCAGCGACCTGGAAGTCTTCCTGCCGCCGATCGGCGGGCAGACGCTGTACGTCTTCGGCGACATCCGCGACCTGGCCAACCCCGACGTGACGCTGACCGCCCGGGTGCACGATGAATGCAACGGCAGCGACGTCTTCGGCAGCGACATCTGCACCTGCCGGCCGTACCTGACGCACGCCATCGAGGAATGCATCCGCGGCGCGCAGAGCGTGGCCGCCGATGGCCGGGGCGGTGTGGGCCTGATCGCCTACAGCCGCAAGGAAGGCCGCGCGCTGGGCGAGGTCACCAAGTTCCTGGTCTACAACGCGCGCAAGCGCCAGCAGGGCGGCGACAGCGCCGACAAGTACTTCCTGCGCACCGAATGCGTCGCTGGCGTGCAGGACATGCGCTTCCAGGAACTGATGCCCGACGTGCTGCATTGGCTGGGCATCCAGAAGATCCACCGACTGGTCAGCATGAGCAACGACAAGTACGACGCCATCACCGGCAGCGGCATCGCCGTCGGCGAACGCGTGAAGATCCCCGACGATCTGGTGCCGGCCGACGCCAAGGTCGAGATGGAAGCCAAGATCGCCGCCGGCTACTTCACCGACGGCAGCGTGCCGACCGACGCCGAACTGGCGCGCGTGCTGGGGCGCGGCCTTGACTGACGCCCCGATCACCAGCGCCACCAGCGGTCCGTCGCGCCACCCGCTGGCGCGGCTGCGCGAACCGGGCACCATCCGCGCCCGCTGTCGGGCCATCCTGCGCTCGGTCGAGGCCGACGTCAGCCCGCACTTCACGCTCGACCGCACCGCGCTCGACCGCGTCGCCGATCGCGTGGCCGCGCTGACGTTGCGCCGTTATCCCGATTTGCAGATTCCGTACCACAGCCGTTGGCGCCACTTTGAAGCCGGCGCCGTCGACCGCAAGGCGGAACTCGACGCCTTGCTGGCCGGCCGCAGCGTGGCCGAACAGGCCCGCGCGCGTTTCGATTTGACGCTGGTCAGCGTGCTGCTCGACGCCGGCGCCGGCCCGCAATGGCGCTACGACGAAAAGACCGGCGATGGCCCGGTGGCGACCTTCAGCCGCAGCGAAGGCCTGGCCGTGGCCAGCTTCCGCGCCTTCCTGGCCGGAGCGTTCTCGTCGTCGCCCGACGACCCGTTGCGCGCCGATGCGGCGGCGCTGCAGCGCATCGACAGCGCGGCCTTGCGCAGCATCTTCCAGGTCAGCGGCAACAACCCGATGGTCGGGTTGGAAGGGCGCGCCGGGCTGATCGCGCGGCTCGGCGAGACGCTACGCAGCGACGCCGCGCGCGACGGCCTGGAAGCCCGCCCCGGCCTGTTCTACGACCGGCTGACCGCCGGCGGGGTGCGCCATGCGATCAGCGCCGTGGAGTTGCTCGGTGAGCTGCTGCGTGCGCTGGCGCCGATCTGGACCAGCGGCAGCCGGGTTCAGGGGCTGCCGGGCGGCGATGTCTGGCAGCACCGCTGGGCCGGCGCGGCGGTGGCCGATGGCAGCGACGACGCCACCACCGGCGGCTGGGTGCCGTTCCACAAGCTCAGCCAATGGCTGGCCTATTCGTTGCTCGAACCGCTGCAGTGGGCCGGCGTGCAGGTGACGGCGCTCGACGCGCTGACCGGCCTGCCCGAATACCGCAACGGCGGGCTGCTGCTCGACGGTGGGGTGATCGTCCCGCGCGACCCGCGGCTGCTTGGCCGCCTGTGGAATCCGGGTGACGAGTTCATCATCGAGTGGCGCGCGCTGACCGTCGCCCTGCTCGACGAACTTGCCGAGCGCGTGCGCCGGCGGCTCGGCCGCAGCGCCGAGCAGCTGCCGCTGGCCTGCGTGCTCGAAGGCGGCACCTGGGCCGCCGGGCGCGAGATCGCTGCCGAGCGCCGGTCCGATGGCGCGCCGCCGCTGAAGATCGACAGCGACGGCACGGTGTTCTGATGGCGGTGCGCTCATCTGCCCGCTCGTTTGGCCGCTCCTCTGCGAGGTCGTTCGGCCGCTCGTCCGGCCGCTCGTTTGCTCGCTCACCTTTTGCTCGCTGACCCGCCCGCGGATTGATCCGATGATGACCCGCTCATCGACCCGCTGACTGACCCGCTGACTGACCCGCTGACTGACCCGCTTACTGACCCGCTCACCACGGAGTTCTCCCATGTCCGCTGTCCGCTTCACCCTGCCCGCCATTGCCCTGCTCGCCGCCGGCGTGCCGGCGCTTCTCGCGCCGGCCCAGGCCGCCTCGTCGGCGTCGTCGGCCGTGTCCGACAGCATCGGCGCGCTGTCGGGCAGTGTCTCGACATCGTTCGAGAAGTCGAGCAACAGCTCGTCGCGGCGCGATGTTGCAGCGGGTGACTACCGCATCGTCGATGTCGCGGCCGTCGACGGCCGGCCGGGCCTGCTGCGGCTGCGCCTGCAGGCCGTCGAGGCCGATGCCGCCGACGTCGCGGCAGGCGACGGGTTCTGGCTGCTGCTGCCGCAGCAGGCCTTCGACAACGGCCGCCTGGCGGCCGGCCAGATCGTCTCGGCGCTGGCCCGGCCGTACGGGCTGGAATTCGCGCGCGCCGACACCCGCCAGGCGTTCTTTTTGGTACTCGCCGACACCTGGTACCGCGAATTGCAGTCGAACCCGGTGCTTTGAGGCTTGCGGCGATGCGCGCTGCCTGGGCGCGCGCGGCCCGCGCCGGTTCCGTGCTGGTCGTCGCCGCGGCGGCCTGGCAGCCCAGCCCGGCGGCAGCGCTGCGCTACTGCGACGCGGCCACCCCACTGAGCGCCGTGCAGCAGGACCGTCTGCTGCGCTTTGCCGCATTGATCAAGAGCGAGCTCGAAGACAGCGGCCAGCCCGTCGCGCTGGTCGCCCGCTCGGGACTCGATCTGCGCCGCTTCGGCCAGCGCTACTCGCACGCCGGTATCAGCCTGCAGGCCAGCAGCAACGCGCCGTGGTCGGTGCGCCAGCTGTACTACGCCTGCGACGAACGCCGGCCGAAGATCTTCGACCAGGGACTGCCCGGTTTCCTGCTTGGCAGCGACGACCCAGGCATCGGCTTCGTGACACTCCTGCTGCTGCCGGCCAGCGCCGCCGCGGCCATCGAGAGCGTGGCGCTGGACAACCCCCGTTCGCTGCAGCTGCTGGGCAGCAGCTACAGCGCCAATGCCTACCCGTTCAGCCCGCTGCACCAGAACTGCAACCAGTGGGTGATGGAGCTGCTGGCGCTGGCCTGGAGTGACGAAGCGACCGGGGCGAACCGGGCGACCGCCGGCAGCGGGGCGAACGAGGCGAACGAGGCAAACGGAGCGAACCGCAGCGAGCTTCAAGCGCCCGGCACCGAAGCCCGCCAGCGGGCCCAGCGCTGGCTGCGCGACCAGGGCTATGCGCCCACCGTCTTCGATGTCGGCAGCCGCCCCCTGATGTGGCTGGCCCAGGCCGTGCCGTGGCTGCACGAGGACGACCATCCGCGCGAGGACCTGGCGCAGGCGCTGTACCGCGTCAGCATGCCGGCGTCGATCGAGGCCTTCGTGATGGCCCGCTTCCCCGCGTCGACGCGGCTCGAGTTCTGCCACGCGCAGGGCCGGGCGGTGCTGCGGCGCGGCGGCGCGCCCTTGCCCGACGATTGCCTGCCGGCCGACGGCGACCGGGTCGTTCGCCTGGACGATTGAACCGCGGCGGATCACGCGACGAGTGCGCCGTGTCGAGACCCGACCGGCGACGGCCGCAGGCGAAATCCGTCCCCGGCAGGCTCGGTGGCCGGGTGCTAAGCTGGCCGCTCGGAGACACCTGCGCCGGCCGGCGCGACAAGAAAGGTCCCCAACATGCCCGCCCTGCTGCCTGAGATCGATCCCGACGGCCTGCTCGAATATTCGGTGGTCTACACCGACCGTGCGCTCAACCACATGTCGCAGAAATTCCAGCGCGTCATGTGCGACATCTCCGCGACGCTGAAAGAGGTCTACCACGCGCGCTCGGCGGTGGTCGTGCCGGGCAGCGGCACCTTCGGCATGGAAGCCGTGGCACGCCAGTTCGCTGCCGGCAAGCCGGCGCTGGTGATCCGCAACGGCTGGTTCAGCTACCGTTGGTCGCAGATCTTCGAGATGGGGCAGATCCCGTCGGCGCACACCGTGCTGAAGGCCCGCCCGGTGGTCCCCGGCCGCCAGCAGCCCTGGGCGCCGCCGCCGATCGACGAGGTGGTGGCGGCCATCCGCCGCGAACGTCCGGCGCTGGTCTGCGCGCCGCATGTCGAAACCTCGGCCGGCATGCTGCTGCCCGACGCCTACTTGCGCGCGGTGGCCGATGCCGCGCACGAATCGGGCGGCCTGTTCGTGCTCGACTGCATCGCCTCGGGCACGCTGTGGGTCGACATGCAGGCCACCGGCGTCGACGTGCTGGTCAGCGCGCCGCAGAAGGGCTGGAGCGGATCGCCCTGCTGCGCCTTCGTGATGCTCGGCGAGCGCGCGCGCGCCGCCATCGACGCCACCACCAGCAGCAGCTTCGCCGTCGATCTGAAGAAGTGGCTGCAGATCATGGAAGCCTACGAAGGCGGCGGCTATGCGTACCACGCCACGCTGCCGACCGACGCGCTGACGCGGACCCGCGACGTGATGCTGGAAACCCGCGCCTACGGCTTCGAGAAGGTCCGCGCCGAGCAGCTGGAACTCGGCCGCAAGGTGCGCGCGCTGTTCGCCGCGCGCGGCCTGCGCAGCGTCGCCGCCGACGGCTTCGAAGCCCCGGGGGTGGTCGTCTGCTACACCGACGACGCTGCGCTGCACAGCGGCAAGGCCTTCCTCGCCGAAGGCGTGCAGAGCGCCGCCGGCGTGCCGCTGCAATGCGACGAGGCGGCCGACTTCAAGACCTTCCGCATCGGCCTGTTCGGCCTGGACAAGCTGCACCATGTCGAGCGGACGGTGGCCAACCTGCAGGTCGCGCTCGACCGCATCGCGCCGGCCGACACGGCGCGCCGCGCTGCGGCCTGAACCGAGGACACGCCCCAGTGACTGTTGCGCCCCAGGTCCACCACATCACGCACCCGCTGGTGCAGCACAAGCTGACGCTGATGCGTCAGAAGGACCGCAGCACCAGCAACTTCCGCCGCCTGCTGCACGAGATCAGCATGCTGATGGCCTACGAGGTCACGCGCGAGATGCCGACGTCGATGATCGAGGTCGAGACGCCGCTGGAGACCATGCTCTCGCCAGTCATCGACGGCAAGAAGACGGTCTTCGTGGTCATCATGCGCGCTGGCAGCGGGTTCCTCGACGGCATGCTGGAAGTGGTGCCCGGCGCGCGTGTCGGCCACGTCGGCCTGTACCGCGACCCGAAGACGCTGGTCGCCGTCGAGTACTACTTCAAGATGCCGCAGGACATGCAGGAGCGCGATGCCATCGTGCTCGACCCGATGCTGGCCACCGGCAACTCGGCGGTCGCCGCGGTCGACCGCCTGAAGGAGACGCGGCCCAAGTCGATCCGCTTCGTCTGCCTGCTGGCCGCGCCCGAAGGCCTGCAGAAGTTCCACGCCCACCACCCCGACGTGCCGGTCTACACGGCGGCCATCGACCGCCAGCTCAACGACCACGGCTACATCGTTCCCGGGCTGGGCGACGCCGGCGACCGCATCTTCGGCACCAAGTAGCCGAGCGCGCTTGGGGCTTGACGTCGATGGCCCAGCCCCCGATCGACCTGCGTTCGGACACCGTGACCCGGCCGACCGCCGCGATGCGCGCGGCGATGGCCGCTGCCGAGGTCGGCGACGACCAGTACGGCGAGGACCCGACGACCAACCGCCTGCAGGCGCGGCTGGCCGAACTGCTGGGCAAGGAAGACGCGCTGTGGCTGCCGTCGGGCACGATGGCCAACCAGGTCGCGCTGCGCGTGCTGACGCGGCCGGGCGACGAGGTCATCGTCAGCCGCGAATGCCATGCCGGCTGGCACGAAGCGGGCGGCTCGGCGGCGAATGCCGGGGTGCAGCTGCACGAGATCGGCCAGCGCGGGGTGTTCAGCCTGGCCGAACTCGAAGCCGCGATCAAGCCGCGTTCGATGCCGGTGTTCCCGCGCAGCACGCTGCTCGAGATCGAGAACACCCACAACCGCAGCGGCGGCGTCGTCTTCCCGCAGGACGAGGTGCAGCGGGTCTGCGCGCTGGCGCATGCCCGCGGCCTGGCCTGCTTTCTCGACGGCGCGCGGCTGTGGAACGCGGCGGTGGCCAGCGGCCGCGACGAGGCCGCGCTGGCCGCGCCATTCGATCTGGTCGCGGTGTCGTTTTCCAAAGGCCTGGGCGCGCCCGGCGGGGCGCTGCTGGCGGGCCACAAGACACTGATCGACGCAGCAAACCACCACCGGCGCATGCTCGGCGGCGCGATGCGCCAGACCGGCATCTTCGCCGCCGCGGCGCTGTACGGCCTGGACCACCACCGCAGCCGACTGGCCGACGACCATGCCAACGCCCGGCTGCTGGCCGAGGCGCTGGCGCCGCTGCCCGCGCTGGCGCTGGACCTGGCGACGGTGCAGACCAACATCGTCGTCTTCCACCTGAAGCCCGAGCCAGGCGTGCCCGATGCATCGACGCTGGTGCAGCAGGCGCGGGCGCAGGGCGTGTTGCTCAACGCCTTCGGCCTGCGCACGCTGCGTGCCGTGACGCACCTGGACGTGTCGCGCGAACAGGTACAGCAGGCCGCGGCGGTGCTGCGGGCGCTGCTCGCTTGATGGGTTGACCGATCAGCGCCGGTACGGGTCGGCGAAGCCCAGCCCGAGCAGGATCACGTTCTCGCGGGCTTCCATCACCGCCGCGTCGGCGTCGGCCTCGTGGTCGAAGCCCTGGGCGTGCAGCGTGCCGTGCACCAGCAGGTGCGCGTAATGGGCTTGCAGCGTGATGCCCTGCTGGCAGGCCTCGGCGGCAACCACCGGCGCGCACAGGACCAGGTCGGCCTCGACCTCGGGGATCTGCGTGTAGTCGAAGGTCAGCACGTTGGTCGCATGGTCCTGGCCGCGGTAGTCGCGGTTCAGCGCCAGGCCTTCGGCAGCGCTGACGATGCGCACGGTGATGCGCCCCGGCACGGCCAGCGCGGCGCGCACCCAGCGCGCGACGCGGTGGCGCGGCAGCTCGGCGCGGTGCGTGGCATCGGCGAACTGCAGCGACAACTGCAGCAAGGGCAGCAGCGCCGGCCGGGAGCTTGCGCTCAACGCTCGTCCTCCCCCGCGCGCGCG
>JANMAP010000059.1:0-3338 GCA_031359905.1 Burkholderiales bacterium | reverse complement strand
CGCCCGGCCGCCCGAAGCCGATGACGCGCCCCCTCGGGGGGCAGCGAGCGAAGCGAGCGTGGGGCTTCACTTCAGGTGCCGGGTTGCGGGTTCGAACGCCGGGCGCCGGGCGGCGGCATGTGCAGCACCATCTCGCGCAGGTCGTGCGCGAAGCCCTCGAGTTCGGCTTCGCAGGCGGCAACCCACTTGCCGAAGATGTTGAAGGCCAGCACCGCGGGTACCGCCACGGCGATGCCGGTGGCGGTCATGATCAGCGCCTCGCCGATCGGGCCGGCGACCTTGTCGATGCTCAGGCTGCCGGCGCTGGCGATGCCGGTCAGCGCGTGGTAGATGCCCCAGACGGTGCCGAACAGCCCGACGAACGGCGCGGTGCTGCCCACCGAGGCCAGCAGCACCTGGCCGAACTGCAGATGCGCCAGACCGCGGTGCAGCGCGTCGCGCAGGCGCCGCGTGAGTTGGGATTCGAGCGCGCCCGCACTTTCCAGCGTGCCCGCCACCGGATCGGCGGACGCGGCGTCGATCAGCGGCAGCAGCAGGTGTTCGCGGTCCATCGCGGCCACGCGGGCCCGCGCCGGGCCGGTGCCCGGCGCGTCCCAGAAGGCCGGCACGGCGCGGCGGATGTCGGCAGCGGCGCGGCGCAGCAGCCAGCCCTTCCACAGGATCAGCACCCAGGCGGCGACCGACATGGCCAGCAACAGCAGCGCGACGAAGCGGCTGACGCCGTCGCTCTGGGTCCAGAAATCGGCCAGGCCCTGCATCGTGACGGTCGGATCAGCCGGGCGGGGCCAGGCCGAGCACGTCGGCCATGTCGTACAGCCCCGCCTGACCGGGCGGCAGGCCGGCCAGGAAGCGCGCTGCGCGCAGGCTGCCTTCGGCGTAGTTGGCGCGGCTGCTGCTCTTGTGGCTGATCTCGATGCGTTCGCCGCTGCCGGCGAACATCACCGTGTGCTCGCCGACGATATCGCCGCCGCGCACGGTGGCAAAGCCGATGCTCCGGCGATCGCGCTCGCCGGTGTGGCCGTGGCGCGCGAAGACGCCCTGGCCGTCGAGGTCGACGCCGCGCGCCCGCGCCAGCACCTCGCCCATCGCCAGTGCGGTGCCGCTGGGCGCGTCGACCTTGTGGCGGTGGTGGGCTTCGATGACCTCGATGTCGTAGTCAGGCCCCAGGGCGCGCGCTGCCTGATCGAGAAGTCGCAGCATGACGTTGACGCCGACGCTCATGTTCGGCGCGAAAACCAGCGCCAGATGCTCGGCGTGGGCGGCCAGTTCAGCCTTCTGCGCCGCCGTGAAGCCGGTGGTGCCGATGACCGCGCGCACGCCTTGTTCGCGGCACATCGCCAGGTGCGCCAGGGTGCCTTCGGGGCGGGTGAAGTCGATCACCGCATCGGCGCCCTGCAGGCCCAGGCGGATGTCGGCGGTGATGGGCACGCCGGTGGGGCGGCCGAGAAACGCGCCGGCGTCGAGCCCCAGCGCGGCACTGCCCGGTGCATCGAGGGCGCCGACGAGCTGGCAGTCGCCGCTGGCCAGCACCGCCTCGATCAGCATGCGGCCCATGCGGCCTGAACTGCCGGCAATCGCCAGCTTCATGTGCGTTCGAGCGGGGGGTAGCTGCGCACCGGACCCAGCGGCTCGGCCGGCGGGGCTTCGCGCTGGGGCGGCAGCGGCAGGGCCTTGCGTTCGTCCTCGGTCAGTTCGAGCTTGGGCGCGCGCGGATCCTTGAAGCGGCTGATCGAAGCCACGAACTCGCGTTCGGTGGGCAGCTCGTCGGCCTCGATCGACTTCACGACGTTGCCGTCGAAGATCACGATCACGCTGCGGCGCTGCAGCGCGGTGCCGGGCCGGCGCAGCGTGAACAGATAGTCCCAGCGGTCGGCATGGAAGGGGTCGCTGATCAGCGGGGTGCCCAGGATGTCCTTCACCTGCAGCCGAGACAGCCCGGGCTTGATCAGCGCGGCCTGCTCCTTCGTCACGGCGTTGCCCTGCACGATGTCGATGCGGTAGGGGGTGATCAGGCCGAACAGGCTGTCGGTGCGCTGCAGCGATTCGCAGCCGCTCAGGCCCAGCGTGCCCAGCAGGCCGGTGATGATCAAAACGCTTCGCAACATGGACTGGGTGGCTCGCTTCGGGCCGCGGCTGGGCCTCGGGACGAGGGCCGGCCGGGTGGCTATGATGTGCCGATCTTAGCGGGGGCACCGCCTGGGGACGCGCTCGTGACCACACACGCCGACGAACTGAAGAGCAGCGGGCTCAAGGCGACCCTGCCGCGGATCAAGATCCTCGAGGTCTTCCAGCGCACCGCGCGGCGTCACATGACGGCCGAGGATGTCTTCAAGGCGCTGCTCGCTGACAACGCCGACATCGGCCTGGCCACCGTCTACCGCGTCCTGATGCAATTCGAGCAGGCCGGGTTGTTGACGCGCAGCAACTTCGAGTCCGGCAAGGCGGTGTTCGAGCTCAACGAAGGCCAGCACCACGACCATCTGGTGTGCCTGACCTGTGGCCGCGTCGAAGAATTCATGGACAGCGAGATCGAGTTGCGCCAGCGGGCGATCGCCGAAGCGCGAGGCTTCGACCTGCAGGAGCACTCGTTGGCACTGTATGCTCGTTGCACCAAGCCGGATTGCGCGCACCGCCACAAGTAGCACCGCCGCGGCCGGCGCCGGCCCGTGCCGAGGTTCTCAGGATGGTTCGCCGCGCTCCATCGCCTTCTGGTGACGCTGGATGAATTCCTGGTAGGTGTCGATGCCGCGCAGTTGCAGCACCGTGTTGCGCACCGCGGCCTCGACCAGCACGGCCAGGTTGCGCCCGGCGTCGACCGCGATGATCACCTTGCGCACGGGCTGTTCGAGGATCTCCTCAAACAGCGGTTCGTAAGGCAGACGCTCGAACTCGCGTTCCATCGTCTCCTTGCGCACCAGGTGGACGATGAGCTTCAGGCGCATCTTCCGCCGCACCGCGGTCTCGCCGAAGATGGCCTTGATGTCGAGCAGGCCGATGCCGCGCACTTCAAGCAGGTTCTGCAGCAGTTCAGGGCAGCGCCCTTCCAGCGAGGTCTGGCTGATGCGGTAGATGTCGACGGCATCGTCGGCCACCAGGCCGTGGCCGCGGCTGATCAGCTCCAGCCCAAGCTCGCTCTTGCCCAGGCCCGATTCGCCGGTCAGCAGCACGCCCAGGCCGAGGATGTCCATGAACACCCCGTGCCGCGTGGTGCGGTCGGCGAAGTGTTCGCCCAGGTAACCGCGCACCACGTCGATCACGTGGCCGGCCGACTCGGCGGTCACGAACAACGGAATCTCGGCGCGGTCGCACATCGCCACCAGGCGATCGGGCGGCGTCTG
>JANMAP010000502.1:0-1550 GCA_031359905.1 Burkholderiales bacterium | reverse complement strand
GCTTGATGCCGTCGAGGTGCTTGATGCCGAAAGCGCCGGCACCGGCGAGACAGACCTTGATCGTCATGCGTTCTCCAATATGAGGTGGCCCACCGCCGTGTTGCTGGCGGGCACGTGATAGAAGCGCCGGACCACCTTCGGCGGCGGGCCGCCGGGGATGTCGGACATCGCGCCGCGCGGGATATCGGACATCGCGCCGCGCGCGATATCGGACATCGCGCCGCGCGCGATGAGCCACATCACCAGCTCGATGCCCTCACTGCCGGCCTCGCGCACGTAGTCGATGTGCGGCAGCTCGGCCAGCGCTGCGGGCTCGCTGATCAGCCGGTCGAGAAAGCGCTGGTCCCAGTCGCGGTTGATGAGCCCGGCGCGCGGGCCTTGCAGCTGGTGGCTCATGCCGCCGGTGCCCCAGATCTGCACCTTCAGCGGCTGGTCGTAGCTCTCGACGGCCTTGCGGATCGCGCGGCCGAGTTGGAAGCAACGGCGGCCGCTGGGCACCGGGTACTGCACGACGTTGACGGCAAAGGGAATCACCGGGCAGGGCCAGGCGTCCTTCACCGGGTCGCGGGGGCCGCACATCAGCGACAGCGGCACCGTCAGCCCGTGGTCGACGTCCATCCGGTTGACGATGGTCAGGTCGAAGTCGTCCTGGATCACGCTGTGCGCGATGTGTGCGGCCAGTTCCGGATGGCCGATCACCTTGGGCACCGGGCGCGGGCCCCAGCCCTCGTCGGCGATGGCGTACTCGGCCGCGGTGCCGATCGCGAAGGTCGGGATCATTTCCAGGCTGAAGGCCGTCGCATGGTCGTTGAAGACCAGGAAGATCACGTCGGGCGGGTTGTCGCGCAGCCACTGCTGGCCGAACGCGTAGCCGGCGAACACCGGCTGCCAGTACGGCTCGTGGTGCTTGCCGAGATCGAGGGCGGCACCGATGGCCGGCACGTGGCTGGTGTAGACCGAGGCGGTGATCGTGGCCATGTCAGAAGCCCGGCTTCGCTGCGTGGCCTTGCGGCTGGCGGTCGGCCTGCGCGCTGCCGTGTTCGCCGACGACGCGGTTGCCTTCGACCGAACGGCCGCCGGCGATCATCATGTCGCGGTATTCGTCTTCGGTCATGCCGGTCATGCTGCCGGCCATCTGCTGGAAGCTCTTGCCGTGCGTGGCGCCGAGCTTGGCCAGGAAGTAGATGTTGCCGCCCTCGGCGATGCAGCGATTCAGGTCGCGGGCCAGCACGGCCAGCTTCTGCGCTTCGGTCATCGGCCACTCGTCGAGGTAGGCGCGCTGGTCGGCCAGGAAGCGCCGGCGGTTGGCCGCCTGCATCAGGCTCATGCAGAACTGGTTCAGCCAGTAGCCCTTGCGCGATTGGTCGGCGTCGAAGATGGTCGTGCCGGGCACGTCGAGGTAGGGTTTGTCGAGGGCCATTGCTTTGGTCTCTCTCTTCAGGACTCTGCCGGCCAGTACAGGCGCATCGGGTTGTCGACCAGCAGCTTCTTCTGCAGTTCGGCGGTGGTCGCGATGTGCGGGATGAAATCGACCAGCAGACCGTCGTCGG
>JANMAP010000477.1:0-1927 GCA_031359905.1 Burkholderiales bacterium | reverse complement strand
CTGATGGCGCAGGTGGCCGCGGGCGGCAACGTCGCCGTCACCACCGACGCCGCGCAGGCGGTGCGCGGCAGCGAGCTGTCGCTGGTCTGCGTCGGCACGCCCTCGGCCTACAACGGCAGCCAGGACCAGGGCGCGATCGTCGGCCTGGCGCACGAGATCGGCCGCGCGCTGGTTGGCAAGCGGGTGCCGCACGTCGTGGTATTCCGCTCGACCCTGATCCCGGGCAGCGTCGAAGGGCTGCTGCGCGGCATCATCGAGCGTGAATCGGGCGGCCGCGACGGCGTCGACTTCCACCTGTGTTTCCAGCCCGAGTTCCTGCGCGAAGGCTCGTCGATCCGCGACTACGACAAGCCGCCGTTCACCGTCATCGGCGCCAACCACGCGCATGCGATCGAGAAGGTGCGCGAGCTGTTCGGCCACCTGCCGTGCAAGTTCATCGCCACCTCGGTGCGTTCGGCCGAGATGATGAAGTACTGCTGCAACAACTTCCACGCCTTGAAGATCACCTTCGCCAACGAGACCGCGCGGCTGTGCGAGGCGCTCGGCGTCGACGCCTTCGAGGTGATGGACCTGGTGTGCCAGGACACCCAGCTCAATATCTCGCGCGCCTACCTCAAGCCCGGCTTCGCCTTCGGCGGCTCGTGCCTGCCCAAGGACCTGCGCGCCACCACGCACCTCGCGCGCGCCCACGATGTCGAGCTGCCGATGCTGGCCGGCATCCTGCCCTCGAACCAGGCGCACCTGGGTCTTGCACTGCGCAAGATCCTGTCCACCGGCAAGCGCCGCATCGGCTTCATCGGCCTGTCGTTCAAGACCGGCACCGACGACCTGCGCGAAAGCCCGCTCGTCACGCTGGCCGAGCAGCTCATCGGCAAGGGCATGACGCTTTCGATCTACGACCCGGACGTGCACCTGTCCAGCCTGCTCGGCGCGAACCGCCGCTATATCGAACAGCACCTGCCGCACATCGGCGAGTTGCTGCAGCCCGATCTCGATGCCGTGATCAGCGGCTGCGACCTGCTGGTGGCCGGCCTGTCCACACCCTACGTGGTGCAGGCGCTGACCCGGCTCGCCCGGCCCGACCAGGTGGTGCTGGACCTTGTCAACCTGCCCGATCGCCAGGCGCTGCGCGCCCAGGTGCAGGGCCTTGCCTGGTAGCGCCGCGTCGATGTCAGCGCCTGCGATCCGGTCCCTGCTGTTCTCCACGCTGTACCCGAGCAGCGTGCGCGAAGTCCATGGCGTGTTCGTCGAGACGCGGCTGCGCGAGTTGCTGCGCCGCGGCGACGTGCAGGCGCGCGTGCTCGCTCCCGTGCCCTGGTTCTTCTCGGGTCATGCGCGGTTCGGCAGCTATGCGCTGCAGGCGCGCACGCCGCGCTTCGAGCACCGCAACGGGATCGATGTCTTCCATCCACGCTATCCGATGCTGCCCAAGGTCGGCATGAGCGTCGCGCCGTTCTTGCTGGCCGCGGCTGCGCTGCCCGCGGCGCGCGCCATCGCCGCGCAAGGCTTCGACTTCGACCTGATCGATGCCCATTACCTCTACCCGGACGGCGTGGCCGCCGCGCTGCTGGCCGGCTGGCTGCGCAAGCCCTTCATCGTTACCGCGCGCGGGTCGGATGTGACGCTGGTCGGGAACCATGCGCTGCCGCGGGCGCTGATGCGCTGGGCGGCGGCGCGTGCCAGCGCGGTCTGCGGCGTCAGCCGGTCGCTGGTCGATACCCTGCAGTCGTGGGGCGTCGCACCGGCCAAGCTGCACGTGCTGCGCAACGGGGTCGACCTGGAGCGCTTCATGCCGCTGCCGGTCGAGACCTCGCGGGAAGCCCTGGCGTTGCACGGTGCACCGGTGCTGTTGATGGTCGGCCATCTGGTGGAACTGAAGGGCCATGCGATCGTCATCGACGCCTTGCCGGAGCTGCTGCGCAGCTTT
>JANMAP010000430.1:0-5398 GCA_031359905.1 Burkholderiales bacterium | reverse complement strand
TCGTGAGTGCCAATTCGCAGGTGCTGGGCGGCTTCACGGTCGGCGACGGCGCGCGCATCGGCGCGAGCGCTGTGGTGCTGAAAGAAGTGCCACCGGGCGCGACGGCGGTCGGCAACCCGGCGCGCGTGCTGCTCAAGAAGGTCGACGGTGCGCGCGAGGCCGCTGCGGCGAAGTTGGGCTTCTCGGCCTACGGCATCACGCAGGGCGACGATCCAGTGTCGGTGGCCATGAAAGGTCTGATCGACAACGCTTCGGGCCAGGAGCACCAGATCGCTCTGCTGTGGGCGGCGATCGAGAAGCTGGCGACGCGGGCCCGCGAACTGCCGGCCGACGACTGCATGCCGCAGGACGCGCACACCACCGAATCGTTCGACGCCGAGCGTTTGAACCGGCTCGTCAAGTAGCCAGCGTCGGCGCCTGTTGCGGGCCGTCGGCGCGGCGTCGCTCAGCATTGCGCAGCGTGGGGGCGTGGATCAGGCCGATGCTCAGCCAAACGGCCGCTGAAGAGAGCGACATCCAGACCACCTCGCTCTTCCAGTCGTCCCAGCGGTGCGACACGACCCAGCCCGACGACGCGTCGAGCAGGCCCTGGATCACACTCAGCGGCTGCTCGCGTGCGCTGTGCGGACGCACGAGCAGCAGCGCAGCCGCGAACAGCGCTGCGCTGAACCCCCATAGCGATTCTTCGATCACATGGCCCAGATCACATGGCCCAGATTCCAGGTCGTCAGCACGGCGTGCCACGAACACATCTCGGCCACGGCGATCAGCGGCAGCAGCGCCAGGGCGATGCGCGGCGCGCCATGGCAGTCCAGCGACGTCAACTGCGGTGCAGCAGCAGGGCCCATTGGGCGACGAAGTACAACTCGGCGATGGTGCCGACCGACCGACCGGCCGACCACGACACTCGACAGCCAGCTGTCGACGAGCACCAGCCGCGGCACGTCGAAGACCGGCAGCACCGAGCGGTAGGCGCAGCGGAAGACGTAGCCGGCCGACGGCCACATTTGCAGACGTCGCCTGCGCAGCGCATCGTCATCGTCGATCGGGCGCATGCGGTGGCGCACAAGACCACGCCGCCGCCAGACCGGTGCGGACGGCGCGGGCAGATGCTGCTGGGGACGTGGTTCATCGCTTGTCGAACCTCTTTGTTCGGCCCGGCACTGCGCTGCTCAGCGGTATGTCACAAGACATTCCGCGCATCGCGGCATGTTTCTACATTCTGGGCTCTGTCACCAGGATCTGACCCGTCAACGCCCCGTCATCGCGGCGCCGAGGGGCGGTTGGGAGCACCATGACTACTGCCCATGACTACGGCCTGCAGCGCTCCAGCGGCAACGGCCAGCCGACCTCTGCCACCGCATCGTGGGCACCCCGCCTGGTGCCGCGCCGCGTGTCGCAGCCGGTCGCCACGGCGCCGGCGACGTCTGCAGCGGAGACGGCGACCGACGACTGGGACCTGATGTTCAACGCCGTGCGCGCGCGCCTGCTGGCATTGGTCGCCGGCGCCCCGGCAGGGCTGCTGTTGCCGACCGCTGCGGCCCGCGAAACCGTGGCCGACTGCGTCGATTCACTGGAGCGGCTGCACGCCCTGCAGATCGAAGCCCGCGACCGGGCCCGGCCCGGTGCGCCGGCCGTCACCACATTCACGACGCCCGATGCGTTGCCGCAGGCGGACCAGAGCGAACTGCTGCTGCTGCGCGCAGAACTGGCGACGGCGCGCGAGCTCGAACGCCAGTCCCAGCACCGGTCTCGCCATGACGACCTGACCGGCCTGCCGAACCGGCGCCTGCTGCGCGAGCGGCTCGAAGAGGCGCTGGCCCCGGGGGCGGCACGGCCGACGTCGCTGGCACTGCTGTTCATCGACCTGGATTCCTTCAAGCCCATCAACGACCGCCACGGCCATGCCTTCGGCGACGCCGTGCTGCGTGTGGTGGCGGTGCGGCTGCAACACGCGCTGCGCACGGCCGACATGGTCAGCCGCATCGGCAGTGACGAGTTCGTCTGCCTGCTGCACGACATGCCTGACCGGAGCCGTCTGCGCCCACTCGCCGCTGCGCTGGTCGAATCGATTGCGGCGCCGGTGCTGATCGACAAGCACGTCGTCTCGGTCCAGGCCAGTATCGGCATGGCCATGTATCCCGAAGACGGAGCCACGGCTGAAGCCCTGCTGCACCGTGCCGACGCTTCGATGTTCGACGCCAAGCGCCAGCGCCGCGGCCGATCGCGGTAGCCGGATTCAGCCGACGCTTGAGTTCGGCCGTTGGGCCGACTTGGGCCGGAAGGCCTTGCACAGCGCCGCGTCGGTTTCCAGATACGGCCCGCCGATCAGGTCAACGCAGTACGGCACCGCGGCGAAGATGCCGTGCACCGGCGGCGTGGCCTGCGGCAGACCCTGCAGCGTTTCGGCGATCGACTTGGGCTGGCCCGGCAGGTTGATGATCAAGGCCCGGCCGCGGATCACCGCCACCTGGCGCGACAGGATCGCGGTGGGCACGAAGGCCAGGCTGATCTGACGCATCTGCTCGCCAAAGCCCGGCATCACCTTGTCGGCCACTGCCAGCGTGGCTTCGGGCGTGACGTCGCGCGGCGCCGGGCCGGTGCCGCCGGTGGTCAGCACCAGGTCGCAGTGCTGCACATCGACCAGTTCGCGCAGCGCGGCGCTGATGCCAGCCTGCTCGTCGGGGATCAGCCGCGGCTGCCATTCAATCGGGTTGCGCAACGCGCGCGACAACCAGTCCTGCAAGGCCGGCAAACCCTGGTCCTCGTAGACGCCGCTGGACGCGCGGTCGCTGATCGAGACGATGCCGATGCGCACCGGATCGAAGGCAGGAACGGCAAGAGCCGGGGGGGTACGGTCGCTCATACGCTGATCATCGGGCGAATGAATTGGAACAGCTCGCGAAAGCTCTTCGGCTGGCGCGCTTCGGCGGGCAGGCCGGCTGCGTCGCGCCGGGCGGCCCGCACCAGGCTGCGCAACTGCTGCGTGTCGGTCTCGGGATGGGCCTGCTGCCAACGCGTCAGGGCGTCGTCATCGGCCATCAGCTCGGCACGCCAGCGTTCGGTCTCGTGCAGCGCCAGCGCCTGGCGCGCGGTGCCCAGCGTGGCTTCGGCGACAGCCTCGCGCAGCGCTTCTTCGTCGGCGCCGCGCATCAGCTTGCCGACGTACTGCATCTGCCGGCGCCGGCCTTCGTGCGACCTGGTGCGCCGAAAGGCGTCGATGGCGTCGCGCAGCGACTCGGGCATGTCGGTGGCCGCCAGGCGTTCGTCGGACAGCGCGGCCAGCGCTTCGCCCAGCGCCTGCAGATCGTGCGAGCGCTGCTTGAGCTGGGTCTTGCTCGGGCGCGCATCGGCGTCGGCGACGGCATCGTCGACCTCGCCGTAGTGCACATCGATGCCGCGGTGCGGGGCGGCGCGTCGGCTCATGGCTGGTGGGCTCTCCAAGGTGGGCCGGTATCATAAGTGCGTGACTTCACGCCGGCCCGCGGGTCGCTGTGTCGCCATCCCCCCGAAGCTCCCTTGCCGCTTGCCGCGTGCCGACATCGATGTCCTCTCCCCGTGCCGACCGCGGCTTCGGCTTCCGCCTGGAGCAGTTCCAACAGATCGTCGACGATGCGCTGGCGCTGGCCCGCGGGCTGGGGGCCAGCGATGCCGGCGCCGAGGTGTCCGAAGGCGTGGGCCTGTCGGTCTCGGTGCGCAAGGGCGAACTCGAGAACGTCGAACGCAACCGCGACAAGTCGCTGGGTGTCAGCGTCTACCTCGGCCAGCGGCGCGGCAACGCCAGTACCTCGGACTTTTCCGCCGCGGCCTTGCAGCAGACGGTGCAGGCGGCCTACGACATCGCCCGCTTCACCGCCGAAGACCCGGCCGCCGGCCTGCCCGACGCCGACGACCTGGCCACGCCGCGCGAGGCCGAGCGCGACCTGGACCTGTTCCACCCCTGGGACATCGACGCCGCCGCGGCCGCCGAACTGGCCCGCCGCTGCGAGGCGGCAGCGCTGGCCGTCGACAAGCGCATCACCAATTCCGAAGGCGCCGGCGTGTCGGCGCAGCAGGCGCACTTCTGGGCCGGCAATTCGCGCGGTTTCCGTGGCGGCTACGCGAGTTCGCGGCACTACATCTCGGTGTCGGCGATCGCCGGCCGCGGCAAGGGCATGCAGCGTGACGGCTGGTACACGTCGATGCGCGACGCCAGCGAACTGGCCAGCCCCGAGGTCGTCGGCCGCTACGCTGCCGAGCGCACGTTGGCACGCTTGAAGTCAGCGCGCGTGGCGACTGGCGAAGTGCCGGTGCTGTTCGAATCGACGGTCGCCGCCGGCCTGCTCGGCGCCTTTGTGCAGGCGACCTCGGGCGGCTCGCTGTACCGCAAAGCCAGCTTCCTGCTCGACAGCCTGGGCCGTCAGGTGCTGGCCAAGCACCTGGACATCGTCGAGGACCCGCACCTGTCCAAGGGCAAGGGCAGTGCGCCGTTCGACGACGAAGGCGTGCGCACGGTGCAGCGCAAGGTCGTCGACGGCGGGGTGGTGCAGAGCTATTTCCTGTCGAGCTATTCAGCGCGCAAGCTGGGCATGAAGACCACCGGCCACGCCGGCGGATCGCAGAACCTGGCGATGACCAGCCGCAAGACGCGGCCCGGCGACGATCTCGGCGCGATGCTGCGCAAGCTCGACCGAGGACTCTTCGTCACCGAGTTGATGGGGCAGGGCGTGAACTACGTGACCGGCGACTATTCGCGCGGCGCGGCGGGCTTCTGGGTCGAAGGCGGGCGCATCGTGCACCCGGTGCATGAAGTGACCATCGCCGGCAACCTGAAGCAGATGTTCAAGGACATCCAGGCCGTGGGCGCGGATGTCTACACCTCGGGCAGCAAGTCGGTCGGATCGGTGCTGGTGTCGCGGCTCAAGCTGGCCGGCGCCTGAGGGCCGCGGGTGCGGATGCAGCGCGCCCGCCGAGCGGGAAAACCCGCCTGATCCGCTGAGGGGCGAATCCTAAACTTCGCGCGCTGACTTTTTACTTCATCCTGTCTTCTGGAGACCAATTCATGGAACGTCGTTCCTTCGTTCACGGCGCCGGTCTCGCGGGCGTGCTTGCCGCGGGTGTGGCCCCGGCCGTCGTGCATGCCCAGGCGAACGTCCGCTGGCGCCTGGCGTCCAGCTTCCCGAAATCGCTCGACACCTTGTTCGGCGGGTCCGAGATCTTTGCGCGCAAGGTCGGCGAGATGACGGGCGGCAAGTTCCAGATCAGCACGCACGCTGCCGGCGAGTTGATGCCGGCGTTCGGCGTGGTCGACGGCGTGCAGGCCGCACCGTCGAGATCGCCCACACCGCGCCGTACTACTTCTTCGGCAAGGACCCTGTGTTTGCGCTCGGCTGCGCGATTCCGTTCGGACTCAACTCGC